>NVWB01000323.1 GCA_002733575.1 Blastopirellula sp. | reverse complement strand
CGCAGAAACATTGGCGAGAAATGAAGCGGTTCGCGCAGCCACCGCCGAAGGAGAGGCCAAAGTCGAAGCAGCCCGTGCGTTAGAGGCAGAAACACTGCCAAAGCAGAAGCCACTCGGGCTACCACGGCGGAGAAAAAGACGGCCGAAACGTTGGTGCAAGTTGCCGCAGAACGCGATGCAAAAGAACTGGCTCGAAAACAGGCAGAAGAGATTTCCAAGTTTCTCGGCGATGTCTTCCAAAGCCCTGACCCAGCCCGAGACGGTCGTACCATTACCGTGGCCGAAACGCTCGACACCGCCGCGAAGAAACTGGAAACCGATCTAGCCGACCAGCCCGACCAACGGGCCAGGTTACAAGCCACTCTTGGACATACCTATCAGGCTCTCGGCCTATCTCAGCAGGCTATGCTGTTACGAGAGGAGGTGAAGGAGCACTACTTCGTTACTCTTGGTCTGGAACACCCCGACACCCTCACGGCAATGCAATACCTGGCGGTTTCCTACGGCAAGACTGATCGCCAAGATGAGGCGTTGGAGATGCAAGAAATGGTGCTGGAACTTCGCCGTAAGGTACTAGGCCCTGAGCACCCTGCCACAGTCCGGGCGATATTGGGCCTGTCGGATTCCTACGCAAAAACCGGTCGCCAGGAGGAAGCGTTGGAGATGCGAGAAGCGGCACTAAAACTTCGCCGTAAGGTTTTGGGGACAGAACACCCACAAACCCTCGACTCGATGCAGGACTTGGCGTATTCCTATGCCGAAACCAGTCGCCAGGAAGAGTCGTTAGAGATACGAGAAGAGGTACTGAAACTTCGCCGTAAGGTTTTGGGTCCAGGGCACTCCGCCACCCTCAAGACGATGCTTGATGTGGCGAATTTCTATGGCTATGCTGGTCGCATGGAAGAGGCAACACAACTGCGGGAGGAGTACTCAACAATCAAGCCCGAAGACACATTTCTGGCCATGAGAGTCGCCGCTTTACAGGTCTGGTTCAGTAAAGACGCAGAGTATCTGGCCACGAGAGTGCGAATGTTGAAGTGGGCTAAAGAAGCCACAAAACCTGAGGACTTTGAGAGAGTTGCCAAGATTAGTTGCATCTCCCCCATCTCGAATGACGAGATGAGAGCAACTGTTCTCGCCCTTGCCCAGCGTGCTGTTGAAATTGGACCCGAAAAAAAGGATCTACTGCCCTACTTTCAAGTGTGCCTTGGCATGGCCGAATACCGCAGTGGCCACTACGCCAAGGCCGACAATGGCCTCAGTACCGCTGCCGAAATTCTGGATAACGGGACTATCAAGGGCACCGCTAACTTCTATCGTGCAATGAGTCTCTTCCAACAAGGCAAACCAGACGAAGCCCGCACGCTGTTCACACAAGCCGAAGCGAAAATAAAACCGCTGCCCGCCTATCAAAAGAACCCCCTCGCAGGCGATGCCAACCACGATGACCTGATTCTATGGCTGGCGTACAAAGAAGCCAAGGCTTTGCTTGCGGAGACGGAATCACCGGTGGCTGATTCCGAGCCAGACGAAGGGACGCCTCCTGCCGAGAATCCATCGTCATAAACAGTTTCTATGACAGGGCTTTAAGCCCACGCACTGCAGCAACCATCGAGCACCCTGGCCGTAATTCTCTTATTTCCTACAAAACCTGTTTGCCTAGGTTGGTTTTGTGACCTAGTGTTTAATTATGGGTAATTTGATCCTTGAATTTCCTTTCAGTAATGTAGGGCAGGATTATGATGCTTTCTTATCAAAACACTAATATTCGACATCGTATATCTCGACGCAGGGCGTCCTCATCTCGCAGAGGAGTCACTCTTGTTGAATTTGCTATCGTTTTTCCTATCGTCCTTACCATGCTGTTTAGTGGGATTGTCTGTTTTGGTTTAGTGATGATACAGAACACATTGATTACCGCTGCCAGCGAAGGCGGGCGGAGGGCATCGCTTTCTCATGTCATGACGGATGAAAGTGTTATTTCTGCCGTTGAAGATCGGTTGCGAAGAGGGGGACTCAACCCTGATGCTGTTTCGATAGAAATCGATCCAGCGACATTGGGTTCGTTATCAGCGGGTGACACCGTGAGTGTTTCGGTGTCGATGGCGATGAAAGATAGTTTTTGGCCCAACTTTGGTGGGTCACTTTCCGAAGTGAACTTAAGGTCTAAGATCACCTATACGCGTGAGTAACAACCCATGAAGAACCAATCGAGTGCATCTAGTCGAAAAGGAATGGCGGTTATTGAAACTGCCGTACTTCTTCCATTTCTGGTACTACTAATTTTAGGTACATCGGAACTCGGTTGGTATGTCTATGGTGCTCAAACACTTCACAATGTCGCTCGAGAAGGCGTCCGAGTTGCTGCCCGTGCAGATAGTACAAATGCAGATGTCGAAGCGGCCATTCAAGTTGCTTTGAGCAATTCCGTGGGAGTAGACTCTGCTGCGGTCTCCTCTCGAATCTCTTGTTTGAACAGCCAAGGCGAGGAACTATACCAAGTGCAGAACTTGAGTATTAATGAGAATGGAAAAGCCATTCGAGTCATTGTGTCGATGGACATCGGTGATTTCGCATTTGCGACAAACATTTTAGGGTTAGAGTCTCAATCGATTTCGTGTTATGCAGTGATGCAGCGGCAAGAATAGAAATTCGAGAATTTCACAGAGGTAAAAGCAATGCGTACAGCAACCAATAAACAGCGTGGCTTTGATCAACGCAGCGGCAGTATTCTAGTTTTGATTGCCGTGTTGCTGCCTGTACTGCTCGGCTTGGCAGCTTTTGCCATTGATATTGGATATATCAGTCTTACCCGATCAAGACTTCAAGGTGCTGCCGATAGTGCAGCACTGGCAGCAGCCGAGGAACTTCCAAATGGTGAAGCGGCTTTGGCCAAAGCAAAATTGATTGGCGGATTTAATCTGAATAATACGGATGGCATTGTGGCAAATGAAGATGTGGAGTTTGGAACGTGGAATGAAGATTCCGAATTTTTCACAACGAGTGCTGTCGCGGATGCGGATGCTGTTCGTGTCACCGCAAGGCGTAGCTCGGCTAATAACAATTCCTTATCTCTATTCTTGGGCGTGTTTTCTGGCATGTCAGAAACCGATGTAAGTGCAACTTCAATTGCTCTCATTTCAAAAAGGGCAGGAATTGGCACCAGATTTTTGATTGATGATGAAATGATTGACAAGGACATTACTTCAATTGAAAACTTAGCAAACGCAATTGGACGAGATGCAGAGGAGCTTGTGACCGCACGTGGCTTTAATGATGGAAAAAATTATGGAGATTCAGACTGGAGCTGGGAAGACAACTTCTTAGACATACCCGCAGGCGCTCAGCTCACTCTCCCAACCGGGCAAGGGACGGACTATGATAATAACGACGCTGGATTGTTCGATATCGATAACCCTGATTTCCCGTTCACATCAGCCGAAGACTTCAGAGACTTCGTGATGTATAGCGAATCAGGCGGAGATTCATCTAAATGGGGAACAGATAAGTCGTCCATCCTGAATCAACTGGATCCACTACGAGGGGTTGCCCCAATCACCGACGACAGTATCTATAGCACGTTTGTAGATCCAGATTTTGTTCATATTAGCCCCATTTTTGAGAGCGATGTTAGTACGCTCGACATGAACGGAAGTACCCCACAAGTCAACGCCAAGGGGCAGCGTCGTGGACTACTGGCCTTCAAAATCATCGCCGTGGGTAATAATCCAGGGGGTAGCGATCTGCCTTACTTAATTCTCGAAATTGTCGATCCGTCGACCACCACGATCAACGATCTCAGCCCCACATCTGGCAGTGGATCTGCAACAGGTAATTCAGCCCGAACTGTGCAGTAATTCCAGAGGCTGAATTTACAGCCCACTATTCCCCAGAATATCGACAATGTTGCCGATGATGCGAGTCAAGGCAGGGTGTGACTCTTCAAAGTCGTCGGTCGCCTTGGATAGATTTTCGGTCAAAGAAGGATGCTCTAGCATCTCTTGACTGTCTTGATGCAGGGCATCGTTCAGTTGCTCTGCGGTGTTTTCCAGTAGTTCTCGCGTGGCATCGTCAAGCTGCTCAATCGACTTTAGTTCGTTACGCAGTTCTTCTAATGTGCTGCGAAGTTTTTCTTTATTTTCAGTCATCTCAGTATTCCGTTACAACAAGCCAAAGTGAATTTCTCTTTCAGCTTCATTATACTGCAACTAGGTACTTATTCGCTAGATGTCGAAACTTCACTAGACTCGGCATCTAACATTAACTTGGCAATCAGCTCTGGCAGCACCTTGGCCGGAATGGCATAGCTGGCCACACGTCCAGCGCGGGCGATGTTGATTCCCACGGCGTTGCCATCTAAATCGACTAACGGGCCGCCACAATCTTCGGGGTTCAGGAAAGTGTCGTGCTGAAAGACCATCGGGAAACCACTGCGGCGGCTGCTTAACTTGCCTCCTAGGTGATTCTGAAACTCGTGCCGGGCTTGATTTGGGCCGCTGGAGTATTCGCCCAAGGTGCAAAGTAATTCAAGCTGCTCTTCGCCACGCTTCACAAGCAGGCGAATAATGTCGCCAGGTTGATATTCTTTGATCGTGCTGATTAATGTTTGAGTATCTTTGATCTGTTTCATGTCAATTTTGACAATCACATCGCCAATTTTCAATTTCGCTTTTTTTGCTGCTGAACCAGAGACGATACTTTCAACTCTGGCTCCATCGACTATATCTTTAAGCTGAACGCCGATCATCGGTCGACTTTGTTTAATGGTTCGTGAAGCCGCGCTCATGACTCCGATCCCCAGTGGTTTGTCTCCCAGAGCTGTGCTCGCCAAAACGGCGCCAACCATCGGGTCTTCCTGTAGCGTGAATCGAATTGGATCAAGCCGTTTGACATCAATTTTAAGCAGTGCCAAATCGTACTCTTTGTTGATTGAAACGATCTTCGCTTCATGCCGATCATTGTTGGCCAGCTTGCAAACAAGTGGGGCCAGTTCTCCCTTTAGCATCACAAGATTTACTTGACTGGCCTTGGTCAAAATCAACCCATCCGCATCGACAATCGTGCCGATGGCCTGACGTTTGTTGTCTCGTAATATCTCAACCGTAGATTTTGAAGGCGTATCAACCACTTCTATAAAGGCCGAAAGTACGCGAATGTTACTCCGCTGATTCACAAGTTGCGTCAACTTGGAAGAAATACTTGAGCTGCCACGTTTTTGTGCGTTGGCAGGTGGAGCAATCAATAGCGTCAAGCTACAAACCATCGCAAGCGATGTGATTCGCGTGACGAATAATTTGAACCGTGATGTGCGGGGAGAAACAATCACAACGTATATCCTTTTGCTAGGTGAACCAGCGATTTTGTTTATTCGTTCAAGGGGGAACAGTTCGCCAACTATCGACTTCGTCTTTTTAATGTGACTTCAAATTTCAGTTCATCACTGCCACGTGCAACCACAACGCTCACCACATCGTTCGGAGAATGTTGGTTCACAAGCATCTTTAAGTCGTCAAAGGTATTAACCGCACGACGATTGAAGGAAGTGATGATATCGCCAGGCTTAATTCCAACCCGTTCGGCCGGAGAACCTGGAGTCACTCTAATAATTACCGGAGCTTTTTTCTTTAAATCACATTCTACACCAAGATAAGGGGCTGGAGTTCCAGGAACGCGTCCCCAGACATCTCCATCTTTCAAGCGTTCCCAATTCGATGTGTACAAATCAGAAGGAACAAACATATTGGCCGAAACACGGCTTCCAATGCGGCTATTGATCCCGATGACATCGCCATCAAGGTCTAACAGCGGGCCACCCGAGTCGCCACCAACCAGCACGCAGTCGGTTGCTATGACATCATCGTAGGAAGCAAGCACTCTTCCCATTCTTAATACGGGTTTGCGACCCTTTTCGTATCCGCCAGGATGCCCTGTGACCAGCACCCATTGGCCTTCTTGCAGTTCGCTTGATTTGTCAATTTTGAGAAATGGGTATTTTCCAGGTTTGGTAATTTTAATCAAACCGGTGTCGACACTTCGATCTATGCCCAAAGTTTTCCCTTTGACTTTCGTGCCATCGGGAAAAGTAATGGTGACATCTAATCCCGATTTCCCTATCACATGACCGGCTGTCATGATATAGCCATCTTCGCTCACGATCACACCAGACCCTTGTGCCGGTCCAACCGAAACACCGACCGTACACGGAATGATTTTTTTGGCTGCCTGTTGAATAATTCTTTGCAATGCCTTTAATTCGGCAACGCTGTTGGGTGTATCGCCTTCTTTTAGAATCGCAGCAAAATGAGCGGTTTGCTCGACTTTACCAATTTCATCCTTGGTTTCATTCTCACTCTTTGCTTCAGCAGCAATAGATGGCGATGAATAGAAGGCAATGCTCAATAAAATTAAAACGAAGCCAGGCACAATGATTGACCGACAACTTATTGTGAGAGCAGATATTTGTCTTCGTAAATGTTTCATAACTTCTTGACCGATGGGGGAAAGGAGATACAAGGAGTCTTCGCTGGGACTAGGCCCGTTATTATACGCATGTTTGCACAGAAAATCGATTATTTCGTCAAACACATTGTATTCGTTGTAATACTCTACGCATTATCAACCATTTTGGATCACGAGAGTTCCGCTCGATTCACACAAGAATCGAAAAGTAATTTCTCCAATCCACTATCATAATCTCGACTTAACCGCTTTACTAGTAACTTGTTATGGCTTGTGGTATCGTCAAAACTGCGGTAATCGGCATAATAAGAATGACCGCTTTATTTCACCAAGCGAACCAACTGGTTTCCCTTTTAATGTACGAATGATTCCCACTATGAAAAAAACTCGGCTGATAATCGGATGTGGATATTTGGGCCTCAGAGTCGCTCAAACATGGATTTCTGCGGGTGATCAAGTTTTCGCCCTGACCAGAAACGAAGAAAACGGGGCCAAGTTCCAAGAACTTGGCATCACGCCAGTGATCGCTGACGTGACCAATCCGCAAACTCTGACTGACTTACCCAGCTGCGATACCGTGTTGTTTGCGGTCGGGTTTGATCGCAAGAGTGACCATTCAATTGAAGCGGTCTATGTGCAAGGATTGCAGAACGTCATTGATTATATGGAAATACCGCCTCAGCAATTCATCTACATTAGTTCCACCGGAGTCTACGGCGATGCAGGCGGGGACTTAGTCAATGAACAAACCATGTGCGAACCAAAACGACCTGGCGGGAAAGCATGTTTAACGGCAGAACGTTTTTTGCTTTTCCACCCACAGTTTGCACAAAATGCCGTGATCCTACGGCTGGCTGGTATCTATGGCCCTGGTCGAATTCCGCGAAGTCGTGATCTGCAAAATCAAGTCCCGATTCCCACACCCGGCGATGGTGCGTTGAATTTAATTCATGTCGAAGACGCAGTCGATGCGGTTCAATTAGTGACCGATGCCCCGGTTCAATCGCACATCTATAATGTGTCCGATGGCAGTGCGGTCGTCAGGCGTGAGTATTATCAACACCTGGCCCAACTGCTTGATGCACCTGATCCCGTGTTTAAAGATCCAGAACCAGACTCTCCCGCCGCATTTAGGGCCCAAAGTGATCGCCAGATCGATAATGGCCTCTTTGTCAGCGATTATGCTTTTAAGCCCCGTTATCCTAGTTATCGTGAAGGCTTGGCCGCCATTGTGGCCAATGAAGCCGAACTAGGCACGGTAGATTAAGCGATTGCTTCAAAAAAACCGTTTTTCAAGCCGCAACAGGCTCTTGCCGCTGACTCGAAATCAAATCACAATGAACCGCTTAACTTGTGGGTTGTCTAATACATAGACAACCGCAGTTACACACTCATTCTGTTTCAGCCGCCAAAGTTACGGCGCTGAATTATCAATTTCCTTCCTGCTTTTTGGTTCAACGGTAAATACTCATGCCCAGTTGCGTTCTCGCTTACTCAGGTGGATTGGATACGTCGGTCATTCTTGGATGGCTTCAAGACGAAGGTTACGAAGTTCATGCTGTTTATGTTGACTTAGGTCAACCTTGCGAAGATCGTGAAGCGATCCGCCAAAAAGCAATTGATTGTGGTGCCGTGAGTTCACGCGTTGTTGATGCCCAAGAAGAAATGTGCCGCGACTTTGCTTTCCCTGTACTTCAGTGGCAAGCCAAGTACGAATCAATTTATCTGCTCGGTACATCCATCGCTCGCCCGATCATTTCCAAAATTTGCTTGGAAGTGGCCCGCGAAGTCGGCGCCGATGCTTACGCCCATGGAGCCACCGGCAAAGGCAACGATCAATGCCGCTTCCAACTAGCGGCCGAAGCACTTGACCCTGATGTCAAAATGATCGCTCCTTGGCGAATCAAAAAATTCCGCGATCTGTTCCCTGGCCGAACCGCGATGATCGATTACTGCAAAGATAAAAACATCGAAGTCAAAGCATCGATCGCCAAACCTTTTAGTTCCGACGAAAACTGTTTGCATATCAGTTACGAAGCAGGCGAACTGGAAGACTTGATGTTCAACGGCGTCGAAAATGTCGATTTCGGCATGACCGTGAGCCCTCAAGATGCCCCGGATGAAATTGAAAAATTGACCATTGGGTTCGAGTCTGGTGTACCTGTGACCGTGAATGGCGAAAATTGTTCTCCATTGCAAGTCGTTCTCAAACTGAATGAAATCGGTGGACGTAACGGCGTGGGTCGAATCGACATGGTCGAAAACCGCTTCGTCGGCATGAAAAGCCGCGGCGTTTACGAAGCACCTGGCATGACCATTCTGTACGATGCCTTGATGATTTTGGAGCAACTGACCCTCGACCGCGATTTGGTTCACCTGCGAGATCAGCTCTCCTCAGTCGTGGCCGAAAGCGTTTACTACGGTTTCTGGTATGCGGCCAAAATGGATGCCCTGTTGGCATTTATCAAGCAGGCCATGATCAATGTGACGGGCGAAGTTCACTTGAAACTGTACAAAGGCAACATCATGGTTGATGGCCGAACGAGCCCTAACAGCTTGTACGACGAAGGCATCGCCACGATGGAAGGTGGCGGCAGCTACGATCAAGACGATGCCGAAGGTTTCCTCCGCATTCAAGGCTTGCCTCTACGCGTGCAAGGTCGGATCACGCCACGCGATTATTAATCGAGAATTCCGTAGGATAATCTATCCTGCAAACGGAGAGTCGTGCTTGAAAACACGATCCGTTTGCAGGAAAACAGCACTCTGCTAGCAGCCCAGTCATCTAACACTGGGTTGCTCTTGCCTTGAACCGTGGAATTAGCGACACTTGGCCCCGATTATGTATCGAAGAGCCATCGTTCATTCATTCCAACACAGCCGAGGCCATGTTGCGTAAGCTTGCCTTACAATTTGCTTTATCACTTATGACTTGCTGCTTGATCGGCTGCCATGGGGGATTTTATTGGCCTAGTGGCCATGCCCCGCAAATTACCAGCGATAACCCAGTCTTCATCCAAGTAGCCGATTACGACTTACTCTGGGATCAAGTGGTCGATTCTGTCGACACTCATTTCCGAATCAAACGAGAGCAACGCGTACGCTTAGTGGCTGGCCAGTTAAGTGATGGCCGTCTTGAAACGTACCCTAGAATTGGTTCCACCATCTTAGAGCCCTGGCGAAGTGATTCGACTAGTGGCTACGAAAAATGGGAAAGCACGCTGCAAACAGTCCGCCGATTTGCCATTGTTAAAGTGATGCCAGAAGAGGGCGGATTTTTGATTGAAGTCGAAGTCCATAAAGAACTGGAAGATGTCCCCCACAAAGCACCCGCCAGCCGCGGAATTGCCGATCTCAGAACCAATGGTCGGTTGAGCAGAGACGATGATGAAATTCTGGAAGACACGCCTACGCTTGCTTGGATACCCATGGGACGTGACGAACTGCTAGAACAACGACTGCTGCAAGATATCCGAGCCAGAATGCTAGGCTTGCAAAAAACGGTATACACCAAAGGACCAATAGGCTTTCCCACGCTCGGTGAGCCTCAGTAAATAAACCGCGTCTAAGCAACTTTCACTCGCACTCTTGGCCCAACTCTTGCAGATATTCAAACGTATAAATTCCGGTATCATGTCCATCGCTGAAGACGATTTGATACGCATAATTACCGACGGGGTTCATCGCAGTGATACGAACCGGTTCGATCTCATTCGGTTGTAAAATGGGCAGTTCGGTCGGTGGGCGTTCGGCTTCGGTCCGATGTTTCTCGCGGGTCAGTGCATCGGGGCTGAACTTACGGAGTTCGGCGACTTTGTACAACCGTTTCTGGCCATCAGACCACTCGATCAACAAGTGGTCATCATCCATCAGTTTAAGGTTCGTGGGTTGCAGCGGCATATCAAGTTTCATTTATTTGTAAGACGATAGTGAATAATTAATCAATTTTTGCAAGTACCGACAACAAACGTTCGATCTCTAGCGGTGTGTTGTAGTGAAGCAGACCCAGGCGAACCATGCCATCGGGCTCAACGCCAATTGTTTCGGTCAACGGCAACGCATAATAGTTGCCATGCCAGGTATAAATTCCACAGTCGCCTAAGTACTTTGCCAGTTCTTCAGGCGAATGTTTTTGATGACGGATCGAAACCGTGGGCAAGCGTTCTGCATTGCGTGCAGGGTCGGTGATGCCAAAGACTTCAATCGAACGCAGCTTCGCAAGACCATCGAGCAATTGTGTGAGCAGTTCCGATTCATAGTCACGAATCGCAGCGAACGAGGTTTTCAACGACTCGCGTAAATTGGCTTGACGATGCGATTCGGCCATGTTGCCAAGATCGGCCAAGTAGTTGATTGCCGCGGTCACGCCAGCGATACACTCGTGATTTTGCGTACCGGTCA
>NVWB01000322.1 GCA_002733575.1 Blastopirellula sp. | reverse complement strand
CATCACAATCTCCTCAAGAATCAAGGAGATGACAGAATCACAAAAAACAATTCAGGTGAATCCCTAAAATGACTCAGAGTTGTTTAAATCCGCTCTAGAACCCAGAATGAAGAATTGCTTTTAACATTGCAGGCTGGTTTTAAATATATTGAAAATAAGTCTTTTGAGAATAGCTTTCAGGGTTTGTTTTCCGAAATTAATTTGGATTCTGAAAAGCTTGGAAAAAGATATACAGATCGCAATGCCAAGCTCTGTGTGATCATTACTAAAATTTCTGAAGGAATTGCTGATTTTTCTAGCAATAGTGATTTGTTGGGTGATGCTTATGAGTATCTAATCGGTCAGTTCGCAGCTGGTTCTGGTAAAAAGGCTGGCGAATTTTATACCCCGCAACAAATCTCAACGATACTTTCTGAAATTGTGACACTGGATAGCCAAGACCCTGCAGCGGGCAAAAAGGATAAACTTAATAAAGTACTGGATTTTGCATGTGGTTCTGGTTCGCTTCTATTGAATGTACGTAATCAGCTAGGTTCGCACGGAATTGGCAAAATCTACGGACAAGAGAAAAACATAACGACTTATAACTTGGCACGTATGAATATGCTGCTGCATGGGGTCAAAGATTCGGAATTTGAAATCCATCATGGCGATTCACTACTCAATGATTGGGAAATACTCAATGAAATGAACCCTGCCAAAAAACTAAAGGTTGACGCTGTAGTCGCCAACCCGCCTTTTAGTTATCGGTGGGAGCCCACCGAAACGCTTGGCGAAGATTTCCGCTTTAAGAGCTATGGTTTAGCCCCAAAATCTGCAGCCGATTTTGCCTTTCTATTGCATGGCTTTCATTTTTTGGGCGATGAAGGCACCATGGCAATTATCTTGCCTCATGGTGTGTTGTTTCGCGGGGGGGCTGAAGCACGCATCCGCACCAAGTTATTGAAAGACAATCATATTGATACCGTGATTGGTTTACCCGCCAACTTGTTTTTCTCAACAGGCATCCCTGTGTGTATTTTGGTGTTGAAGAAATGCAAAAAATTCGATGATGTATTATTTATTAATGCTAGTGACAGCGAACATTTTGAAAAAGGCAAACGCCAAAATAGATTACGAGACGGTAAAAATGGCGAGCCAGACGATATTGGAAAAATTATCAATGCATATCAATTTCGTGAAGGAGAGCCACGATATGCTCGGCGTGTATCTATGGAAGAAATCGAAAAGAACGATTACAATTTAAATATCTCTCGTTATGTAAGCACCGCCAAGCCAGAAGAAAAAATTATACTTGGTGATGTGAATGAGGAACTTATCGCACTGGAAGATAAAATCATTGCGGCAACCAAAGAGCACAACGGATTTTTGAAAGAGCTTAATTTACCGCTATTGCCTAGTTCTGAGAAATAAAGCTAGTGAAATTTAATTAGTAAAAACGGGCACTTTTATGAGGGTGCCCGTTTGAAGCTGATATTTTCAAATTACCGTAAAACTGCTTCCAGCACAATTCCCAAAATGTAGCCTGTGATCAGTGCAAGTCCTAAGGCAATTAAAGGGTGTTTTATAATCACGCTCCACGTTCTCATATGTTTCTCTCCTGCTTGATTTTCCACGCACCGTCGTTTTGTCGGCAGGCGGTTCCATAGGCACGGGCTTCTTGGCCGTCAACGATAATGGTTTGTTGAAACTCACGGCAATATGCGGCTTCTACTCGATCATAGAATGAGTTTACAGGCTGGACGGTGACACTCTGCAAACCCTTGTTTGCTCCCTGTTGAACCTTCCATTTTTTCGTTTGGCCATCGTCAACGGAATTAAGCGCCTGTGAGGTCATATTGCGTAAAGCCAGCTTGTCGGCTTTATCGAGGCTTGCGCCAATGCTCTGCCCTACATAAGCGCCTAGCAATGTGCCTGCTGCGGTAGCAACAATTTGCCCTTTGCCGCCGCCAAACTGCGAACCAACAAGCGCGCCAGTCGCGCCGCCCAATAAAGTGCCTGCGCTCTGTTTGTTGAAATTACACGCGGCAGCCGAAATGGCCACAATAAGCAATAATAGGGAGTGGGTTAGATATTTCATGGCTAACCCTCCATTGCATCATATTGTTGCTGTGCTTCTTGGTTATCATTTACAGGTTTTGGTCGTGCTTTTTCGATAACTTCCACTTCGTCCATGTTATCGACAACAGCAACGAAATTCGCAAAAGCGTATCTGTCGCCCTTGCCATCCTCTTTTTCCCATTGGTCGAGATCAAGGCGGCATTGAAGGCGTATTGTATCGCCTACCTTAATTTTGCGGTGTAGCTCCTCGGAAAATGGGGCAAAGGCTTTAAAGCTTTCAAACTTGCCCTTGTCACCCTTGGTAAAACCTACCCCAAGACTTCCAGTTAGAAGGCTTTGACCGCTCTTAGTTTTCCGTAAATCCAGCGTTGTAATTCGCCCCTGAACATCAATTTTTTTGTATGAGTGCATAGCATTAACTTTCTAATAGTTGAATGTATTAAATTTAATACCTATTATTATAAGTATAATATAAGTATATTTAAACAACTAGAAGTAATAATATATTGAGAATTAGATATTTACGCCTAAAAATTCTTTATCTCCTTTTTATAGGACTTGCTGGATGTTTGTATTATGAAGCTGTTAGCCCCTATCTCGGTGTGTTGACTTGGGCGGCGGGGGCGTGGTCTTTCTGCCCGTGGCCGTTTAATCGTAGGGTTTCGGAAACCCAAGGATCGGCGCGATATTCAACAAAAAAAGAAATAGGGAAAAGCTTTACAGGGGGCGGGGTGATTGTCGGGAAGTATCAAGGGAAACTCTTGCGCTTTGATGATGCAGGCCACCTTGTGACATTCGCTCCAACCCGTACAGGGAAAGGCAGGGGGCAAATTATCCCAACACTTTTGACCTATGAAGGTTCTTGTTTCGTAACAGATATTAAAAGGGAAAATTACGATATAACCGCGCGCCAACGGCGGGCATTAGGGCAAGCCGTTTATGCAATTGACCCCAACCGCCCTGAAACATCGGCCATATTTAATCCTCTGGACTATGTGCGGGTTGATCCGCAACATTTGGGAACCGATGCGAGTACGCTGGCTGGGCTGCTTGTTCCGCGCGGCAATGCGGGCGCATCTGCCCATTTTGACCAACAAGCCTACACGGTCGTAAAGGGGCTTATTATGTTGGTAAAAACAATTTACGGGGTAGAAAAAGCACATATGGGAACCGTACGGGCGCTGTTATGTTCAGGGGAAGAACAGCAAGAAGAAGTCTGGCAACGTATGGCAGCAAGTTCACATGCGGAGATTGCGGAAATAGGAAACGGCATAGTAGCAACCGAAATAAGAGAAAGAAGTGCTATTCTATCAACGGCGCGGGGCAAAACTGAAATATGGTCAGATAATAAAATTAAAACCATAACAAGCGGGGCTTCATCGTTCGATTTTCATGCGATGAAAGAAAAGCCCCAAACGGTTTACATGGTTATTCCGCCCGAACATCTTGACACTTACAAAAGCTTTATGCGGGCGGTTGTTGGTATGGCAAATTTAGCCATGACCCAAAATACGAAACGGCCCAAAAAGCCAGTATTGTTTTTACTGGATGAGTTTCCAGCCTTGGGGCATATGGCGGCTTTTGAAACGGGGATCGGCGTTGTTGCTGGCTATGGCGTGAAATATTGGCTCTTTTGCCAAGATCAAGCGCAACTTAAAGCCAAGTATAAAGACGCATGGGCAAGCATGGTAGGCAACTGTGCGGTGCAATCATATTTCGGGGTAACAGATTACGAAACCGCTAAAAGACTTTCAAACAGTATGGGCAATCAAACGGTAAGTTACGAAAGTGTCAACGCTTCCATAGAGGCGGGCGGCTTGATGGCTGATGATCGCGGGTTTTCGGTAAGTGAGCGTGGGCGCGAACTTATGACCCCCGATGAAATAACCTCTATGGATTACCAAGAGCAAATCATTCTAAAGCAAGGAATGCGGCCAATACGTGCGCAAAAGGCTTTTTACGATCAGGTTAAACAATTTAGGGGGCTGTATGACACTTGGGAAGAATAGCGAACAAGTGACACCCTGCGTCCGTTATTTTGGCATGGCTGGTGTGATATGCACGGAAAAACGGAGCTCTTGGAATTAGACGGGCAAAATAACTGACAGAAAGATTGTCCTGGCAAAGCCAAACTGTCAGTTTTATATGCAAAACAAAAAAGGCGGCCACAGCCGCCTTTTTCTATATTTAATCCCAAGGCGGTTTAACAATTGCGAGCGTATGAGGGCTGGTATATGGGCAGTTGTTTTGTGCGCTAACGAGCGCCCTAATAACTGTTACAGTATTGCTCCAATAAATAGAGGCCGCTTCGTCATCTCTATATATTGCTTTATGCATTTTTAGCAGAGCATCACCACATGCTCCTTCTGGTGTTTTATGTTTATTTAACAAGCGGTTCGCTTGCACAACAATATGTAATTTATTCTTTGCGCGTTTCATGATTAAAGCCCGCACATAATTGTTGCAGTTGAGGGGACGTTGCAAGTGATAGGGAACGCAATTATTCCTGCACTGGCGGGTTGGGTCGGGGCGATTTTACCATTGCACCCCCAGTTTATAGAAAGCGAACCGCTAACCATTTTATACGGCAGATTACATACCAAATTCATCGGCTGTCGGCTTGTGCGGGTGACGGGGTATTTATCTGTGTTATCGTCAGTTGCCTTTTTTCTACTTGCGGGGGCGGTAATAACATTTAGCAAGTTTTTAATGTTGGAAATCTCTGCTTGAATATTCTGGTTTTCAATTTTCAGCGCCTCAATTTGCGTAGCATTATTATCTGTAGCCTTTTCAATTGTGGTCGTTTTCTCAGCCATAAAATTATGCAAAGCGTCAACTTTCCTCGTAAGCGTACCAACGGCAGCTTGGAAGCCTGTTCCTGTTCCTCTAGCCGTCCTCGTGGTTGAGGTAAGTTGTGCGCTTGCCGTACTTGCAAAAGCCGATAATAGAAATGTTGCTAATAGAATTTGTTTCATAAAAATGTACCTTATTTTGTTGCAATATTCGCTATTTCTTGGGCGTATTCCCAGACTGTGCCGCTAACATTTTGAACCATTGAAAGTGTGGCTTTTAACATTGGTGGCAATTTCTGCTGATCCTGCATGACTGAAACCGCAGCCAGCAAAATCAGTACAAAAATGGCGATCTTAAAAATTGTCATTGATACTGTTTTCCTTCCTATTGTTGACACCAAATCAGCGCCCTAAGCCGCCGTGTAGTGTTTAAGTTGAACCATTGAACATTACAGTCGGTCATATTGCCGAAAGTGCCTGAAGCATTCCACGAGCACCCCGTGCAGTTTGCGTTATAGTGGTTCCACGGTGAGCTGTTTATCTGCTGCGAACACTGCCCGCCACCTGTTGCTGTCCAGCCTGTAGGGCATGACACGCGGCAATATTGCCAGTATTGCGGGGGTGTTTCTGTGGGGTCGCAGTCTGCTGTAAAGGGCATTGTTACAGTTCCCCATACTGACGGATCGACACATCCGCTGGCATCGGCGGAAGCATGTGCAGGCATGTAAACCAGCCCTGTGTCATTACAAGTTGAATGGGCAGTAACTAACGCCGTTAGGTTGCTTTGCCGTGTCGTAGCAGTACTGATTTCTCGCGTTGTTCGGTATAGCTTCGCCGTTGTTTTCAGGGACACACCCGCGCCCATTCCTGATGTAAGAAAATATTTGTCGGCTGCTGTAGCGTTTACCGCTGCAAGGCTGAAGATGATTGTCATTATGATTTTCAAATGTTGAGCCTCCCTAAAAGTTGGCAGGGTCAACACACCCGCTTGCATCTGCGGCAGCATGGCCGTTTATGTAAACCAGCCCCTGATTGCCGCAAAAATCGCGTTTTTGTAGCTCGCTCTCTGCTGCGGTCAGATTATTTTCTATCTGCTGCAACTGTGTTTCTTGGGCAGCAAGCTTTGCAGCGGTTTGCGTTTGCACATTGCGCTGCGGGCTGGTGGCCGTAATTGGTTGGGCGTTTGCGTTAAGCGCTAAAAATGTTGTTGCGCCCAGCAATAAAAATTTGATTGGTTTCATAGCATAAATCTCCTTCTTTGAGATTTATGCAACGCGGCTCAAAAATTCCCTGACGTGTCACGGTCAGTTATGCTTTGCTCTTGCACAAGTGCGGTTTCCTGCTCTTGGTTTCTCGCGTTGTTAATAAAAACATGTTCTTTGGTTTGAAGCTTATCGGCGCGTGTTTCTTCGAGGGACATTTCACGGGCTGCTTTTATCAAGCGATTGCTAATACCTTCTTTGCGCGCGCGTTGCTCTGCGCTGTCGCCAATACGATTGAAAACGTCTTTTAGGCTGCCTTGTGCTTGGTCGCGGGCATTGTCAATGCTAAGCTTGGCACCTTTTAGGCGCGCAATTTTCGTTTGTTGTTTTGCGTGAGCATTGCGGGCTTGTTCAAGTTTCGCCAGCGCCTTTTTGATTTTGTGCTTGGCAACATGGCGGTTTTTAATGGCACCATATGCGGCGGGATTGAATGCTTGATGAAAAGCTCTGTCGGTTTCGTTTCTGGCTTCGTCCAGCTTAGCCCATGCAGCCTTTGCGGCCTCTGGGTCGGCGTAGGCTTCTTCAATCGCTTTGTGTATGTCACGTTTGTCAAAAGCCCTTTGCTCTCGCTCATAGTCGAGTTTTTGCAAAGTGCGGGCATATTCAGCGGTCAAATCGCGTATAGTGCCTCTGTCGCGTTCATAAGATGCCATTTGCGCCTTATGGTGGGTAAGCCCTGCAAAATCTCTTTGAAACGATTCTATGCTCCTGCTGTGGTCTTTGTGGTGCTCTTTCAAATAGAGGTGCTTTGCATATGAACCCCCCAACCGCTTTTCTAAGTCGGTTAGGCGTATATCCTTTCCCATAGAAGATAGTTTCGCATATCTATCACCCTCGACAATACGAAGCCCTTTGAAACGGTTTGTTTGCAGCGGTTCAAGCCCTACGCCGTGAGTTTGTAACCTGCCTTCAAGATCGCTCCAGTTTTCCGCTTCCCTGAAATGATCGGCAACACGCGCGCGCAAATCCAGTATTTCGGGTTTGTCCATCGGTAGGGCGGAAAATTCCCGCTTTGCAAGTTCGCTTGCATCTCGGCTGGGCTGTGAACGGTCGCGGTTTTGGTCGCGTTCGTTATCAACTCCCCAATGGTCGACGCATTCAAAGCCGTATTCTTTCTCCATTGCTGCGAGGTGTGTGTTGACCTTTTGCAAGTCGTTGTGACGATCCCAAACTTTGCCGCTTTCGGGGTTCACAAGATTAACCACAAGATGCAGGTGCGGGTTTTCTGTGTCGTCATGGGCAACAAAAAGCGCCTGATGTTCAGAAAGCCCCAGCCGCCCTAACAGGTCGTCTGCTATCTTTTGCATAGCTTCAGGGGCGGCCTTGTCAGCCTCGCGCTCTGCCCATGAAACGGATAAATGCCAAACTGGCCGCGTGCATTTATGTCCTTTGGGATTGTCGCGACCAATCGCATGGGCTGCCGTTGTGGCGTGCATCTGGCGTGCTATCGCCTGCCAGTCCTCGCGGGGGTCAAGGTTGCCTCCAATGTTGCGGGTGCTTGCCCATGCTACGCGGTCGGCTGCTTGTTGGTTGTCTTTCTCACCATTGATGAGATATGCGGCCAAACCACGAAAGCCTTTCCCTGTCGATAAATGGGCAATCATTTATTGGCTGCCTCATTAGGGTTGGGAGTGAGTGCAGCATAAAAATCATGCAAAGCAGGGCTTACGATTTTTTCAAAAAAGGCGATTGTTTCTTTCTGGTCATAAGCCAGCCCCGCTTTTTGGGCGCGGTGGATTTCCTTCATTTTCTCATTAAGCACTTGGCCTGTATCATTGAGCTTTTGAAGTTGAACGACAGTGATTGTGTAACTTTCAATATTGCGAGAAAGATCGGCGGTAAGTTCATCGGCAAAAAGCTTTACATCTGTAACCATCTTTTGGCCGTCACCTTCAGGAAAACTTGCCCAAAGCTGATTAAGGTTATTTGAAAAACGGGCGATATAGGACAAGCCTAATTGTTGCAATTCCGTTGTGCGTGACCTCTCTTTCGGACGTTCCGAAAAGAGGCAAGCTCGTACATAGTTTGTTGGTGACATACCAGCAGCGGCGGCCAAAATTCTAAGGCTTTCCGCTTCTTTATTTTTGAACCTTAAATCAAGATCGCTTGCTGTTCTTTGTGTCAAAAAACCTACCCTCCGTAGGAGCGAGGAAAAGACCTTGAGGCCGTAAGGCCGAACGTCCCTTTTTGGCAATACGGATACGGAAGCGTATCCGTGTGCGGGTGCGTAAATGACGTTGCAATACTTGTTTAAGAAAAGGGCTTGTTATTTCTTGTACTGTTAAAGGTTTCAATGTATAAATATCTCTTATTGTTTTCGTTTAACAATAAGTTTGCTGGTAAATATTTGTTAGTGCAACAAAAAACAAAGTAAACAAAATAAAACCCCGCGTTTGCGGGGTTTTATGTTTGAAGTAATTATTTAGGCTGCCCGATCTGCGGGCTTTGGTGCCATTCTTTGGTTTTCTAACCATTTGTTAAATTCAGTGCGATCTAAATAAATGCGACCGCTGACCTTGAACAATGCGGGTTCTAACCCGTTTTTGGCTGCATGGAAAATCCACCAGCGCAATTTGTTTTCCGTTAGGAATGGAGCTTCATTTGCGAGTTGCTTAACAGTGCGCAACTCTCGGCAATCGACCAAGCGCTACACCTACAAATTTTATTTTCGGGAAAAAGAAGAATATACCTTCTTGTACCTCAGTACCGCCGAAATGTCAATTTAGGCTTCGCTAGCCTAACTTACTCCATTTTGTCCATGTTGGCGCACCCTGATTTGGGCTGGTCTTGCGATTGAATACGGGGCTTTTGGGGTTCTTACATGTGCCTTTACCTGACGCGATGACCCACTTCCTATCACTTGAAATATTGCGATTGCCTCCCCAAAATGCACAAGTTGCGCACTTCTTTCTTTTGGTTACGGAGATTTTGGAAGCAGCTTGCGCTCGCGTTGGCAAAAGTCCGAAAGAAAGCGCTGTTGCGCCGACAATCGTCGAAGTCAAAACATCTCGGCGGTTGAACTGCTTTTCCGTGTAATTTTTCATGAATTTCTCTTTTTAATTTGTTTTCAGGGAGTATTAAAATAAATCCTTATTCATGGTTTGAACAACATTCTTAACATGATTGTCGCTTAAATGAGAATAGCGCTTCACCATCTGCAATGTTTTGTGGCCGAGCACTTCCGCAATTTCCAGCATGTTAGCCCCATTCATGGCGAGATAACTTGCTGCGGTATGTCGTAGATCATGAAAGCGAAAATCATCTAGGCCTGCGGCGGCGCGGGCGTTCTCCCATGCTTTCCTAATATCGATAGGCTGCAAGCCGTCACTACGGGGAAAGAGCCAACGCTTGCCATCATATTCAGGTATCCCGTCATAAAACAGATTTACGGCGACCATTTTTTTAACGATCAATGATTTTAAGTGGTCAATGATATATACAGTGCGGGTTTCACCATTCTTTGTATTGTGAAGCGTGGCCGCGTCTCGGTCGGGATGAATGTCGGCAAGGGTCAAGCCCAAAATTTCGCTTTTGCGCGTACCTGTAGCCAATGCAAAAATAACAATCGGGTACAATTGCGGGTTATGACTTTCTTTGCAGGCCGAGAGAAGTTTTTCCCGTTCTTCTGGGGAAAGAAATCGCATAGATCCATTGCCGATTTTAGTAACTTTGTTTACGGCTTCCGTGGGGTCGGTCATCGTCCACCCCCATTGGCAGGCATAGCGAAAAAGAAGCCCGATAAAATCGCGATAGTGTTTCAAGGTTTTACGGCTTTTGGGCTTGTTCGGCCTCTGGCCTTTTGAGTACTTACGGCGGCTATCACCAGCAAGTGCCAACTGGTGCATTCTTTCTGTTATTGCTTCGGCTGATATATATGTAAGTGCGTATTGGCCAAGCTCCTTTTCCCAATAATTCAAAAAGGTGTTTTCAACGCGCTGCGTTGTTGTTGCCTTATGTGGCAATATTTCCGCGCGATAACGGTCTGTGACACTCTTTAAGGTTTTGCCCTTAACGGGCGCGGTTGCTTCTGGTAGTTGGCCTTTTCTTATTGCTGTTTCGGCTTCTTGGGCATACAGCTTTGCATCGGTGCGGCGGGTAAAGGTTTTTTGTATTTCTGGTAACCCTTTAACCCTAACGCGGACGCGGTAAAATGTACCTGTTTTACGTACTCTTTTTTCAATTGTTGCCATGTGCTCAACTTCCGTAGGGAGTATGGGGGACACTCTGGGGACAACACACACCACAAAAACCAACAAGTGACAATAGGGTTCAAAAGGGTAATATAAGTAAGTCTTTGAATAAACTAATGGAAATTATTGATAATTGTTGAACGTTATAGTCGGACTTAAAGCTCATAACCTGAAGGTCGTAGGTTCAAATCCTACCCCCGCAACCAACTAAACTACTGAAATATATACGTTAAACAGCCTACCGTTCCGGTGGGTTGTTTGCGTTTTAACTACGTGTAACCACCCTGTAACCGCCGTGAATTGAATACCCAGCCAATTATTGCCATAAAAAGCCATTGTTCAATGTCAGAGCAATTGCAAATAACCGTTGACGGTCATCCATTTGGCTTGCTTCAGATGAGTGTGATAGTGTCTATACGCGCGCGATTTGTTGTTTTCCTCATAATTCTCAAAGATTCCTTTGTAAGTGTCTAGAGCACTTCCGGCCAGGTTAGAATCAAAATTGTGTTTACGAGATTGATTTCTTCTGATTCAAGGTATCAGGAGGAACTTTCATGGCTTTATCTCA
>NVWB01000321.1 GCA_002733575.1 Blastopirellula sp. | reverse complement strand
TGCGCGCACATGGCGGTTTCGAAGGTAATGGCCAGACGCTCCGTATCCTGTCGAAGCTTGAGAAATTCTCCGGTAAAGCAGGGTCAAACCTGACCCGCGAAACCTTGCTCGGTGTGCTGAAATATCCGGTGCCATATAGCAAAGCGCGTAATTTGGAAATTACTCCAGCTATGCTAAAAAACACAAGAGGTACGCCGATTCTAGATCGAGAGGCATCCAAGCCCCCCAAATGCTATTTTGACTGCGAGCAAGGCATTGTTGATCGATTTGGCGGACACAAGGTGGTAACCTTACAGTTTCAAGATGGTCGCATGCCTAGCGACTTGGCCCGTTTTGGTGATATTATTGAAGTGGTGGAACCCAAGGCCAAGATACGCGTTGATCGCAAAGATATCGGCAGTATGTTGTCGGCTGTGCTGTCTCAGTACGAACTTGCCGATGTCAGTGTGGAAGACCCACCGTTAGAAGAAGTGATTGCTGAAGTGTTCTTGCTGAAAAAAGAAGATGGCGAAGTCCAAGGCACTGCTCAAGAGGAGATTGTCTCTTGAGCTCCACTGATATCAAACAAGAGCCTGACGCACCTTCTGAGTTCTCGGCAAGAGTCGCCACGTGGTGGGCCATCTTCAAGATCAACTTCAATGAAAAGTTGGTCTATCGCGGAGACTTTATGCTCGGCACGCTAATGCGTTTCTTGCCGATTGTCACGCAAATTTTTCTGTGGCATGCCATTTTTAGTGCCATCCAGGCAGATGCTGGGGATACCAGCGATGACGCACAAATTGTTGGATACACGTACAATAATATTGTTGCCTATTATTTACTTTCGACCGTCACACGAGCATTTTCTAGCATGCCAGGTTTAGCATCAGGCATTGCAATGCAAATTCGGGATGGGGAAATCAAGAAGTATTTGATTCAACCGCTGGATCTCATCAGTTTCTTCTTTCTAAATCGCGTGGCCCATAAGCTGACGTATTACATTGTGGCCGCTGTTCCATTTATATTCGTGTTTTGGCTCTGTCGCAATTATTTACCTGGCTGGCCAGAGCCACAAATTTTAGGCCTATACTTTATCTCACTAATCATGAGTTTCTTGATAGGATTCTTTCTGGAAGCCACGATCGGCATGGTGGGTTTCTGGTTTTTGGAAGTCCGATCACTGCTGTTCGTTTACATGCTGTTTACCTTTTTTCTTTCTGGCCACATGTTTCCACTCGATATGCTGCCAGCGCCATTGGATTCGATAGTTCGCTTTCTACCGCTGGCGTACTTGGCCTATTTTCCTTCCGCCGTTTTCTTGGGCAAGATCACCGGCTGGGAATTAGCGGTCGGGTTAATCGTGCAGTTCGCTTGGCTCCTGTTTTTTATCATGACCGCCCGCTTGGCGTTTCGTTATGGTGTGAAGCGTTACAGCGGATATGGAGGTTAAGAATCAGCCATGAATGATCGACCTGCCTACTTTTCAGTGGCCTACATTTTTATTCGCAACAGCTTGATTCGAGATTTGAGTTTTCGCTCGAACTTTTGGATTGAATGCGTTGCGAGCATGTCTTGGGTACTGATGAACTTGGGCTTCTACTTGTTGATTTTTAGTTTCACCGACAGCATCGGCGATGGCACAGGCTGGGGCAAGTATGAATTCTTTGTGTTTCTGTCGACCGCGTTATTTATTAACAGCTTGGTGCAAACCTTTTTCATGCCGAACATTCAAGAGTTTTCTGAGTTGATCCGCACCGGCAGACTTGACTTCGCTTTAGTCAAACCGATTGACACGCAGTTCTTGATTTCGTTTCAAAAGGTGAACTGGCCATCGATGTCGAACTTTTTCTTTGGGATTGCGCTGTTGATTTTTAGCTTGTTTCAGCTAACACAACGCGAACCGACCCCGGTAGTCATCAGCTTCTGGGCCGTGATTGCGTATCCAATATTCATTCTGTGCGGCGTCGGTATTTTATACAGTTTGATGATTGCACTGGCGGCGACCAGTATTTGGCTCGGCCGTAATCAGTCGCTGTATGACTTCTGGTTTTACATCACCAGTTTTTCACGCTATCCGATGGAAATCTATAATGGCTCTATGCTTGGCGAGACTTTGCAATTGATCTTTACGTTCGCCATTCCAATTTTAGTGGTAATCAACGTGCCAGCTCGCATCATGGCGCAACCGCTTGGGATAGACAGTGCATCCAACCGATGGCTCACGATATTCGCCGTTGTGGCCACTGTGTTTAGTCTTCTTGCATCACGCTGGGTGTTTAAGAAATCCCTGCTGAGTTACCGAAGTGCGAGTAGTTAGTTGGGTCAGCTGTTCGAAGCGACCCGGTTTGTAGGTCAGTGCTGTGCCTGACGATGAAGCAACATCTGTTCTCAATCTCCGTCAGGCACAGCACTGACCTACTTATGGAATTGATTTTTTGAAATTACTAGGCTTATGCGGCTTTATCACCAACGATTAATTCAGCGATTCTGACGCAGAAGTTATCGCTAAGCACCAGGACTTCTCCGCGTGCGATTAAGCGGCCGTTGACGAAGATATCGACCGGATCTCCGGCGAGTTTATCGAGCGCAACGACAGACCCTTTTCGCATCTTGAGGACATCTTCTAAATACATCTGCGTTTGCCCGAGTTCGATTTTCACATCGAGCTCTACGTCTCGTACTAGGTCGATGGTCGATTTCTCAGCATTGGCAGGTGCCCCTTTGAAATCTTTTAATTCAAAGGAAGTGAGGCCAGGAGGCGCAGATTCGGTGGGCGAATCGAGCGAAGCCAACGCGGACTCGGCTTGATTCAATAGGAAATCGATATCGGATGGATCCATAAGATTCTCCCCATCGGCCGGCGATGGGGGAGGACTCGCAACCGTGGCTACAGGACTGGCGGCCTGCGGAGGTGCAGGCGTTGCTGGCTGGGGAGTGCTAGCAGCAGGTGTACCGCCACCTGCAAATAGTGCTTCAATATCGTTTTGGCCAAGTGATTCTTCTTCAGGCGGCTTTTCTACAGGTGCCGGTGCTGGTGTTGAGCCAGATTGAGCCTGCTGGAGAAGTGCCTCGATTTCGTCTTGATCGATTTGTTCAGATTCGTCGCTCATCGGATTCCGTTCCGATAGGGTGTTTATAATTGATTAACTATATAGTGAGCATCTTATAGCATGAATTCATTGATCATTGAATTCTAATATCAATGTTTATTGTTTGATAAATGAGTAATCACTAAAAATAATGGTTTTCACCAGTGGCTTACCTAGAATACCGTTGGTTTTTTCCAGAATTTTTCTTTTGAGCAAGCCCAAACTTGGATCGGTCAACGCTTCTGAATCCACACTCCTTGCGGTCACATTGATCTGCTCTCGTACTCGATTTGCATTTTGGATGATTAACTCGTTGAATTCATCCTGGTCTTCCAGGTTGATGGTAGCAAAAAGATGAAAATCAACGCGATTGGTTGAACCTGTCTTCGGTTGATAAGAGGTGATTGCAAATTTAAACAGATCGACTTCAACATGCTCCTTGTTCCCCATGGGAATACTCAGATCTGCTGCCTCCTCTTCAGTCAAGGTACTGTTTTGGGCTGCACGCTCAGTGGCTAGAACTACATCTTGAGCTGATGGAATCAAGAAATAGGCCATCAAGCATTCGAGTCCCACTAGTCCGAGAATCGCACCCCCAATTTTCAGTTTGGTGAATAATCCAGAACCCAAAAGGGAAGATTTTTTGTCTTCAGTTTCAACTACTTCAGAATCGGGCATAACATCCATCACTAAAAATTATTACTAAGAATAGAGTCATCTGTTTAAACCTTAGCTTATAGTTTTGTGATTCGTGGTTTGTTTATGGATTTTCTAGCACTGATTTTGGGCTCTCTGAACTCGCTCTTGCGCCTTTAAGGTCATCGACGACTTCGTCTAGCAAGAATAAATCGACTCGTGAATTTTGTTGGAGCTTAATTGGATCAGTGCCCGCATAAAGTGGTTCACGCTTTCCGGCGACTGCAATTCTGATCCGCTCACGATCAATTCCCAACGAAACTAGGTAATTTTCGACATTTTTACAACGATAGAAGGCTAATTCAGAGTGATCCTTGAACTGCGACATTTCAGCGACCGGTCGTAACGAAGTATGACCTCGAACTTCAATCTTCTGAGGTTTGCCTGCAAATTCGTTCGCTTGTACTTTTAAATCCTTTTTATTCGCATCCGTGAGCGTTGCCTCTCCTTCAAGAAAATTAATGACCGTTCCAACTGCTGTTTTTGAACCAGGCCGGATAATCCGTACCTGGGGACTATCTCCGGTGGGTGCCTTTACCTTGTCGCCTCCGCTGTGCGTATCAAATCGTTTTGAACGCCCCATGGTGGCCAATTTAGCGAAATGGGAATTCTGTGGGTTGGACTTACCAGCATCAACATCTCCCATATAATCTTCGTGACCGAACTGTCGGCGGAAAGATTCAATCATCGCTTGGGTTGGTTCATCTTGTTTTAACTCACTTAACGAGACCAACATGATAAAGAATGTAAGAAGTAGTGACATCATATCACCAAATGTTACGACCCATTCTGGGATACCAATTTCTTCCTCTTCTTCATTCATAACTATGCTGCCTCCGCTGCTTTATTGCGTTGTGAAGGAGATAGGAATGTTGTCAGTTTTTGCTCGACAACACGTGGATTTTCACCCGATTGAATTGCCATGATTCCTCGAATCACAATTTCCATCGTGAGCAATTCCTGCTTGTTGATAAAGCTAAGTTTTTCAGCAAAAGGGAGGAAAAACACATTCGACACAATGGCTCCGTACATGGTCGTAATCAAAGCAACCGCCATACCTGAACCAATCGAGGAGGGGTCCTCCATATTACCCAACATAATGATCAATCCCATCAAGGTTCCGATCATTCCGTAAGCAGGAGCAAAACGTCCGAGTTGGTCGAACACACTTTTTCCATCACGATGCCGTGTCGCCACCGCATCTAATTCAGTTCGCATGATATCTTCAATCACATCAGGGCGTGTGCCATCCACGGCCATTTGAATTCCTGTAATGATAAACGGGTTATCAATTTCGGCAATTCGCCCTTCTAATGCTAACAAACCATCACGTCTGGCAGTTTCCGCCAAGCTGACGATTTCTTCAATCAAGGCCCCGATATCAGTCAATTTGTTCAAGAAGACTTTCTTGGTGACCATGGGAACGCCCAAGATTGATTTCAAAGGAAAGCTAATCATGGCAGCCGCAATCGCTCCGCCGATCACGACCATGCCAGATGGAACGTCGATAAATGCAGATAGTACAGAACCTTCAGCCATTAAAATAGCGGATAAAAGGAGGCCTAGTGCTGCAATCACACCGACAACGGAAGCGATATCCATAATTTACTATAAAACCTTAATAGACTTATTTTGAACTCGAAGGTACAAGTTGCGGTAACATATATTTGCGTTGCTGATACTGAATCGTTCGGTCAATGACTTCATCAATCGATTCAGTAACTACCATTTTGTCTCCGGTATTCAACGTGATAAACGTGTCCGGATTTTCTTCGACATAACGAATCATTTCAGCATTCAAAACGAATACCGATCCATCTAATCGAGTTAATTTTATCATGGCTGATTTACTTTAAACGCAGAGTTACCTCAGGCAACTCCAGCGTACGAGGCGTCAAACTATAGGTCATAATTATGTGTCATAACCAGAAAACATCGAATTATCGATTGAGATTCAGTAATTCATCAAAAAGCTCTTGTGCCGTGGTAATGACCCGTGAATTTCCACGAAACTGAGTCGATGCCAAGATCAGATCGATCAAGTTCGACCCGATATCAGTGTTCGATAACTCTACCGCACCGGCAATAACATCTCCAATTCCGTTTTCTCCTGGATCACCTTCAACCGGCAAACCGGAGTTCACGCCGGAGGAGTACATGTTTTCACCCCGCTGTTCCAAACCACCCGGGTTTCCGAAGCGGGCGAGGCGAATCTGTCCGAGATCACGATCGACACCATTGGAGAAGATACCACGAATCACGCCATCTTCACCAATGATATAGTCGGTAAGTGAGCCAGCGTTCGAACCATCTTGACGCGAAGCATTCAGCGAAGCACTTTCTGATGCCAAACCAGAGAGCAGGCTAAAATCGAGTTCAAATTCTAGAGGAGACTGCGAAGGAACATCTCGACGTTGCACATTGACCGTCGAGTTGTCGGAGCCGACAAAGTTTCCATCGCCATCAAAGAAGATCAACCCGGTACCCACGGCGATTTGAGCTTCACCAATATCGCCAGTGTCCATCGCGTTATCATTATCTGAAGAATCGGCATACCAACGATACACCGTATTCGACCCGTCACGACGTTCAAGCGTGGCAGTCAATCGAACATTAATTGGGATACCGAGTGTATCGTAGGCCAGGAAGTCAGTCACCGCACCTTGGCCTTTGGCTTCTTGGATAACCCCGAAGTTTAAGTTCGGGTTCTGAATCACGCCTGAATTGTCATCTAACTGGAATGACGAAAGCCGTACTTCCGTTGCATTGTCAACGCCATTGTTTGAAACAATGCGAATGCGACCATCTTTGATGCCGACGCCTTGCGAAAGTACGCCTGTCTCGCCGATGATAGTATTCAAAGACGAGGGGATCGGGTTGGCGCTACCGTTGACAGCAGGTTGAATGCCTAACGAGTTCTCCATGAAATCGAGAAAGTCTTGCACGATGGTGGTATCGGTAATCGTAAAATTCTTATCTCCTAAACTACGTTCTCCTTTGTAACCTGTGAAAGCAAGTTCGCCTTCCTGAAACATGTTTTCAAAGTTCAGCCCATCACGTTTAACAACATCGATCAAGAAGGTGTTTGAGTTGATTTTTGGACCATCTAAGTCTAACTGTTTGTTGCCAATCACATCAAGATCCGAGATTGCAGCGTCCGATTTGTTATCAACAAATTCGTCCCCAGGACTGACTTCGTCGACGAGATAGAAGTTTTCTGTATCGGTCGACAGATTACGATAGATGCGAATTTTGTCGTAAGCCGGAAATCCATCTCCAATGCCTGGAGTTGGTGGGGTTGGAAAATCTTCGAGCCGAATTCGACCATTGATTATATTCTGAGGGCCTATGACTAGTGAAGGCCGTGACTCTTCTTCACCTGCTGCCGAATAGGTAATCAGGTAAGAATAGTTTCCGTTGAGAGTTGTCGTATCCAACTCTTTGCCTGTGTCTAACGTAACAGAGCCATCGTCGACATAAGGATTAGCGGCAGCGGCCATGCTGATAGTGTCTAGTTCGTAGAAAGTGGAACCCGCATCTTCGGTTCGGTAAATCCGGACCGAGGTAAAATCACTATTGGTAGGTAAATTGTCCAATATAACGGCATGCCCATTGCCATCACCCCCTGCTCCAGCAACCGTCACGGTTTGCTCAACACTAGACGCAGTCTCGTAGCCTGCGTTATCGACCAGTACATATTTGTACTTAAAGACATCAGCTCCGGTTAATGTGCCGTCGGCACCGGTGCCGTCAATTTGGGAAGTTGCTAAGGTTGCGCCGAGTCCACTGCCATCAGCTGCGGTAGCGTCTGTGGTTGATGTTACACCCATGTCCACAGTATTCACTAGCTTATAATCACCTGCATCTAATCGATAGAGATTGATTTTAGCATGTGTTGTAGATTGTGGTAATGAAGCGAAATTGATGGTTTCGTCTGCTGCACCATCGCTTACTGGCGTAGTAAACGAAAACGCATTGGATGCTTGGGTCTCGTTGGCAAATGCTGCGTCCGAAAATGTTACTCGATAAGTGTATAGCGTATTTTCTGCAAGCCCACCTGCTCCGTCAGGATCGACGGCAGAGGGAACGACAGAACCTACGCCAGGTTCAATCTCATTAACCAAAGTCGTTGCTGAATTATCAGGCAAACTAGCCACACTGGCAGAGGAACCAGAAGAGTCTGGGCGAGGAATTGCCGAGTTACCAAGGATCACACTCTCACTGACTTGAGCGGTATCAGCGACATCTCCACTGGAAGTTAAGGTTCCTTCCAAGAACACATTTTCCGTTGATTTAGCAACCGATTTGGCACCCACCGGAATCGATAGTGGAACCAACTGAGTTCGTTGGATTTGGAAACTATCATCGATACCAAACCCGAGTACACGTTGCCCGGTGATTGTCACCAATTCGTTTTGCGAGTTGGTTTTGAAGATACCGTTTCGAGTGAAAAGCTTTTCGCCCCCGCCCCCTTCTACGATAAAGAAACCATCTCCCTGGATAGCCAAATCTGACTCATTCGAGCTAATCTCAATCGTTCCTTGGGTAAAGTTCGGGGTAATTTCAGCCACCTTGGTACCCAAACCGGTTTGTCTCGGGTTGGTACCACCGTTGGTGTTGGTTGGTTTCGAACCGAGACTTTGTGTTTGCAAAAACTGTGTGGCAAATTGTGCTTCCGAGGCTTTGAACCCTACAGTCTGAGCATTGGCGATATTATTACCGGTGACATCAATTTGTGTTTCCGCGGCAGACATTCCAGTCAAAGCGGTCGACATTGCTGAAGCTAAACCCATGGTCTTGGTATCCTATTTATATTGTTCAACTAAGAGGAAGAACTTAATGGTTAATTATTTAGTAGTTAATTGAGAATTGTTGTGTAAGTTGTTATTTAAGGTTTTGGTTAAGTTGTCTCTGCTGAATCGGCTTCTGGATTGTCAGCACTACTCGGTAAAATCGTAAATACATCCTCCAGTTTTGCCGAAATGACTTCCTCTCCGGTATTGATTTTCAATTCCAGTTGGCGAACACCATTGGCATCTGGCGTGATTTGCACGCTGTTCACAACGCCAAAAGCAATGAGCCCATCATCCGTCAACGCTTGTACTTGCTTCCCAATTAAGCTGCTGGCAGTTGAGATATTTTGGCCATCGGAAATGGAGCCTAAGGTATCTGAAAGTTCATTGGTTGCTCCGATTGATCGAATTTGACTGATCTGCTGAAGCATCTCTGAGTTTTTCATCGGATCGAGTGGATCTTGATTTTGCATCTCGGCAATCAACAGTTTCAGGAAGTCGTCCATTCCGAGATCACGCAAATCACCCGCGCCACGTTGAGAAGCACTGTTTGCACTACCGGAAGCGGCTGAAGTATTAACTGCTGTCATGATGAACGTAGTCCTAAGTTATCTGTTGATTAATATGATCGGTTAATTCGTGTTTATGCGGTAACATTAATGCTGCCGTTACTGTCGACTGGGGAATCCATAATCGTGTCGGATTCTGATTCCTCCAACTCAACAACTTCTTCCATCGCAGCTGAATCTTGTTGTCTATGGGAACGCTGTTGGCTCCCCTGCCCTTCTTCTTGGGCTTGCGTTTCACCTTGACTTTGGTCCGTTGACTCTTGCTCCATTTGCTCGACTTCAAAGGTGTCGATTGTGATATTCATTTCGTTCAGTCGGTCTCGTAGCTGGGGCAGGTTTTCCATTAATATCTGACGGGCCGCAGTTGTCTCGGTTTCAATCCGGGCGGTCATGACACCATCTTTAACATTGATTTCTATCCTGAGTGCCCCAAGTTCTGGTGGGCTCAACCGCAAGCGGATTGGTCCTTCTCTGACTTGTGCCACTTGAAACGCTTTGGCCACTCGCTGGATTAAGCGAACTTGCCGGGCATCCATCGGTCGAGCACTTGGTGCTGCGATTCCTTTTTGCAGTAACCCACGCTGAATGGATCGATTTTCAAGTGTTGCACTAATGGCTTGTGTTAGCTGCGAAGGGTTGCTTTTAGTCGCTGGCGTATTTGCAGCGACTGGCTGAGCAACTGCCACCAGTCCCTGCGGCTCAGATTTTTCGACCGCAGTCGTTTTTTGACCCGCTGTAAGAATCTCTGGCTTCGCTTGAACGGCCTCCCCATCAGGCTTGTCTAAACTCTCCAAGAGTTTATTCGATTTCGCTTCAGGAGATTGATCACGGGAACGCTGTTCTGACTGATCTTTTGACTCACCTGAGCCTGAACTATCAGCAGTGTCCACGGCAACTTCAGCAACCGGAACATCCTTGTGTGCATTCTCTTTAACATCAATACTTTGAAGTTCTTCTGGCACTTCTGAAGTCTGAGCCTGATCTTGCGTAGCATCGACCGTAGTTTGAGTTTCTTGAATATCACTTGCTTTGGCCGATGAGGTCGTTTGTTCTGTCAGTTGCGCTGACTCAATCCGGGCGTTTTCATCCTCTAATGCTGTTGTAGCGGGCAAAGTGCTTTGAGTCTTTTCCTCAGCTACAAGTTGATCGGCAGACAATTCTTGATCTATCGCAGCGAGTTCGGTCTCTGAATCAGAACTTTGATCAAGTGTCAGTACTTCGGAGTCGTTGTTTCCCTCAGAACTTTCTGCATCGCTTTCAACTGCGTTCAAGGCAGCAAGCGTTTCATGAGAATCACCGGCTGATTGATCAAGGGCCTCGATAGGTTTTTGCTGTACGTCAAACCCGAGAACCACCGATTCCTCTTCGAGCTCCTCAAGTGCATTGACCACTTCCTCACTATTTAACGATTCCGAATTCACTAATTCGCTCGGAGATTCGTATAGAGAAGTCACTTCATTATCAACCGAAGCATCCTCCGTCTGGTCTACGGGCTCGTTGTCGGTAGATTGCTCTATTGCATTTGCTCTCTGGCTTTGTGTTGCTGGTCTTTTATTTTCGGGTGAATTATTATGTGAGCGAACTGATTCGGTATATGAATCCGGTGTCGTTTCTGTGGGATTTCGATCTTCATTCGATGGTGCTTTTGATCGAAGTTCGCCGATTATTTTGTTCGACTTCTCAGCGCTGCCTGCGTGTGATTGAATTACATCAAAGAACGACATCACGTTCTCAGGTGAATTACCACTGGTCGACCGTGAATTGCTTCCAGGCAAAAAACTAGGAAGCGGCTTGGTATAATCGCTAGATTTAGTTTCCATCCTTTATCTCCCTAAATTTGCTCTGGTGTAAATTGTTCTAAAATTCTCATCACACGGCTACTCATATCTCCATATAGCGG
>NVWB01000320.1 GCA_002733575.1 Blastopirellula sp. | reverse complement strand
CATCACGTCTTCGATGTTCTTGTAAACTCCCGGAACCTCATCGGCTCCGGCAGAAAGAATGCGGACGCCTTTCTTTTCCAATTCTTGTTTAATCTTGCGGAAATTGTACGTGTTTTTCGCCTGTGTGCGCGACATGCGACGTCCTGCACCGTGAGATGCGGAATTGAGACTCTCGGGATTTCCTTTCCCGCGAACCACATAAGCCGGGTCGGCCATCGAGCCGGGGATGACTCCTAACACGCCCTCCCCCGCTGGCGTTGCTCCTTTGCGATGTACGATCATCTCCTTTCCAAAGTGCGTTTCCTTCCAGGCAAAGTTGTGGTGGTTTTCGACCCCTGCAATGATTTCAGCGCCTAGCAAACTGCTCACCTGCCGATGAATCACATCATGGTTCGCAGCAGCATAGTCGCCCATCAAGTTCATGGCTGCCCAATACTCTTGACCTTCTTCGCTATCGAGGTCTAACCACGCCAAGCGGCCTAGGTCTTCGTATCGTTTTGGCAGTTTCTGGCTGGCAATGGAACTGTACGTCGAGCAAACAGCAGCACCCACGCCACGGCTTCCGCTATGGCTTAACAGGGCAACGTATTCGCCCGCTTCCAGATTCAGCTCTTCGTCTTTTTGATCGAACGTCAACACACCGAACTCGGCAAAGTGGTTGCCTGAACCGGAAGTGCCCAGTTGTTTCCACGCACGGTCTTTACGCTGACGCGTAATCCGCGAAACCGACCAGTCTTGATCCATTACATCGTGATTTTGCGGACGCTTATATTCCACGCCGACGCCAAAACGCGTTCCCTCTTCGAGCGCTTCTTTGTAAAGGTTGAACTTCGAGTCCATCGACTCGACCGGCATATCCAAAACCGACAGTTTCATCCGGCAAGCGATATCGACACCAACGGCGTATGGAATGACCGCGTTTTCGCAAGCCAACACACCACCGATTGGTAGCCCATAACCGAGATGAGCATCTGGCATTAAAGCAGCCCCACGCGCCGATGGCACTTTGCATGCGTTCCGCATTTGTGCATGCGATTGCTCGTCGATACCTGCTTCACCCCATGTTTTGTAAGTGATAGGATCTGGCCGGACAAAGTCACGATCTTCGATCAACAGTAGGGCCAGTGCGCCAAAATGTTCGTCAGCGGTGAAGTCGTCTGGTTGTTCCAGCACTTCCTTGATACGCAACTTGACATCTTTGCCGCGCAGGGCTTTCGCTTTCATCACGTTTTGAATGGCGATGATGGTTTCGTTCACGCAGTAAGATGGAACACCCAATTTTTCTAGCTGACGACGATTCATTTTCTTTCTCCTACCAATAAATTCTACTACTCATTTGTTCTTATTTCTTCCCCAGATAGAGTGTGTGGTAGGAAAAAGGTTCAGACGATTGTTAGAAAGTCGGAAAAACATTACCTTCTGGGTGCCACTGGCTCCGCCAGTGTGAAGTGCAATTGATCTGTTTTGTTCAAAGAGATTAAACGATTTGTGACCTGATAAATTCAACGTATCACGTTTCAAGCAATTGAAGATGATGCATACTCATCTTTAATTCAGCACTGGCAAAGCCAGTGGCACACGAGGACGAACCGCGATTAAACTTCCTCCTCGCTAACGCTTCGCGCTTGTGATTGGGAAAAAAACTCCCGCGAATGAAGCGCACCATTTGAGCCACATCAATTCTTGGCCGCTCTAACCCAGCGGGGCCAACAATTCCTCGGCCAGCGGCGGCAACTGGGTTGCGCCGCTTTGGATGGCGTGCTCAAGTTCGACCGCCGCTTGTGTCATGCCGTCGACAATCGCCTGGCAGCGACTGGCCACGTTGTTCATCTCCCAGCGATCATCTGGCTTGACGAACAATTCACACGCGATGTTCTGATCTGGCGAATCGATGGACGGTGTACTTTGAACCTCTGCCGGCAATTCCAAACTGGCAGACCAGACCGGCGTAATCAACTGGCGTTGTTGCTCGAAACTACAATAGGCCCTATCTCGCGGTGGTTGTTCGGCAGCATTCAATAACCCTTGGCCACTGCCAGCTGTGGTCGGCAGCAAGTTTTGATCCACGCCGAACCAGTTCAATAGCGTTGCACTAATGTCGTGCGATTGCACCAAACCTTGTTCACGCAGCATGCCATCTTTTCCGCCAGGCTGGCGAATCAACAGCGGCACTTGCACCGTATCGCTAAACAGCCGGGTTGCCGTATTCTCATCTCGGCCAATTTGACCATGCAAGCCTAATGGAAATCCGCCGCTGGAAGTCAGTATAACCAGCGGCTGCTGATCAATGGGCAGCTCTTCGATGGTGCCAATCAGTTCGTCTAACAACATATCAAGCAACACCACTTGAGCCGAATAGGCTTGCGTGAAGCCTAGTATTTCGTCAGGATCAAACGTCTTGTCGGAACGCATGCAGGGCGGAATCACCCAGCTCGGCGGGTCAGGGTCGTCTTCATCGGCCAACGCCTGCCGCATCTCAAGCGGAGCATCCCAACTGCCTAGCATCCCTTGCGAGTGAGCCCAAACCACTTCGTCTCCGCCTGGCTCTTCAGCCCAGTCAAGCAACACCGACATCATCCTGGCCAGTTGTGTTGTCTCAATCGAGTCGACAGTCATCGGTTCCATCTCAGGCAGAAACTCGGCCGAAGCTAATCCGAAATCCTCAACGCCAGGTAATACCTGAGCGTCATCGCTCAGTAAATGCAATGGAATCTGGTTGTCGCCCAAGATCTTCGCCAAGTTAAACGAAGTTTCAGCAGCACCTGGTAGCACACCAGAAAAACAACTTCGATAAAAGTCCGGCAAAGACAGCGAAGGCACAATACACCGCTCGAACAATTTCGACTGCGTGGCCCAATGATTCAAAGCTGGCGTCTCTAGCCACGTATTCCCATACGGTCCCAAAAAACCTGCACCCCAACCATCCACCACTAAAACCAGAGCTCGCCGCACACAAATGCTTTCAAAAGAGATTTGAAGATGTAATTATCTGCTGTTGAGTATAAGGGGGCGTGGTGGGTGGGGGTAGGTGTTGGGATAATTTGAGGAGTATCTCCGTGAACAACGATTATTTATTTGCGAAAGATGTTGAAATTCTCTATTCTTGTGTAATCAGGAACATTTCTAATCTATGGAACAGAGTTTAATATGACTAAAATCTCAGGCTCGATAACGATACGAATCGCCAGCTATCTTCTTGTACTCATTCCAATGCTTTGTTGCACCACTCTATTTGCAGGTGATCAGAAATTAGTTGTTTTCTCAAAAAGTTTCTTGGCCGAACTACCTCGCCGCAAAGCAACCGAAGTGGAAATTGCTCAAGAATACATGAAAGAGATTCAGAAAATTGATTACGCAAAAGACAGAATAGATGCGATTCAGTGGATTCAAGATTTGAAGGGGCATGGTTACGATGATATTTTGTCACAAATTATGAAAGAATTGATCGACAAAATAGATGTGGAAGAGCTCATCAGATTAAGCTCCACAATTGCCCGTTTCCCGGAACTGTATGAGCAAGTATTTCAGAGATACCATGCAAATCAGAGGGAAATGTTACTAGATCTCTATTGCATGAGTTCATATAACACGGAATTTTCACTGGAAGTGATTCTCAAAATGGAGCCGTCTGAAAGAAAGGCTTTAGCAATTTACAGAGCGGCCCTGCGTGCTGAATCACTGGATCATAGTATGAAATTTGTTGAACTTGCTCAAACCATTCCCTCTGAGCATGTTTCATACTATGCAACTCCGCCATCATTTATTGCTCGCAATGCGACTGACAACCCTCAACTGGCTTGTGACTTCATCGAACGACTAGAGCACCAAGAGAAATGGGCCGGAATATATTTTAGTTTTGCCCAGTTTGCGAAACTAAAGAAGCCTTCTGAAGTAGAGTTTTTTACTAAGAAAGCATGGTCTAATCTACCTCATAGTGAATCGCCTTATTCTTTAGTCACTCGTATACTCAAGGAATCCCCTGAGAAATACTCTCGTGAACAATGGATTGAATTTTATCGAGAATGGGTTATTCCACCTATCACTGACCAGGTCGTGGGCATCAACCTCCTCGGTAACTTAGTGCTGGTTGACACTGATCTCATGCTTGAGTTGACAAAAGAGGCTTGTAAAGATGAGCTGCTCTCTCTTGAGGATCAATTACCCAGTGTCGTAGGTTTTGCGATATACTTAGAACCACAGGCCATTCTCAACTGGCTCCAAGACATTGAAATTCCAGCACGAGATCATTGTATTTTAAAGCTATCTAATCGAAATCAGTTTGTTTCCAACTTTCGCCAGAAATCTCCTGATTACCAAAAAATGATTTTCGATAGAATTGTTCAACTTGCCCGTAATATGCAGGCCAAAGACTTGCAAAGAAAAGCGTACGCCGAGTTACTCAGAGTCGGAAAAGAGTTCGGTTTTTATGTCCCGAAAGAAATTTACACCGAATGTGAACAGGTAGTTAAAGACATGATTTCCTCAAAGGAGTTTGATCCCCAGAACCGGGCAACTTGGGATTACTTTCAACTTGCGTCACCAGAAATGCAACGACCTATTCTGCAGAAGATGCTCCGAGAGATTCCTACTAATCAGGAACAACCAAGATATGTAATACTGGCAAATCTCGTTCACACGTCAAATCTCCCAAACAATGAAAAGATGAGCTACTATCGAGCACTCTTTAGAGATGCGGAAAAACATAAAGATAGTTTTTCACGCACAAAGATTGCAGTGCGTGCCACGGAAATTGATTTCGAATGGGGCATAAAATCGATCTGGTCCATTCTGCCTGAAGATCGAGGAGCAAGCGGGAAGAAGACTTACTTTGACTGGATTCCTCCGCCTTATGATGCAGGCGACGCCATTGACTGGCTGACAAGAGACCTCTCAACAAACAGACGCTCACCACTATTCGAGGAACTTTGGAAATTTCATCCCACTGCACCGCCTCAAGATCAAGATCGTATTTTACGAGGCATCATTGAACGATTGGCCCATGCTCAGCACCTTGATATCGCACTTGGGCTGGCTGATAAAATCAAACACCCCCAAGAGCGAGCCAAAGCCCTGATGGCTATTTTAAGAAACCATCACCATGTTGATCATCGATAAGAATAATTCCCTCCAATCTCAAGCATTCGCAGAAAGAAAAACATGAGCGACAAATTCGAGATGCTGTTGACCTATTTAGAACGATTGCCGGCTATTGACCTACCTGCGGGTCGGAAGTCAATCGGGTTTGGTGAGATGGAAGATGGTAATTGGTGGGTAAAATTTGGAATTGATACTGAACACGAACTGGCTTGGCGTCATGTCCAGGAACTGGGGTATGTGCTTAACTATGTTTCTCTTGAAGAGCCTTTGCCTACGGCGTTTATTCCGGTCTCGCCACCACCCTATCTCAATGGTGGCGTAGAGTTTCTTTCGTGGGTGATAGAATCGAAACATCCAGACTTTACTCCCGATTTATGCACTGAATGGCTTGAGGGTCGGCTGCCTCGTCCCGTAGATGATTTAAAACAATGGTCGTTTGAAATCGAAGACGAAGAAGAGTAGATAGCCAAAGAGCCTTGCAAGCCACTACCCCGCTTGATGGCATGTTGCACTGCGGTCTTGCTAGGATGGAATAAGGATTTCCACATTATAATTCGTTGCCTTATTCGTATTGTTCCAAGGTGCGGTGAATTTCCTGTGTCTCGGCTTTGCTCGGTTTCTTATGTCATGATTTTATTCATTCAGGCGGCATCTCTGGCAGTTCATCAGGTATGGGAAGCTGGCTTCCATGTCGAATGGTTAGCACATGCACCTTCTTCGCTTCTTCATCAACGTAATACAGGGCAACGTATTTGCCGATGATGATTTGCTGAATTTCGTAATCGCGGAATTCGTTTTCTTCTGCGAGCCCGTGGCGAAAAGGGAAGTATTGAAGAGATCGCACTTTATGCCGAACAGATAGAGCCCACTTACTCGATATATTCCGAGAACCCGATCTCTCGGTAATGTTGTGAATATAGGACTCGATACTTTGAGTAGCGATATCAGTATAGACGATTGAGTATTTCTTCATTCAATTTTATAACCAAGACTCTTCTCAATCTTCTTAAACGCCTCTTCTTCGCTATAAACCCGCCCATGTTTAATATCATCCATCGCCGCATCACATTCAGCCAAACTTTGTTTTAAATCTTCTTCTGACAGGGGCGGCGATTTTGCTTCTTGTTCGGCTTCGGCGGCGAGGGAATGCACTACGGCTTCTACATAGTGTTCGACGCTATCAAACCCGGCGGCGGTGGCTTGCCGGGTGATGGTTTCGATTTCGGTTGGGGTGAGTTTGCCAGTGAGGTCAATTTGCATAGTTAAAATTCCTTTGCTTGAATTCTAACACGGAAGCTTCACTGGGGTCAAAGGAAAGAAATCGGCTGAAACCACGCAAAATCACTCATTTCCAGTCACTGCGACACCCTATTCTGCCCACATTCGCCCTGTCACAGTCCAATTTCTAGTGACAAGGTCCACTGGATAGGTCATAATACAGGCTTGCCCGCCTTTGCTTTTATTTTCCCGCCTAGTTTTTTGTTGAGGACGCTGCTTGTGCGTTTTTCTTTGTCGGTTTTGGTTCTTGGTGTTTGTCTGTCGCTATCGTTTGCCGGTTCGCGGTTTGCGCTGGCTGATGAGTATGCGGCCGATATTTTGCCGCTGTTGAAAAAGTATTGCTTTGAATGCCATGGGGCCGGCGATGAGGTGAATGGCGAAGTTGACTTTACGAAGATCAAAACGGCCGCGCAGGTTGACGCCAGTTTTGAAAAATGGGAGTCAGCAATAGGGCTCATCGAAGCGGGCGAGATGCCGCCGGAAGATTCGCCTCAGATGTCAGACGTCGAGCGTGCGATTTTTGTCGAGTGGTACAGCCAGCGATTTGTCGACTCGGTAGAAGCGAAACCGCACGTGTTTCAACCACGCCGGCTTTCGGCCCACGAGTATCGCAACACGATGCGCAGCATGTTTGGTTTTGATCTAGAAGTCGATATCATTGAAGCCCAACAAACGGTCGTCGAAAAATCGATGGTGATGAAATTGCTGCCAACCGATCCACGTGGCAAAAGCGGTTTCCGAAACGACACACACAATAACCCACTCAGCACAGTGATCTGGGATCAGTATTCCTACTTGGCCGATAATGCACTGGAGCAAATGTTCTCGAAGCGTCGCCGCAAGCATCTTGAAAAAATCACAGGCCCAATTGCTGGCACAGGGCCAACCTTTGCTCAGGCCGAAATATTAGTCCGCGACTTTGTGCCGCGAGCTTTTCGCCGCGATGTTGACGAACAAAAGATCGACCAGATATTGGCCCGATTGAATCAGGCAGACAAATTAGTTCCAGTCTTGAAGGTAGAACTAAAAACCGTGTTGATGTCGCCCGGTTTTCTGTATCGCGGTATCTTGATGAAAAAAATTCCTGGCCAACAACTGGTCGACGACTTCGAACTGGCCGAACGGACCGCCTATTTCCTTTGGGCCGACATGCCTGATGCGCAGCTGTTAAGTACAGCGGCTCAAGGCAAACTGCGAGACCCTGATGTCTTCCAAAGTGAAGTGACCCGGATGTTGAAGTCACCCCGCGCGATGAACTTGGCCGAAGATTTCGCAACGCAGTGGCTTAGCTTGAACGAGATCAGAAACATCTCGAACGACCCGATTCTGCCTCTCTCGTTATTAAGTCAGCCGGTCGATTTCATGAATTATCTGTTCACGCAAGATCGACCGTTGATGGAATTGATTGATTCGGACGTGGCGTTTGTGAATCCGAATGTCCGAGGGTTTTACGGCAAAGACGCGAAGCAGATGACGGCCTATCGAAAGCAAAAAGGGATTGAGCGAGAAGTGGTTCCCAATCAGCAGATTCAACTTGAAAACACCCAAGAGCGGGGCGGTATTCTGACCATGCCCGGCATTGTGGCCATGAACAAAGGCCCCGTGCTGCGAGGCGTTTGGATGCTCGAACGCATCTTGGGCCAACACTTGCCTGACCCACCGGCCGATGTCGGGCAAGTCAAACCGAACAGCCAAGGCGAGAACCTGACGTTCCGCGAGCGATTTGAACTACATCGCAGCAATCCAACCTGTGCGGTTTGCCACCGTAAAATTGACCCGCTAGGCTTTTCGCTACAAGGCTACGATGCGAAAGGCGGCTATATCTTGGCCGATGATTACGAGAAAACCCAGAAGAATAAAAAGACCGTCAGCAAGAAGGGCGAAGTGATAGATACCTCGGGCAAAATGCCGAGTGGGGAAGAGTTTAACAACTTCTATGAACTCAAAGAGATCTTGATCACCACAGAACGCGAGACAATTATTCGCAATATCGTGAAAAAGACGTTATCCTATGCTCTTTGCCGTGAACTTAAATTGCATGATCAGCCGACAGTTGAAGATATCGTTGATAAACTGAACAAGAACAATGGCACCTATCGTGACTTGATTCACGAAGTGGTCAACAGCTTGCCCTTCCAAGAAACCATCATACCAGGTGAAAAGTTATGAGCGTGTCTCTCAATCGACGAACCTTCCTGCGTGGATCAGCTGGTGCCTTGTTGCCGCTCCCTTTTCTGAACTTGATGGAAGCTTCAGCTAAAACCGAAAACGAAGGCAAGCCGCCAGTTCGGTTTATGGCGCTATTCAAACCGAACGGGGTGCATCCGCCGACGTGGAATATCGAAGAAGGGTCCGAGTTCGATTTCCGCATGACGCCGATGATGAAATCGTTTGAGAAGCATAAAGACGATTTATTGGTGTTGGATAACATCGGTGATTTTGGGTTCGCTTCGCATGCGAATAGCTCTCGCCGATTCCTCTCTGGCCATCATCAGAACACCAAAACGGCGTCAATTGATCAGATCATTGCTGATAAGATCGGCGGAGATACGCCTCATAAATCATTAGAACTAACGACCGAAGGATTGTTCCCAGGGCAAATCGGTTGTAGCTATATTTCTTACGATCAAAACGGTCAGCCGATTCCGCGTGAGAGTGATCCTCAATTGATTTTTGATCGGCTGTTCAACAATCCGCTCAGTCATCCACAAAAACGGAAACAGATGGCCAGCCTGTTGGATCGAGTCAACGAAGATGCGAAGTCGCTTTCTCGCAAAGCCGGCGCAGAAGATCAACAGGTGTTAGATCAATACCTAACTGTGGTCCGCGAGACCGAAAAACGCTTGCAGACGATGAAAGCGGCCAGCACAGGGCCGATTGATTTCACCAAGCTTGAACGACCCGAAGGTGGCGGTAGCCTCGATGATCAGGTCGAGAGCATGTTGGACTTGATTGCCTTGGCGATGTGGACCGATCAATCTCGTTGCATCAGCTACATGCTCGGTAACAGTAACAGTCGCATGATCTTTGACTTTTTAGGGGTCAAAGAACAGCATCATTATCTGTCACATTTCTTCCGCAACTTTAGCCCTACGAACATTGTTGAGTTGCTCAAAGTCTGTTCGTGGCACATGGAGAAATTTGATTCGCTGTTGAATCGCTTGAAGTCTTACAAAGACCACAACGGAACGCTGCTAGAACATAGCGTGGTGCTATTCGGGTCAGGCATGGGCCACAGCGATAACCATACAGTGAAACGAATTCCGATGGTACTTGCCGGCCAAGGTGGCGGCATGATCAAGACAGGCCGTTACTTGCGATACGCCGAAAACCAACCGGTCGGCAAACTGCATCTGGCCTTGTTGCAACAGTTTGGTGTCGATACCGACAGCTACGGCATGGCCGAGACGCCGTTGGCTGGTCTTGATGGTAGCCCCATCAATTTCTACGAAGAGCGTGCGTTTGATACTTGGGTCAAGCATGAAGACAAGACGATCACGGTCCAAGGCCGGTTGCGTCTTTCGGACGACTTGAATCAAGCCAAGATCTTCTTTGTCGATGTCAAAGGGAAACCGGCAGTTCGCTTGGAAATTGGGTTCCGCGACTTCCATGATTTCAACTTGGCTTATCACTGTGGCACGCCGATTACTTTGACTGGCAACGGCACACTACGAGGCGAAGAACTTGTGATTACCAAGGTAACCAAGCTGGAATCGGTGTTCGGTAAATTGCCGGGTAAAGCGAACGGATAGAAAACACTTTTGATGAATGCAACACTATTAACCGCTCGCTTAGCAGCAATCGTATTAGCGGTTGTTACGTTGGTCTCTGCGTCTCTACATGCCGAAGAAGTGCAAAAACCGATTCTGCTGTTCGATGGTAAGAATCTCGATCAATGGGAGACTATCGGCACGGCCCAGTGGCGTGTCGAAAAAGGCACGATCATTGGTGGGCAAAATGGCAATCCGAAGCATTCTGGTTTATTGACTACCAAACGGTCGTTCCAAAACTTCGATCTCAGTCTCCAGTTCATGATCGATGAACATGGCAAGTACAACAGCGGTGTCTACTTGCGGAATGAGCCTGGAGCACGCCGACAGAGCGGTTATCAAATCAACATCGGCCGCGCTGCCGCCGAAGAATACGTGGGGCTCCACATGAAAGAGTGGCTCGACAAAGGGGATGAGTTCGACAAAATCCGCAAGCCGCTGGCCTGGAACCACTTGCGCATCAAAGCAGTTGGCCCCCATATCGAAGCCTGGCTCAACGGGCAGAAAATTGTCGACTACACCGACCCTGCCCCTAAGCCAGAGCATCTAGTGCCTGGCGTGATTGCTCTTCAAACCTATGGAGCCGATGGGCACAACGGCTGGGTCAAGTTCAAACAGATTCAGGTTTTGGAACTTGGCAAGTCTGGCGAGTAGCGAAAATAATTCTCACGCAAAGGCCCAAAGTCGCCAAGGAAAAAAAGGCCTCGCGCAGAGCCGCGGAGACGCAGAGAGAGTATTCACCGATGGGTGGGGCAAATGACTGTCATGTTCTCTGGTTCATTGTGGTCTCAACAGCCTCGCAATGCTTCAGATTGAATTTGTTTATTAGTCCCGATAGGGACGATATCATGTAGCCAGGGGATTTATCCTTGTCATTACCCAAGTTTTCAGGTGATAGCACCTTGGCATGATAGCATTGGTAAGTGGTGGTTTCTATTGGGCTTGGGTTTTTGGTGTCCAT
>NVWB01000319.1 GCA_002733575.1 Blastopirellula sp. | reverse complement strand
TGAATGTCGTGAGTCGTCATCACGCGATCGGTTAACCATGAGGGTATCGTCCGTCACGGTTGTCGGGCTGTTTAGAGCCGCTCGACTAACGTCGGCGCCGACGCGTAAGGTGGCCGGTCCGAACCATCCTCGGCGAAAAAAGAAGATCCCCATCGCTATCGCGGTTGCCGCCATTAGCCCGAGCGCTAAAGGGTAAGACCATGTGTAGGAAAGTTCTGGCATGTGTTCGAAATTCATGCCGTAGATCCCCGCGATAAATGTCAGAGGCACAAAAATACTGGACATCATTGTCAACACTTTCATGATTTCGTTGCTGCGGTGAGCGACTGACGACATGTAAGTGCTAATCAGGGCGCCGGCGGACTCGCGATACATCTCCACAACGTCAACGGTTTGAGCGCAGTGGCTGAGGGTGTCGCGAAGGAATGCAACGGTTGAGTCATTAATTAGTGGGGTATCAGCCACTACAAGGGCCTCAAGTGCTTCGCGCATCGGCCAACTGCTGCGTCTGACCTGAATGAGTTGTGATCGAAGCACATGAATTTGCTTAAGGACTTTGGGCTGCGGATTTTCAAGAGCTTCGTCGCCGAGTTCTTCAAGCCGCTCGCCTATCGTTTCGAGAACCGGATAGTAGCCGTCAACCACCGCGTCGATCACCGCGTAAGCCAAGTAGTCTGGTCCACTTTGACGCAATCTCGAGTCTGTTGTCAGAAGCCGACTCCGGATCGGATCGAGGAATCCGCTAGGCTGAGAATGCAATGTAACCACGTAGTTTGGCCCAAGCAGAAGGCTCAGCTGGTCGATATGTAAAACGCCGTTCTGGTCAAACTTTAGGACATGAGCGATTGAAAATAGCTTGTCGTCGAGTAACTCGGTTTTTGGTCGCTGGGGCACATTCACGATGTTTTCCAGCGTTAGGTCAGAGAGTCCGAATCGCTGGGCACCCGCCCTAATAACCTCAGGATCGTCAATTCCCGCCACGTCGATCCAAAGCAGTTCACCTTCGGCGACGGGCGCGTGAATGTCGTCGATACTGGCGACCGGAATTGTATCCATTTTTTCAAGTGAATATCGGACGACCTGGACACGTGCCGGCGTAGCGTTGCCACGAAATACCAACGTTCCAGGCGGCGCGCCTGTCTGGGGCTGTCGTTTGCGGAACAAGAGAGGATCCTTTAATCAAAAGTGAGATGGACTGGAATCTTTTCAAACTCGAAAAACGATTCGGACCGAACTGCTTGCCTGACTGAAGTGTTTGCCGAAGACTCCGAGTCTGAGAACTAACAATCGCTGCCGGTATGACTATGCGGCGTTTCTTAGCGGCTCTCCACCTCCGCTCGTAACAGTCGTCGTGGCGAGCTGGACATCAACTCTGCTCGACTTTTGCTGAGGGGCTTCATCAGCACCCCAAATTCGCTGAACTACCGCGAACAGCAGAGCCGTACTCCAGCCGAATACGAGCAGGCCATTCATCGCCTGGATGCCACTTAGTAGACGCCACGGACCGCGGATCACGACGTCGCCATAACCGAGCGATGTAAATGTCACGGTAGCGAAATAAGTTGCTTCTTCTAAGGAATTGAGAGAGTTTAAGTTTGGCAGTAGTACATAGGCTACTGCCCACGGGACAACTTCGAGAATGTGGAGCAATATTAGCAATAACGCGGTTGAACACAGCAACCGGAACGGTAACAGGCGTCTACGAATTCCAACAACGGGAACAGAAGTTCGCTTGAGGCGTTGAATCCACCAAGCTGTTCCAGCCGCCTGAATGCCAACGGTGAGCACGGTCAGAGCCGAGCCAAGAAGGATGCACCAAATCACTTTTAATTCTCCACGATATTCTTGTTAACGCCGTCCCGGCAGCACTGACGACGACGTATGTAACTGAATTGGAGCAGTGCACAACAGTTAGTGCTGGACATCGCAACAAAGCGTGGGAAAGAATATCAGAGTTTGCTTATCGAGTAAAGACCGTTCCGGTGGCTTGCCAAACCGCGATACGCCAGCCCAATTACCTATATTAGCCAGCGACTTTCGGTAGCTCGAAAAGGCGTGCTTGCGACACACTTGCAGAAATCTCAATATCAAATAGCTTTCGGGATTTTTGGCGATTTTAGGTAACCAGCCTACGGAACCGGAGGGTCGATCTATCTGTAAAAACGACTGAACTTGCTCGAATGCGTAAACCTTGCTACAGTCTGCTGAGATAAATTGAGAGATCAGCCCCACTTGTTCAAACGCGAAATACGCCGTTTAGAAAGGTCGAACAGACGCAGATGGAAAGTCAGTTGAAAGTGGGAGATTCGACCGAATCTCAAGAGCAAGTGATACTCGTCCATGGCACATTTGCTGCTTCCGATGAAGACTGCGGCCACGCTTGGTGGCAAGTTGGCAGTCCCGCACATGAGGAGCTTCAGAATCGCTTACCCGCATCGATTTCCCTAGCACCTGAAGGGAACATTTTCCGTTGGTCAGGAGAGAATGACGAACGTGCGCGGAGCAAGGCCGCAGGTGAATTGCTCGAGTACTTGAAGCCATTTGAATCATCTGGAACGCCGTATCATATTATCGGGCACAGCCACGGCGGTTCGGTCATCTGGAATGCATTACGTACAGCAACATCGCGGCGGAAACATCTTCGTCAGCTTCGGAGTTGGTCAACGGTCGGCACACCGTTCCTCCACCACCGATCACGGTCCCCTTGGAATATTGTCAATATTTTTTACATGATCGCGGCGGCCTTGTTGTTAATTCCAGCATTACACACCTTGTCAACGCTGGCTAGCATTCCCTATGACTTGGCAACCAACAATCTCAACAACGGAATCGTAATCCAATCCAGCGATAAGGCTGGCCTTGTGACTTCGGTTTTGCGTGCTCCAATGCTAGAAGTGATGAAATATTGTGGGATGACCTTCACCGAAACGGTCGACGGAATTCGCGTTGGCAGCTACGATCCAAGTTCGGGAGAGTCGATTTCTGAATTCCTCTTCAAGACATCTGAAGGGTGGGTGATATTGGGTGCCATCGTTGTTTTTGGTTACAGTACGTTGCTACTTTCCAGCTGGTTCATACGTCCGATCCTCGAGTCAATACGAATTCGCTGGGAGCAGCGACTCGAGGAGAACGCTTTCGCGGAGTATGGAGATCGTTGGCTCGGTCTCTGGACACCAGACGACGAGGCGATCAATGGGCTAAGAGCGACGCTTGAATTGTCCGTTTCTTTTCTCAACAGGCTCGTTCCTCGTGAGCGGATATTCCTTTCTGACACAGTATCGCTAATCTATCGTCCGTTTTTTTGGGTCCTTGCTCCGATTTACAATACCGCATTACGCCCCCTTTTAGACTCCGGGATCCGGCAAATCGTGATCCGATCGGCGCAAGGCAACAATCGGCCCGCCGCCCACGTCGTTGCCGTTACTCCGGGCCCCTTACTGGGTGAGCACGACGTTGTGATTCCGCCGTTGCCAGCTGCCCTATCGTCCAAGATCCTTGCCGATGCAGATCGGCACGCAGGTGACCTTGGCCCCAAGCTACGTCAACTTCTTGCACAACCGTCATTCACTGCCGGGCTGAACAAGTTCAGCCAGGAAACTGCCGGCCGCAGCTTAGTTCACACATCATATTTTGACCACGCTGAAGTGCTTGATCTGCTAGCGATCAACATCGTCTGGTCTCGTGACGAAACAAGTAGTCGCGTTACGGCGGCGGACGATATCAACCTCAAGTTGTGGTTCCTCGACTTTAAAAGGAAGCTGGGTGTCACAACGGCAACGCCGAGTGATCGCTTAATCGCACTAGGACGCGAAACCCCAAACGTAATGCAAGACGCCGCCTAAACAGATCATTCCACGATTTAGAGAACCTAGTAAACGGCGATAACTAGGTTCTGGCCGCGTACGTGACGGCGAAGTCAAACTTGCTCCCCCTACAAAACCGTCTCGACATAGGTTCTCTGCGCGACAAATTTCTAAACAATAGAAGGCAAGCAACATAGCGATTTAGAGTCTCGTTCCGAATTGACCAGAAGCAAAGGCAACAGTCTAAAACACGCGACGTGATTACTATTGAACTAATTGAAGGATGTTCACGCCGAAGGCCGCTGGGCTAGTTCAGCCTGTCGCAATCTATTTAAGTGAGAAATAGTATGAACAACAGAATCAATTCATTACTGCTTATTCCAATGCTTCTATTGGTTGCTTGCGCCCTTACCTCAGAATGCTGCGCTGCGGATTATTACGTCGATTCGGTCGACGGCTCGGACAGTAGAAGCGGGCACTCGAAATCGTCCGCGTGGAAATCACATAAGAAAGTGGAATCAGTATTGCTGAAGGGGGGAGATGTTGTGCATTTTAAACGGGAGTCTTCCTTTTCAGGCAGTCTTGAGATTAAAGACTCCGGCAATGCGTCCCAACCGATACGACTGACGGCCTACGGGACGGGCCTGCTGCCCCGGTTTACCAATCCCAGTACGCACGATGCCAGCGGGAACGCCATGATTCTTCGCGGGGACTACATCACTGTGGAGAATCTGCACTTTCACAGTACCCCGGGGGAGCACGTATCGGGGATGCTGATCATGACGAGACTGGCCGCACTTCGTATCGATCACGGAGCAGATCATTGTATCATCAAAAACAATGAGTTCATTGAAACTGGCCAGGGCATCATGTCAGCTGGCGAGCATACTTTAATCACAAAGAACTATCTGGATGGCCCGAGCTATGCGTTGTGGCGAACCGACAAAAGCAGTTGGGGCCCAATGGGGATACACTTGAACATTGGCAACCAGGAAGTGTCATATAACATCATTAAGAACTTTGGGACCAAAGACAGCCCGTGGGGATCAGACGGCGGCGCTATTGAAATAGATTTCGGTAAATATCATAAGAAAAACATCTACATTCACCACAACTATTCTCAAGGCAATGCCGGATTCATCGAATCCAGCTGGGGCTATGATTGGCCACGCTACCAACAGGAAATTTATAACTGGCGCGTGTCCTTCAATATATGCTATGACGGGCAGTCTTGGCTCTTCATGTTAGCACCGTGCAATGACATCTATTTCGACAATAATACAATCGCCCGATACAACAGCTTCGGTAGAGCCCAGAATGCCGGGGCCCGCATGGATGTTAAAGGGGGCGCTCCGATAGGAGTGGCTTCGGGTGCTCATTTCAGGAACAATCTATTTATCTATACGTCCTCTCCCTATACCGGTAATCGAGCTGCCGGCGCCTTGAAAACAGCCAACTGGTACTTCAAATACAAGTCTCCCAAGACGACCTATGGCAACGACCCCAAACAGGCTGGGAGTGGCGATCCTCTTCTTGTTAATTTGGCCAAAGGAGATTATCACCTCACAGCAAATAGCCCTTTACGCAAGAAAGGGCTTAACCTAAGCAAACGATATCAAACAGACTTTGATGGTCGTCCATTACCCAAGACCGGTAAATGGGATATCGGGGCGATTCAATACAGCGCGATCAAACCAACCAGGCCATTCGCCGGCAAGAAACATGAGTCAGAGGACGCGATGTGAGCATGGCCTTCGCATGCCGGCTACCGGACGTCGATTATCGGCAAGTGGCATTGGGGAGTCGGGCCGGACGCCTTGCCAACGACGCAGGGATTCGATTCCTACTTCGGGATTCCTTACAGTAACGATATGTGGATACACAAGGATCAGGAATTTGCCGCAGATGCGAAGTTCTTTGATGGCCATTGTACTAGCCCAGCGACTTCCGGTGGCCAACCACAGCTACAAAGAAGCTCAAGCTGACCTACAAGCCTGGTTACTAATGAGTTACTGCGAAAGAAAGGAATAAACAACAATAAGGCGGGGGTTTTGGTAGACACAGGTGAGGCTTTATGTGAAATTGGCAGGTTGGCGAAGGGATTGAGTACTGCAAAGCCCGGTTTTGTAAGAAATCTCTAGGTACAGACATAGTTTAAGAAATAATGTCCGCAGTCAGCACTACCTCTCGCTTATACCTATAGACGGGTGAATCGGTTTTGGCTCATTCCCAATGGGAAATGCTTTATTATCAATCCAAACAAAGGCCCAATCATGAAACCGTTTCTCGCTTTAGTGTTTTCACTCGTTCTACTCTTCTGCGGGTGCGGGACTGAGACTATACCCACCGCGAATGAAACGTCTACACCAGCCTCGAAGGTAGCCGCACCTGAGTATCTGTTCCACTCGCCAGCGGGTGATCGATATGTTGAGCTCAATCCTGAGGGCGAGACTGTCTTGCCCAATGGGCGTATTGTATCGCCAGTGGGCGATCTCTATCGCATCCACCCCCATCCCTACGGGCTCGTAGTGAGCCCCGATGGACGCTGGGTGGTGACTAGCAATAGCGGTAGTCCTGTATCTCTATCTGTCCTTGATTTGAAAAACCCGGACAAAACCCAGCTCTACCAGATACCTGAAGAACCCGGTAAGGAGCCTGACGTGCTCGCCGCGGCCTTCATGGGTCTCGCCATTGATCGGAAGAGTGAAACGCTCTACGTGGCCGGTGGCGTTGATTGGTCCGTAATGGCCTTCGATCTCAAGTCACGGAAAAAGCTGTTCGAGATAAAGTGTGATCATGAGGCCGACGGTGAACGTTACAAATATGGATTCATCGGCGACATGGTCCTCACGCCGGATGATCGATACCTCCTTGCTGTCGATCAAACGAACTTCCGCGTTGTCGTTATCGACTTGAAAAAGAAGGAGGTCGCCCACTCCCTCGCTGTAGGCCGCTATCCCTTCGGCATCGAGTTGTCACCCGATGGTAAACGGGCTTACGTGGCCAACGTAGGCATGTACGAGTATTCACATTACACAACGGAATCTGGAAAACGTACAACCGTTCCCAATCCTGTGTTAGGCCTGCCATCGCAAGAAGCTGTGGAGGGTGTGACCAAAGACGGTGTCGTTACGCCAGCCCTCGGCGATCCCAACGATATCCGCGCTATGTCTGTGTGGACCCTCGACGTTCGCGATCCCACAAAGGCGACCGTAGTCGGCAAGATCAAGACGGGGCACTTGGTTGGTGAAGAACTAGAAGACTTTCCTGCCGTCGGCGGTAGCAGCCCAAATTCCATTGTTGTAACGGACGATTTGGTCTACGTGTCCAACGGCAGCAACGATAGCCTCACTGTTATCGACGCACAAAGTGGTGATCGAGTCCGGGATATTGATTTGACCATAGATCCGAGGCTCGATAAGTTCCGTGGGCTGATCCCCTTTGGCCTGGCCCTCTCACCTGATAGCAAGACGCTGTTTGTCGCGGAGTCCGGTATTAACGCCATTGGTGTCATGTCCTTGCCGGATGGAAAGATGCTGGGACACATTCCTACCGCGTGGTTCCCGGCGCGGGTGTCGGTCTCGCCTGACGGGAAGCAATTGTATGTAGCCAACGCCAAGGGCCTAGGTTCGGGGCCCAACGCCGGGCCCAATCACGAGAAAGGATCACCCACCAAGATTGCGTCCCTCATGCGTGGTTACATCCAGGTGATTGACCTTCGATCAGCGCTGTCAGACTTGGACGCCATGACGGCCAAAGTTATCGCGAACACCGTATCCGTGGTCCCCGCCTCTGATCACGGTCGCGAAGAAGGCCACCCGGTACCACCCTGGAGTGGAGCCTGGAAAAGCCCCATCAAGCATGTCATCTACGTCACCAAGGAAAACCGAACCTATGACGAAATCTTCGGTGCCATGAAAGGTGGACGCGGTGACTTTGATCTCTGCCGACTGGGTAGACCCATCACAGTGGAGAACCGCGACGGGTCAAAAGTTGTCGACGACGTATTACTCATGCCCAATCACGTCGCGTTGGCAAAACGCTTCGCCATGAGCGACAACTTCTATTGCGACAGTGACCACTCTGCCGACGGCCACCGCTGGCTTGTGGGCACCTACCCCAACGAGTTCTTCGAGGCCCGACACGACATGCATCCACGGGGCACCGGACCCGGCACACATATATTCACCGGCTCATCCGGGGCCATCTACCCCGAGGACTACAACGAAGCAGGGTCGATCTGGGAGCTCTTCGACCGCAATAAGATAAGTTTCAGAAACTACGGTCTCGGCTTTGAATTCAAGACACAGAGTTTTAGGGAGGATGTACGACATTCAGGCATTCGCATTTCGGTGAACTATCCGCTACCGACGCCTCTCCTGAACAATACATCACTCACCTACCCGACCTACAACATGAACATCCCCGATCAGTTTCGCATGGATATGTTTGAGAAGGAGTTCAAGGAGAAATGGCTCAGTGGTAAAGAGACCTTCCCATCTGTCATCACCATCATGCTTCCCAATGACCATGGAGCAGGGGAACGACCCGACGATGGATATCCCTACTGGGGATCTTACATGACTGATAACGATCTGGCCCTGGGGAGGCTCGTCGAACTCATCAGTCACAGTCCATTCTGGAAAGACACGCTCATCACCGTGACTGAGGACGATGCCCAGGGCTATACCGATACCGTCGACGCCCATCGTTCGATCTGCATGTTCATTAGCCCCTACTCGAAGAGGAACTACATTTCTCACCAACACGGCAGCATCGCAAGTATTCTTAAAACCATGTTTCTCATTCAGGGCCTACCGCCCCTGAATCAGTACGATTCATTCGCCAGCGACTTGAGTGATCTGCTGACTGTCAACGCAGGCAATCTGGATCCTTACAACGCCATCCCGGTGGACAAACGCGTCTTTGATCCGCAAAAGGCCTTCGACCCTCTCGACGAAGAGTTCAATTGGGAAGCCCTGGACGATGTCGTGCCGCTGGATAATCAAGACTTTCTTGATGCCGACAAATACGGCAACAGCGGGTCAGAGGATCACAAATCCAGAAAGAAGTAGGACCGTTGGTGACTGTCGATAAGGGCTACCGGCAGTTCACTAAACCCATGGCTTCTTTCCTGTAGCCATCAGCACAAGGCCGTGGACTACGATCACCAGAAACAAGCAAGTCTCAGCCAGTAAGACTAGCATTTGCCAGGTGCCGTGCCAGGCTGTAGCCAACGCGAAACGATCTGAGAGAAAAGCTGCAAAGAAGTAATTCACTATGAAGGCGAGAAGGCACCTGAAGAGATCGTCGATATTCAAAGGGCCTGATTATCGCGTAGAGAACGATCGTTTGCACACACATGAACCACGCGCCAATCCCAGGCAATCTTCACGTGATTACGATTTGCACCCCGCTCTCGAATGGCCATTTCGCGAGGACAGGCATTCGTTCGTGATTCGCAGACCCAGAAGACCAACGCAATCCAGGCGTACATGATTGCCATCGTGCAGAACCTCAAACGCCTTGCGGCGGACGCATGGGCTATTGGCAAACTTCAGATGTCAGTGGCTTACAACTCGCCACTGTCGGGCCAGCGACTGACACACGAGCGTTGTGGTGTCGCCGATGGTGAAGATGTCGCAATCAGTGTCATGGAGAGTTTCTTTCGTGCAGCCAAAAACGGTAGATTTCCCGATCTGAATGATCGGGATGGTATCTGGCGTCTATTGTCCACCATGACCCGTCGTAAGGTAATCGACTTGATTCGCAAAAATTGACGATGGAGACTGAGCACTCAGCAATTGCCTCAGGTTTTTCGGTGTTGTATCCGTTCTCTTATGATCACAGACGTGATCCCGGCTAACATAGCCAAGCCCTCACTCACAGCTAAGAGAAGCGGCCATGGTAAAAAATCTTTAAAATGGATGTCCGTGACGCGGAACACAAATACAGCTAGTCCAATCAATCCGGAAACGGTTAGCGTCCAGCGTGCTGTTTTTGTTCCGATGATCACAAAACCTACTGTAAATAACAAGCAGAGTAATTCGTATATTGTGACTGGATTTCCACCGATGTTCCAATCTCCAATCCCCCGTTGAAGGATCAGCATGTTTGTTGGGAAAAGAAAACTGATCGGCAAGAGTAATTAGAAAATTGTGCCCCAAAAACGCACAACTCTTATCTTTGAACAGAGCCCCATAATTCCCAAAAAACAATAGATAATACCGTTGGCCATCCACCAGAGATTGATGGTCTCAGTCTTTAGGAAATCTTCTTGATTGAGAGGGATATTTAACCATTCCGTGCTACCGAAATATCCTAAACAAGTCATCAGTAGGATAAGTGGGAGAGGAAAAAAAGAGTAAATCCAAGCCGATTCATCAAGTCCTCCTCGCGAATGCCACCACGCTGACCCGAGTGGTATTATCAAACAGACGATTAGGTAACATGTGATTGCGAAGGCGATATTCTCCTGCATCAGCCACTCTTTGAGTCCACAGAGGAGTAAAATTCCAGTTGCAAGTAAATAAATGCCTGCCCCCTAGCCAAATCAAGAATACCTAACCTTGGCTCACTCGCACCAATAGAATGCAATACACAACGAACGCTGTGACTCCAACCGTTAATTGCAAATTCGTTGGTGTAATATAATCTTTCGGACTAAATGTTGAGAGAAGCTCCCATTCATCGCCTTGGTTGAATTCCAGTAGATTGTATTCATCTAGTACAACGACGACCATTAGAGGCAATAATAGCGCGCCTGTACCAAGAAATATTCGCATGTTCCATAAGCTTTTACGGAGATAGAAAATCCATCCCAGTGAATTCATCGCGACAGTTGGAAAACCTATGGAAAGCAAACGCTGGAATGTATTTAAATGGTCCCAGTAGACGATCATCCACAAGAGGCTTGAGAGCAATACAAGCCAAGCACCAAATCGAATGCCGATTGTTTCCCAGTCATATTCTCGGGAGCGTGGTTGCCAGCGAGTTTCAAAACGAATTCTGAACCAACTGGGAGCCCTCAATAAGCGATCCATTTCTGACACAGTGATAAGTTTTTGCTCTTGCCAACCTTGAATCTCGGTTAAGTAATTCTGAATTTTTCCTTGAAGTTCTACGTCATAGCGTGTGGGGCGATCTAAGACTTCTCGCCCGTCGAGGAATCTTTTGAGTGCATTCGCCATTAATTCAGAAGACTCATATCGATGGGCAGGATCACGTTCCATTGCCTTAAGACAGATTCTCTGGAGAGGCTCAGGGATTTCCGGATTGATTTCCTTCGGAAGCGGTGAATCATCTCGCAGAACTCGAACTTTTATTTCAGCCAGACTTGTGCCTTCTACAGGGTAGCGGCCACAAAGCAGCCGAACATGGTTACACCTAATGCGCACACATCCACGGTTGGACCAGCTTGCCCTGACTCTGTATA
>NVWB01000318.1 GCA_002733575.1 Blastopirellula sp. | reverse complement strand
GGCAGAAAGCTGGCTGCTGATCGCTCACATCAAGATGGTAACAAGGCGATTGGCAAGGGGTTGATTTTATGAGAATAGTTTCGAGTCAGACTCTTAGTGACGCGTGTTTTGCAAAGAGCGAGGATGGCGCGCATATTGGAGCACGAGAAACCCGCCTATCCACGGGGCATTGAGATAGACGGGTACATCTCTGTACAATAAAATTGCTTCAAAACAAGATAACTATACTAAGCTTTGATTAAAACTAAAGTAGCATTATTGTTACCATTTTATTTCGGGAAGAGGTGCTGGATCTGCGTATTTCGCGATAACGTAAATCGTTTGCAGTTCATACGGAGGTAATGCTGTTTCGGGTTGGGTATTCATATACTATTGGCTTAACTAGAACTCAACAGGTTTTGCAGAGCCACAATAAGGGCACCTTGCCCGGTTCTGTCGCAAAGTTTTCGGTTTTGCTTTCAGTTATTTGCCGGTAGCGTTACTGCTACAATTTTCGCTGAGGGTATAATTTTACGATGATCAATTTCAAGGGCTGCCATTATCCAAAATCTGTGGTGCTTTATGCAATGACATTCTATTTGCGTTACCCTGTTTCATACCGGGATATTGAGGAAATTATGGCGGAACGTGGCGTGGATATTGACCATGCAACGCTGAACCGTTGGGTGGTCAAATATTCGACTTTACTGGCGGAGCAGGCGAGATCACGCAAGCGGCTGAGCGGCTCATCCTGGCGGATGGATGAAACTTATGTAAAGGTCAAAGGGCAGTGGATGTATTTATATCGCGCGGTAGACAAATGCGGCGAAACCGTTGATTTTATGCTGTCTGAGCAGCGCGATGGTAAATCTGCCCGGCGATTTTTCAAGAAAGCCATCGACACCAATGGACCGCCAGAAAAGGTGGTGATTGATAAGAGCGGGGCCAACCTCGCAGCTTTACAATGGACGAATGTGTTGTTGAAATTCGCGAAGAACAACCGCCTGATCCAGATCCTGCAGGTCAAGTATCTCAATAATATCATCGAACAGGATCACCGCTTCATCAAAAAGATCACCCGACCTATGCTGGGTTTCAAAACCTTCCATTCCGCCAGCGCAACACTCGAAGGTATCGAAGTGGCTCATATGATCCGTAAAGGACAAATCGGGGCAAAGGGACAATCCGTTTTCCAGATCATCGCGAACCTTGCAGCATAACTGTGTCCAAATGTAAGCGCGTCTCAACCCACAGAAAAATTTGCGACAAAACCAAAATCCGAAAGTGCGGCAATATTTCAATCACTTGGGAATTGGCGGGAATCCACCTGATATCAATGGAAAGAAAATTTTGGTGGTTGATGATCTGATGGCATCAGGGAACTCGATGCGTTGTCTCATTGACCTTTTAAGGCAACAAGGGGCAGAAATTGAGGCTGGCGTTTGCTTCCTAAGCGATCTATAAATGGGTCTGTTTTTGCGATTTCGCGGGAAACACTTGAAATATTAAGTTTTATGCCATATATTCGTGAATAAGAGACTACGACCTGCGTTATGCCTGTAGGTCGCTAAAAATTAGACGCGGTGTAAAAACTTCGTAAGGTTCGAGCGAGCGCCGTGGTGCGGCCATTCTATAAGGGGAGAGTTTCCACCATGCTAAGGTAGCGACTAGCAATAAATTTGAAGGAATGGCAGCGATGTCATTCCTTTTTTTACACCATTTTTTGAAATTATTTTTTCCATAATCTCTATCAGGCCGTGAGCCTTTGGCAGAATTCACGAGTTTATAGGCTATGATTTCAAAACTATCAGAAACCCCTTCACTTTTGAACGGCACCAGTCGCACTACGCTGTTCCTAGTGTGATATTGCGAAAGTTTAGCACCTGATATGTGGAATGCATAACTATCAACAACAGCTCAACTGTTCCAGATTAATGCATTAATCTGAATGCCCCCAATGTTTTGTCTGCTTCAGGTCAAAATGAGGGCTGCGTACATTGTGATTCATCTAAATTTCGACACATCCAACCTGGTAGATAATGGGGATGGACCGACTGCTTCTCCGAGAATGAGGCTGGCATACAAGGTGACTGAACTAATTTTGGATATAAGTCCAACTACATTAATTCACAAGAAATATACCGTTGCTAATTCAATCTGCTGAATAAGCAGCGGTGTCAGACTAAATCGAAACTTCTACAGATAATCATCAAGTTAGAATTGCCTGAGTACGGCATGCTCCTGCCTTGCGCTCCCAAGCAGCTCCTCATTCTTCCCCCGGCACAACAATTATATGAGCGGCTGCTGATTGCCAGCGGGTTTTGCGCAGCGGTGCATAGTCTTCAGAATTGTACCATGCCAATGCTTTTTCTCTATCGGGGAATTGCACAACGACGACACGGTCGTAATCAACTGTTCCTTCCAGGCATTCAATATCGCCAGTCCGTACCAAATAACGCCCGCCATGTGCCGCTACGCCGGCAGGAGCCTTAGCCATATAATTCTGCATGGCCACATGATCGGAAATTTGTACTCTGGATATCACAAATGCGGGCATAACAATTACTCCGGTTTCAAATTATACCATTGGAAGGTTTAGCTGGTGTTTTTTAGCGCAATTTATGGCGCTTTCGTAACCGGCATCAGCATGACGCATCACGCCTGTGGCGGGATCGTTCCACAACGTGCGGGCGATGATTTCATCAGCTTCGTCGGTTCCATCAGCCAATATCGCTATTCCTGCATGCTGGGAAAATCCCATCCCCATACCACCACCATGGTGAAAAGACACCCAGGTCGCGCCATTGGCAGAATTTAACATTGCATTGAGTATGGGCCAGTCAGAGATTGCGTCAGAACCATCCATCATCCCCTCTGTTTCCCTATTTGGGCTTGCGACGGAGCCAGAATCCATGTGATCACGGCCGATAACGACCGGTGCACTCAATTCGCCGCTTCGTACCATTTCGTTGAACGCGAGCCCAAGCCGGTGACGGTCACCAAGGCCAACCCAGCAGATACGAGCAGGCAGGCCCTGGAACTTAATGTGAGTGCGCGCTTTGTCTAGCCAGTTATGCAAGAAGGTATCGTCCGGCATGAGTTCGCGAACTTTTGCGTCAGTCTTGTAGATATCTTCAGGATCCCCTGATAGGGCGACCCAGCGAAATGGCCCTTTACCTTCGCAAAACAATGGCCGGACATAGGCTTCAACAAAGCCTGGAAAGCCAAATGCATTTGTTGCTCCCGCTTCCTCGGCCATCGCACGAAGGTTGTTTCCATATTCGAGCACAATCGAACCGCGTTGCTGAAAGTCGAGCATCAATTCAACTTGGGCAGCCATTGATTGTTTGGCTGCAACAGCGACATCCTCTGGCGCGCGTTCACGCATTGCCTCCCATTTGGCAACGGTCCATCCAACTGGCAGATACCCATTAACAGGATCATGAGCAGAAGTCTGATCGGTTACAACATCCGGGACAATGGCGCGTTCTTTCAATTCATTCAAAATATCGACCACGTTGCCGACAATTCCAACCGAAACGGGTTTACTGGCCTGGTTCGCTTTTTCAACCAGTTCCAGTGCTTCGTCCAGTGATTGCGCGACCACATCCAGATAGCCGGTACGTATGCGGAAATCAATTTTGTCGTGTTGGCATTCCACGACAATGGCATTGAACCCTGCCATGGTTGCCGCCAGCGGTTGCGCGCCGCCCATGCCACCAAGCCCGCCGGTTACCACCAGACGTCCCGAAGGATTTGAGCCAAAATGTCTACGCCCAATTTCAGAGAACGTTTCGTAAGTGCCCTGCACAATGCCTTGAGAACCTATATATATCCACGATCCAGCAGTCATTTGACCATACATTGTAAGGCCCAGACGATCCAGCTCGTTGAATTTTTCCCAGGTGGCCCAATTAGGCACCAGATTACCATTGGCGATGATCACTCGCGGGGCCATCCGGTGAGTTTTGAAAACCCCAACAGGCTTGCCGGATTGCACCAACAGGGTTTCATCAATTTCCAAATCCTTGAGCGCGGCGGTCATTGCGTCGAAACATTCCCAATTGCGAGCAGCCCGGCCTATACCGCCATATACGACCAATTCTTCCGGGCGTTCTGCAACATCGGGATCCAGATTGTTCATCAAAAGCCTTAACGGCGCTTCTGTCTGCCAGCTTTTTGCATTGAGTTCATTGCCGGTTGGAGCACGGACAACTCTGTTATTCTTGCGTGTAAAACCCGATGTCATATTTAGATCACTTTCTTTTCACGCAACGCTTCAATTTCTGCGGCGTTCAATTTGTTTATATTTTGCAATACCCAGTCGGTATGCTCCCCCAACGCAGGTGTGGTTGGTACTTGTGTTGTTTTAATTCCTGAAAATTTGACAGGTTGGGGCACCAATGGAGCCGCGCCAAATGTTGTGTGTTTCCCCTGGACAATCAGTCCGCGAGCCGCGCAATGGTCAGATTCTGTCAATTCACGTAAATTCCATACCGGAGCTGCAGGAATACCGGCATCAATCAATACGGTGACAATCTCATCTTGGGTTTTGGACCTGGTCCAAACAGCGATCATTGAGCGGAGCAGTTCTTCGTTTTCATTTCTTGCTGCATTAGTGGTAAATCGTTCGTCGCTGGCGATATCTTTATCACCCATTAAGGATGCCAGGGCGCTAAAAGCCGGATCGGAGAAACAAACCATGACAATATCACCGGTTTTTGTGGCAAACGAATCCACCGGATAAGTGACCGGATGCCGGTTGCCTGCTGGCTTTGGCGTGTCATCCATATAGAGTTGCCGTGCCAATCCGGTTAATTGCATGGCCATCATTGAATCCAGCATCGCAACATCTACATGGCGCCCATTACCACTGCGTTCTCTGTCGAACAGCGCAGAAACGGTGCCAAATGCGGCAAACATGCCAGTGCACACGTCAGCAATGGATTCCCCGACCGCTGTGGCCGGCCCTCCTTTGGGGCCGGTCAGGCTCATCAATCCACTCATGGCTTGTATGACCAGATCAAAAGCTGGCAAGTCTTTCAGCGGGCTGTCCTGCCCGAAGCCTGAAATACTGGTATAAATAATCTGGGGATTAAGCGTGCGCACTGATGCTTCATCAAGACCCAGTCTCGCCATCACGCCCGGGCGAAAATTCTCAACCAGTACGTCACATTTTGGAACCAGCGCCTTGACCAATTCGCGCCCCTCAGCAGTCTTCATATTAACGGTGACGCTTTTCTTGTTGCGATTTAACAACATGAAATAGGTGCTCTCACCGTCTTTGAAAGGTCCAAAAGAACGCGCCTCATCGCCGTATACGGGCAATTCGATTTTAATGACTTCCGCACCCAGGTCTGCAAGCATGGAAGTGCAGAAAGGGCCAGACATGACACGTGACAGGTCAAGGACCCGGATGCCACTTAGAAGACCGGAATTGTTGCTGGGTTTGTTGCTCATTGACGCGCTTTCAATTTCTTGGTTCCCTCAAGTGCAAGGCGACTTTCCCCATTACTCGTCTGTTTGCCAAATCATCCAATGCCTTGGGAAGGTCATCAAATTGGTAAGTAGCGCTGAGTTGCGGATTGATCTTTCCGGCACTTAGCAACTCTGACAGATCGGCGTTTACCTGATTGAGAATGGCAAAGTCGGTGTCGTGATTCCAGTAAACACCCTTGGCGCTTGCCCGTTTCAAAAGCAAACGGTTGGCCGCAAGTTTGGGCATTTTTCCGGAGGAAAACCCGACGATCAGCAAGGTTCCATCCATCGCGATGCAGCGCAGACTATCTTCTCCAATTTGCCCCCCGACCGGGTCAACAATGATATCCGCACCACGTCCGTTGGTTAGCGATTTGACCTGTTTGAACCAATCGTCTTCACGATAATTTACACCATGACTGGCACCGCGATCTATCGCCAGCTTAACACGCCCGGTTGCGCCTGCGGTCGCAATAACGGTTGCGCCTCGTGCAACTGCCACTTCTATACAGGCAAGCCCGACCCCACCGGCTGCGGCATGAACGAGAACCGTCTTACCGACCCCCGTTTGGCTGCAATGGTCCAATGCAACGAGAGCGGTTACATAGGATACGGGAAGCGCAACAGCTGCCGCTAGATCAATTTCCGGGGAAACCGCAATGGCCATGTCGTCACGAACAACGGCAAACTGTGCAAAACCACCCCAAAGGATTTTACTTGTTATTTTATCTCCAATCGAAAATTTCGACCCGGTTGGCGCCTGTTCAACGATACCCGCTATCTCCTGGCCCGGAATAAACGGACGGGGAGGACGAACCTGGTATTGCTCATCAATCATTAACAAATCAGAGAAATTTAGCGCGGCATGAGTTACCCATACCAATAATTCATTATTTCCTGGAATTGGTTTGGATTGATTTGCAATTTGTAAATTTTCAATCCCGGGAGCTTCACCTGATATCCATGCTTGCATCATGATGCCACCTTCAAAGGTACGTTTTGAAGGGACAAGATGGAATTCACTTCTCCGCAAGCATTGATCAACAGGTTTCCGAACCGCTTGATTGTCTGCGATGAAGCACGATAGAGAGGGAGGGCTATAGCCAGACTACCGGCAGGGCGGCCATCAGTCCAAAAGAATGGTGCGCCAATTCCTGCAACACCTTCATATGTTTCCTCTTTGGATATGGCATAACCGCGTTTACGGGTTGTTTCCAGTTCACGGTTCAAAACCGCCGCATCAATGATTGTATTCTTGGTCACGGGTGCCATTGGTCGGCTAAGATATCGTTCACGGTCTTCGACGGGAAGAAAAGCAAGTACGGCTTTTGGGGCTGCGCCGGCGTGGAGGGGAAAAACGCTGCCCAGTTGCTCAAAAACACGCAACCCCTCATGCGTACTTTCAATTTGATCTGAACATCGCACTGCATTTCCAGACCCAACAAGCGAAGTCAGCAATACGGTTTCTCCAGTTTCCCTTGACAATTTTTCGAGCATTGGCTGGCAAATACCCCGAAAGTCAAACAGAGCGGATGCGCGGCGACCTAGATCAATAGAGGCCGGGCCCAACGAATAGAGATTGCGCCCTTCGAGCAAGATCAGATATCCGCGATCAGACAAAAACTTTACCAAGCGGTTAACTGTGGATTTTGGCATGCCGGTCGATTGGGTGATTTCGCTTTGAGACCAATTGGGGGTTACAAGTTGAAACAGATCGAGAATTTGCAGGGTTTTTTGCACAAGACCAACGCCGGCAGGTTGCGTGTTTTCATTTGATTTTATTTTCATATCCCAATATATATTGCATTATCCCACAATATGGAATAGAGATTTTTAAATTGGTTAAAAAAATTACCCTTTGGAGGAATTTGAACATGAGAACTTTACGAAGAACATTTATTACAGGTGTCTCTGCCCTTTTAGCCGTCTCATCTCCAATTTCTGGTTATGCCGCAGACAAGGTACTGAAACTCGCGAGCTTTGTTCCACCGATCTACATTCTGCATAAACCAATTTTTGAAAAGCTGGCCACTGACCTGGATGCGGCCACCAACGGATCTGTAAAAATACAAATTTACCCGTCTGGTGAACTCGGCAAAGGGCCAGTTGAGCAATATAAACGTGCTGTTACCCGGATTGCAGAAATTTCATACGGTCTGCCCGGCTACACTTCATCCGTATTTCCAAAAACCCTGCTTATCGAGTTACCTGGTGTCACCAAAGGACACGAGGATGCCACCGCCAAATTGTGGAAGGTTATGGACACTCATCTACGTGGTGAATTCAAAAAAACCGTACCGTTAGCATTATTCGTAACACCACCGGCGGTGTTCATGATGCGTGACAAGCCCGTCAGAAGTCTTGCAGATCTGGCTGGATTGAAAATTCGAGTATCCTCCTCGTCGGCAGCTTCAATTGTCGAGGCCTATGGTGCTACCGCAGTGCCAATGCCAGCCAACAAAGTCTATACGTCAATGAGCACCGGTGTGGTTGATGGTGCTTTGATGGGCTCGGATTCATTGCTGATATTCAAGTTAATCGAAACAACAAAATATATCACGACCAACCTGCCGGAAATGCCGACAACGATCTTTCTGGTCGCCAATGAAGAAGCCTATAATGAACTTTCCGATAGCGAACGTGGGGCACTGAACGGTCTGACTGGTCTCGATATTTCGCAACGTTCCGCGGCTGGATTGGCCAAGTTTGGACAGATTGCGCTTTCCAAATTTGCGGGCATTGAGGGAACGGAGACGATCGTTCTTTCCGATGAAGCGCGTGCAGCATTTGATGCCAAGGCCGCAGAAGCCGTGGCCGGATTGTTGAAAAAGCTGGATGGTGAAGGACTGCCCGCCACCGAGGTGGTTGGTGCCATGAAACAATAACCATATCGAATACACGGGTGTTGCTGGAGCCTAAATAAATGTTAAAATTCATTGACACCCTGGTTTCGTTGTTGGCAATTCTGGCCGGTTTGGTTTTGGCTGGGCTGGTGGTGTTGACATTCATCGATGTGGTCATGCGTTATTTCTTTTCTGCCCCTCTTCGCGGTCGTCAGGACATCGTGGAGATGGGTATGATAGTTTCCGTATTTCTTGCCGCGCCCTATACTTGGCGGGTCGGCGGCCACATCAGCGTCGATCTCTACGAGACGCTTTTATTCCCCAAGCTGGAAATTATCAGGCAGCTATTTGTGAAAATTTCTGTTGCAGGCATTTTTGCCCTGATTGCCTGGCGTGCCTGGATTGGGGCGGAGGACGCTGAACTGTTTAACGAAGCAACCAACATGATTGCAATTCCTCACAAACCATTCATGCTTTTAATTGCAGGTATCTCAACCTTGCATGCAATTTTAGTCCTCATCGAGTGCATGGTCCCGACGAAATCCGGTGGAACATCTGCTGCCAAAACTGCCGGTGGCAATGAATGAGCTCAGAATTTATTGGTCTCATTGGCCTGATAATCCTTCTTCTATTGATGGGATTGAGATTGCCGGTCGCCTTCGCGATGATGGCCGCCGGTACAATTGGCATCGGCTTGTTGAACTCCTGGCAGGCGGCCTTCTCTACCCTGTTTACAGAAACATGGGGGACACTAACATTCGTTGAACTCACCGTAATTCCATTATTCGTGTTGATGGGTAATATTGCCGGTGCATCAGGCATGAGTCGCGACCTTTACAATACCGCTTATGCATGGATTGGACATTATCGAGGCGGATTGGCTCATGCGACAATACTTGGGTGTACCGGTTTTGCAGCCCTTTCGGGGTCATCAGTGGCATCTGCCCTTACCCTTGGCAGGGTAGCGTTGCCTGAAATGAAGCGGTTTGGATATGACCCCAAATTCGCGGCGGGATCGGTCGCCGCCGGTGGAACGTTAGGCATTCTTATTCCTCCTTCGACCGGATTTATCATTTATGCCATATTAACTGAAGAATCAATCGGCCGATTGTTTCTGGCCGGGGTAATTCCCGGGTTACTTCTATCCGCCTGTTTTATGTTGACAATCTGGATACTGACCATGTTGCGCCCTTCTATCGGCCCGGCAGGCGAGCGGTTTTCATTGCGTGAGCGGTTGAAATTTCTGGTAAAGGGTGCGGCCATTCTCCTAATCATCATCATATCAATCGGTGGCATATACGGCGGAGTGTTTACCCCGGTAGAAGCTGCCGCAGTTGGTGCTGTATTGGCATTTATGTTTGCATTACCACGCAAGGAATTCACGTTAGCAGGGTTTCGTGATGCATTGCTAAAAACCGTTTCCACAACAGTAATGATCTATTTCATCATCATCGGTGCAAGCGTATTCTCGCCCTTTTTGGCGCTAACACAAATCCCAGCGGCACTTGCCAACCAACTGGCAGTCATCCAATTGCATCCATTGCTGTTACTGGCACTTATCCTGGCGACGTTTATTGCGCTTGGTACGTTTCTCGATGGATTCGCCATGATGGTCCTCGTGCTGCCAATCGTACTTCCAATTATCGAGCAATCGGGTGTTGGCGAAATCCTGGGCATAGCAAATAGTTCCGATTTGAAAATCTGGTTTGGCGTTGTGATGGTCATCATTTTGGAGATGGCCTTGATCAGTCCGCCAGTGGGTATGAATGTGTTTGTTGTCAAAAGTATCTCCGAAATTTCCCTGAAGGAAATCTATCGCGGCATATTGCCGTTCTGGCTGGCTATGTTGCTGTGCCTGGTCATCATCATAGCATTGCCACAGTTGTCACTCTACCTCCCTGCTACTATGAGAAACTGACGCAAGCGGACCGGTCTCAAAGCCAAACTCATAATCGAGCAGTTGTTTCTGTATGGAGTGGGTGCGACATACTGGACCTGTCACGGTTTAGTTCCGCTCCAGGTTCTCATTTAAGCGGCTTTTCTTTCAAAAGCCAATGGGCTTTTCCAACCTAATGCCGAATGCCTTCGACGTGGATTGTAGAAGCCATTAATGTATTGGAAGATGGCCACTTCAACGTCTCTGCGGGTTTTCCATGAATGCCTCCAGATCAGTTCTGCTTTAATGGTTTTGAAGAACGTTTCCATCGCAGCATTGTCATAATAATTACCTTTGCCGCTCATGGATACTTTGAACCCGTGTTGGCGCAGGCGTTTCTGATAATCGTGCGAACAATATTGGCTGCCGCGATCCGAATGATGGATGCACCCTTTGCGCGGTCTGCGCAAAGCCACAGCCATATCCAATGCACGGATGGCAAGATCACGTTTCATTCGGTTGCTGACAGCCCACCCGATGACGCGTCGCGAATGTAGGTCCAGAACTGCAGCCAGATACAACCAACCCTCTTGGGTCCAAACATAACTGATATCGACAACCCATTTTTGATTGGGATAATCCGCTACAAAGTTCCGGTTCAGCAGGTTTGGTGCAATATTGAACTTGTGATTGCTGTCTGTTGTAACCTTATGTTTGCGAGTTCTGATTACCGATATGTTGTTTCGGCGCATCAAACGGCCGACACGGCGGTGACCAACATCAAAGCCTAGTTCCTTCAGCTCTTCAGTCATCCTGGGTCGTTCGTAGCTGTCAAGAGACAGGCGGTGCTGTTCACGAATATGCGCCAGCAGCACCATATCCTTGCGCTGGCTCTGACTGATAGGACGGGATCAATAGGCTCTATAGCCACGCGGGCTGACATTCATAATTTGGCATAAACGTACAGCTGGCAGCATAGTCCTATTTTCTTCGATAAACTTAAACGGTAATCCCCCCTGAAATTAAAGGTGTTTAAAAGTAGAATTTTCTCGGCATGATACTCTGAGGAGATTTTGATGAAGAAGACACGATACAGCGACG
>NVWB01000317.1 GCA_002733575.1 Blastopirellula sp. | reverse complement strand
GGCACCCAACTTTTCGTCTCCTTCAAGACCAAGTTTCTTCAATGCTTTTTCAGATCGAAGCAGAGCAACTCCACCACCAGGAACAATCCCTTCTTGCAAAGCGGCTTGAGTAGCACTTTTGGCATCTTCAAGCAAGTCTTTGCGTTCTTTCATTTCGGTTTCGGTAATGGCACCACAGTTGATTTGGGCCACACCACCAGCGATTTTTGCAAGGCGTTCTTGCAATTTTTCGCGATCATATTCGCTATCGGTAGTTTCGATTTCAGATCGAATTTGATCCGCACGACCTTGGATATCGGCCTTTTTACCAGCACCACTTACGATGATGGTGTTGTCAGCAGTTAGCTTTACTTTTTTAGCACGACCGAGATCAGAAAGTTTCACGCTTTCAAGATCGATGCCCAAGTCTTTGAAGACTGGAGTCGCAGCGGTCAATGTGGCGATGTCACCCAAGATGGCCTTACGACGGTCGCCGTAGCCTGGAGCTTTAACAGCACACACATTCAAAATGCCACGCATTTTGTTGACAACCAGGGTTGCCAGAGCTTCGCCTTCAACATCTTCAGCAATAATCAACAAAGGTTTGTTGGCTTTGCTAACTGCTTCCAATAGTGGAACCAAGGTTTTGGCGGTTGAGATCTTTTCTTCAAAGATCAAAATTAAGACGTCATTTAGTTCGACAACTTGGTTGTCTTCATCGGTCACGAAGTGAGGTGAAAGGAAGCCGCGATCAAACTGCATGCCTTCAACCACATCTACGGTAGTTTCGCTAGTGCGACCTTCTTCAACCGTGATGACTCCGTCTTTTCCAACTTTCAGAAAAGCACTGGCCAAAATTTTGCCAATTTCAGGATCGTTATTACCAGCGATGGTGGCAACTTGTTCGATCTCTTTTTTGCTTTTCTCGTCGATCTTTTTGGCCGACTTGCGAATGGCTTCGCTGATTGCATCGGTTGCTTTTGAGATACCACGCGAGAGTGCCATGGCGTCGGCACCAGCGGCCAACATTTTCAGCCCTTCTCGGAAAATGGCTTCTGCCAGTACCGTTGCGGTGGTGGTTCCATCGCCGGCAACATCGTTAGTTTTGCTGGCAGCTTCTTTCACCAATTGGCAAGCCAAGTTTTCATTGGGATCGTCCAATTCAATGTCTTCTGCCACGGTGACACCATCTTTGGTCACCTTGGGAGAACCCCAGCCTTTGTCTAAAACGGCGTTACGGCCACGTGGTCCGAGTGTGCTTTTGACAGCACGAGCCAACTTAGAAACTCCGTTTAGGAGTGGTTGTCGTGCTTCGTCTCCGAAGACCATCTGTTTTGCCACGTTTGGAATCCTCCTCTAGTGGATGAATCGATTGCCATGCCAGGAGTCTTAAATCTGAGATCGATTCAAGCAGGCAGGCAGTAAGTATTGTTAATTTGAACTCAAGTTGCGTGATAAGCAGTCTTTATGAGAGCAGAGAACTGAAAATAACGGTTCGACTGCCAACTCTGTGGATCTCCCATAATGGCAGACCCCGACCACGAATGCCTTATAGATAGCAAGCTGTGTGCCAAAACCCATGGAGTCGCCGTAAGTTGCTATTATTAAAGGAGATATGGTGTTTTCTGGAAATCGTGGTCCGATTTAAAATTCTTGCCTTAATAGGTTGTCACACATGATTATGCCATTTTGGCAGAGGTTGGTTTAACTCGATAGCAATTCAAAAGGCACCTTTTTTATGGCTATTGTTTGCCGGTGCTGCTGTTTGGGTTTTTCGAGCGATATTGACCTGGAGTTTCACCCAATACGCGTTTAAACACCACGCTCATGTACTCAGGGTGCTCGTAGCCAGCAAGCGTGGCGATGCGATCCAGCGGCAAATCTGTCTCGCGGAGCAACTGCTTGACCCTTTTCAATTGGACTGATCGAATCTCCGACTGAGGAGAACGTCCGATATATTTGCGGAATCGTCTTTCGAGAATACTGCGGGAGACAGGAACCTCCTTTAAGACATTATTGACTGAGATCCCATCACAGGCATGGTGCCGAATGTACTTCACCGCTTGTGCCACTAGTGGATCATCGATTGCCAGTACATCGGTCGACTGACGCGTTTCTACTCCAATTGGCTCGATCAAGATCGACTTTGGTTCGATTTTCTCGCCATTCATCAAACGGTCTAAGAGGGCTGCCGCTTCATACCCAATTCTCTGTGGATTAGGCATCACGCTGGAAAGAGGCGGATCACACAACTCACAAACCAGTTCATCGTTATCGACCCCGATCACCGCCACTTCTTCAGGAACCGCATATTCAACCCTGCGACAGGCATCTAACAAGTGCTGGCCACGCATGTCGTTGCAGGCCATGATACCAATGGGGCGAGGTAGTTTTTCTAACCACTGGCAGAGCAAAGCCTGCTGTTCTTCCCAAGTTTGTGCAAGCGTTGTATCCCAGGGAGATTCAAAGTCGAGTAGTTGATAACCAGAATTTTCAACGACATTACGGAAGCCATCCTTGCGACGACTTGACCAATTATGGCCGGTAAAACCGCAAAAAGCGAAGTTGCGGAACCCTCGCTCTAATAGATGCTCGGCGGCCGAATGCCCAACCGCTTCGTGGTCGGTCCCGATATGCAGCAGACCTTGATCGCCGTAGATGTCGGTCAGATCGACGGTGTGAATATGTAACGCTTTCAGCTTTTCTGCCAAGTTGGGAGTGGTCGAGCGAGTGATGATTCCATCGCCGTCCCAACTGTCTAGCCATGCAGGCGGGCGAACTACTAGTTCGCGGAGATCAACATAAATCGACCACGGCTCATTGGCCACCACATAGCGATTAATCCCCCGAAGCACTTCACGACCATAGATTAACGAGGTCTCTACTATCAGCATGACACGACGGCGCTGCATTAGAATTTCATCTGGCTAGGGTGAATGTGTTACTAAAAAGCACAATTATGTGCCGCAACGACACAAAATTGCAATGATATCGAGAAAGTGTTATGAACGCAACGAATAAGCGTAAGCATTTAATAATTCATTACTTACGAATAAAACACGCTCTAGTAAAAAAACTCAATGGAACAACGCAAAATCTCATTGTTCTTTGGACCAAAATGAAGCACAATAGTAAGAGAGTAAGAGTAGGCTCGTACAAATTATCAATGGCCTGCTCTCCTGCCACTGTTTTCCTGCCTGTGATTCATCGTAGAATTAAAGCTAGATTCATCCACACCCAATGTGTTCCTTACGATTCTAAGTTTGAGTGAACTATGAAATATATTGCTGCAAGACGATTCCCTTCCACCTGCTTGGCTCTTTTAACACTGAGTCTAGTTTGCTTTTCGCATCAAACTGCCAAGGCACAAGAAGCAAATATCGAGTTCTCTCTCGATGTGCAACCAATTTTCGCGAAGAAGTGCTTCTCCTGTCATGGGCCTGGCGAGAGCGAAGGGGGGTTACGCCTCGATAGTAAAGAAGGAGCCTTTGCTGAACTCGATTCTGGTAGTCGTGGGGTTATTCCCGGCAAACCTGCTGAGAGCGAATTATTGCGGCGGATCACCACGGATGACGAATCAGAACGTATGCCGCCTGAAGGCAAACCACTCTCGCCCGCTGAAATAAAAGTAATGCGAACTTGGATTAAGCAAGGAGCCCAATGGCAGGGGCACTGGGCCTTTGAACCGATGAAAGACCACGAACCTCCGAAAGTAAAACAAAAGGATTGGGTAAATACACCAATTGACTCGTTTATCTTAGGACAACTTGAATCGGCCGGTTTTAAGCCGAATCCGCAAGCCAACCGTGTCACATTAATCCGTAGGGCTTATTACAATCTCACCGGTTTGCCTCCGACTGCTGAGCAAGTCAAAGCGTTTGAGCAAGACAAATCACCGAAAGCCTATGAAAACTTAATTGACCAGCTTCTAACGTCTGAACGCTATGGCGAACGTTGGGCCAGGCATTGGCTCGATGTGGTTCGCTTTGCGGAGACCAATAGTTTTGAACGTGATGGAGTGAAACCGAATGCGTGGCGTTATCGAGATTATGTCATCGATGCGTTCAATAAAGACAAACCTTACAACCAATTTATCATCGAACAAATGGCAGGCGATGAATTGCCTGATGCCACGAACGAAACCATTATCGCTACCGGCTTCCATCGACTTGGTTTATGGGACGATGAACCGGCCGACCGCTTGTTGCATTTGTACAATCATTACGATGATATCGTGACCACCACTGGCCAATCCTTTCTAGGATTAACCATCAACTGTGCCAGATGTCACGATCATAAGATCGACCCGATTCTTCAGTCAGACTACTACAGCTTTCTCGCCTTCTTCCGAGGCATGAAACCTTACGGAATTGGCCGCAGTAATACCTCTTCAAGCCAGTACGAAATCAGTACGCCTGAAGTGATTGCCGCCTATTCAGCTCATGACAATCGTGTCCAAGAGCAACAAAAGAAGATAGATGAAATTTTCAACCAAGCGATTGAAACCTTGCCTAAAGCAGAGCGAGGCGAAGCACGCGTTCGTGGTCGCAAGAAGATTGAAAAGAAAATGGAGAACTATGTTCCCAATCGAGCTTCTGAGTTCTCTGAGCTTCAAAGAGAAATGGCCTCGATCAAAGAGCAAGTCAAATATCTCGGTGCCCGGCAATATGCCTTGGCCGTCAATTTATGTGACAACCCGCCTCCCAAAACGAACATCATGCAGCGAGGCAATCCTCATGTTCCTGGGGACGAAGTCGAACCTCGATTCCCAACTATGTTCGGGATGCCTGCACCTGAGTTGCCAGATCGTACCGGAGAAAAAACATCAGGTCGTCGTACTGTATTGGCAAACTGGATCGCTTCGGACGACAACTTTCTAACTGCCAGAGTCATGGTCAATCGAATTTGGCAACACCACTTTGGTCGGGGCATTGTCCGTTCGACCAACAACTTTGGTCAACTCGGCACACCGCCAACTCACCCTCAACTCTTGGATTGGCTGGCCCTGGATTTCGTGCAAAATGGTTGGAGCATGAAAAAACTGCATAAGAAAATTATGATGTCGAGCGTCTATCAACTTTCCTCACAAGCCAGTGAAAAAGAACTCGCCGCCGACCCAAACAACGAACTCTTCTGGCGATACAACATGCGTCGCTTAAGTGCCGAAGAAATCCGTGACTCGATCCTGGCAGTCAACGGACGCTTGAACCTAAAAATGTACGGACCGGGCATCTACACAGAGATTTCCAAAGAAGTTAAAGCGGGTCAATCTGTGCCAGGTAAAGGCTGGGGCAACTCCAAGCCGGAAGAGCGCGCCCGACGAAGTGTTTACATTCATGTCAAGCGTTCACTGATCGATCCCATGTTGGCCAACTTTGATTTCCCTGACACCGATACCAGTTGCCCTGATCGTTTCACCACACTTCAACCTTCACAGGCACTAGGCATGCTGAACGGGAAATTCCTTAACGATCAAGCAAAAGTGCTTGCGGATCGATTGCGAGAAGAATCTGGCGAAAAGATTGAAAAGCAAGTTGCAGATTCCATTCAGGTTGTGTTTGGTCGTGATGCCACCGCCGAAGACATTAAGACTGGATTAGACTTAATTAACACGATGCAAGAAAAACATAATGTCGACAAAAATAGAGCTCTCGACCTGTACTGCTTAATGATTTTGAACCTAAACGAATTCATGTTCCTCGATTAACTGACTGAACTCCGTTTGTCGCTGAACTAACTTTTGAGTTTCAATCGTTGATAAATCACCGCTTCATCGAAGCTTATTACGGATAGAATAAAATGGCTAATAACAACCCCGTTCCTCAAGGTAGTTTCTGTCATCGCACCCGACGTGAATTTTTATGGGATGCCGGCGGCAAGTTCACCGGCCTGGCCTTAACTGCCATGATGGCACAAGACGGCTTTATGGCCAGTCAAGCAGTTGCCGCTGATGGCGTGAGCGAATTCAAAAATCCCTTGGCCGAAAAGAAACCTCATTTCCAACCGAAAGCCAAGAACGTCATCTTCCTGTTCATGTACGGCGGACCGAGCCACATGGACACATTTGATTACAAGCCAGAGCTTTACAAACTCGATGGTCAAACCATCCAAGTCAAAACTAAAGGTCGTGGGGGTGAAAAAACGCAAGGCCGTGTCGTTGGGCCGAAGTGGAACTTCAAGCAATATGGCGAATCGGGCCAATGGGTTTCGGACCTCTTCCCGCACTTGTCAACTTGTGTCGACGACATTGCTTTTTTGAAATCAATGACCGCCGATTCGCCCATTCATGGGTCGGCCATGTTGATGATGAACTCTGGCCGTATCCTTAGCGGTTCACCATCACTCGGCTCTTGGCTCAACTATGGGCTAGGCAGCGTCAACGAAAACTTGCCAGGCTATGTGGTCATGCCTGATCCGACAGGCGGCCCAATTAGTGGAGCCAAAAATTGGTCGGCCGGGTTCATGCCTGCTACCTATCAAGGAACCATGTTCCGTGGTGAAGGCGCACCAATTATCGACTTGTCACTTCCTCCTGGAATGACACGCGAAATGCAACGAGACCTGTTGGACTCGCTGAAAGATGGCAACAACCGTCACTTGGCTTCGCATCAAGGCAACAGCGATTTGACCTCACGCATCGCCAGTTACGAACTCGCCTACCGCATGCAGCAACATGCACCTGAGGCGGTCGATACCAGCGACGAAACCGAAGAGACCAAAGCCCTGTACGGCATCGATGGTTCGCAGACCGATGAATTCGGCAAACGCTGCTTGTTGGCTCGTCGCTTGGTAGAACGCGGCGTGCGTTTTGTCCAACTTTACTCTGGTGGAAACCACAACGACAACAACTGGGATGCCCATGGTGATCTTGAGAAAAACCATAACTACCATGCCGGTCGAACCGACAAGCCTATCACCGGCCTGATCAAAGACCTGAAACGTCGCGGCATGTTAGACGACACACTTATCGTCTGGGGTGGAGAATTTGGTCGACAGCCCACCGCCGAATATGCCAAAGGCACAGGGCGAGATCATAACTCGTACGGGTTCACCATGTGGATGGCCGGGGGCGGAATCAAAGGGGGCCAGTCTGTCGGAACTACCGATGAACTCGGAGCCGCCGCAGTCGAAAAACCGATGCACGTCAGACAATTGCACGCCACGATCTTGCACCAAATGGGCATGGACCCGAATGCCCTCAGTTACTTCTACGGCGGTCTAGATCACAAACTAGTTGGCGTTGAGCATGTGGAGCCGATTAAAGAAATCATTTAGTAGAAATGCTCTTTGGCTTCTTCAAATCAGAGGCCGCTTTGGCTTCCACTTTAGGTAAAAACTTACGCAGTCGTGCAATCACGGCTGCGTTTTCTTTTTGTGGGGCTAGGTTATTGTGCTCGGCTTTGTCGGTTTGGTGGTTGTACAGTTCTTCGGTTCCATCGGCATAACTTATGTATCGCCAAGGGCCTTTTCTGACGGCATGATTACCGCGGCCATAAGTCATCACCGCAGGATGCTTCCAGGTGGCATCTACGTTCTTTAGGAGTGGCACCAAACTGACGCCATCTAATTTATATGGGGTCGTGAACCCACATAGTTCGTTGAGCGTTGGGTAGATGGCGGTTAAATCGACCGGATGCTCGCAAACACTTCCCGGTGTGGTCACATTCGGGGCAACAACAATCATGGGAATATGAGTCGTCTTTTCCCACAGGGCGAATTTCTCCCAGTGTTTCTTTTCGCCCAAGTGGTAACCGTGATCAGAACAGAGCACGATAATCGTGTTCCCCGCTTTGCCACTTTGATCGAGCCCATCAAGCAAGCGGCCGACTTGCGTATCGGCAAACGTGGCACATGCCTGATACGCCCTGACCGAAGCTTCCCAGCTGCCGGGCTTTCGACCTTCGGCCTTCATCATGCCGTCCCAAAACCACTTTTTGGCGCTAAGCAGTTTTTTTCCGCCAGTGGGAATATCGTTGAGGTCGTCTTCTTTTAGCAGCGGCAACGTGACTTGATCTTCCGGATATTTGGTAAATGCCGACGCTGGCGCAAAGAACGGCATGTGCGGTCGAAAGATTCCAGCCGCTAAAAACAGCGGTTTGCCATGGTCTTCATTGAGTCGCTCAATGCAATAATCGACCGTGCGTACATCGACATGATTTTGCTCATCCGCTGGGTAAACACCCCAATCGGTATTAGGGCTACCGTACCAGGCGAGTTGATTTAATTTCTGCTGCGGCATCGGGGCATCAGGCGGGTCAGGCATTGCCCGGAACTGGTGAAACGCACTCGCATCGTGAAAGGCACCTGCCAGATGATGATGAAAAATCTTGCCCGCCCCGGCAACGTGATAACCGTGCTGCATAAATTGCTGCGGAATAGTCACCGCACTAGGAAGAGCGGCCCTCCAGTTGGTCTTATTGCCATACACGCCAGAAGTCCCAGGCCGCAGCCCCGTCAACAAACTAACCCGAGAAGGATTACAGGCCGGCGAACTACAATACGCATTCGTAAACAAAGTGCCCCGACTGGCCAACCGCCCCAACTGCGGAGTCCGAATCGGCCCATTCTCATCAAGCAAATCAATCCAATCGTTCATGTCATCAATGATGATCATTAAGACGTTGGGTTGAGTTGGCTTAGCGGAGTATGATGGCTTATTCGTTGTGAATAAGGGAGCTGCAATGCTGAGGAGAGCGAGTGTGAAGAGGTGTTTTTTCATGGTTGATTATTCGGTTGGTGTAAGTGTATGCAATGCGACTTTGTTTTTCCTATGGACCCACTATTTCACAGTATGGGATCGCCTTTTGTAGTTTAGCGATTTCTTCTTTGGTGATTTTTGTGTTGTTAAGGATTAATGAATAAAGCTCAAGACCGATCAGTGGTGAAAGATCAACCACAGGAGTATTTGAAATATCAAGGTTTTGGATATCCTCTAGTTTCGATAAAGGCGAAAGGTCTGAGACTTGAGTGTCTTTGATATTAATCGAAACAAGTTCTGGCAGTTGGGCCAGAGGAGAGATATCAGTCACCCGTGTGCCTGAAGCATTAATTTCGTCTAGTTTTTTAAGTTTTGAGAGTGGTGACAGGTCTGACACGGGAGTGCCCGAAATGTCTAGCCTCCGAAGCCCTTCTATATTGGATAAAGGCGACAAATCTGAGACTTGCGTGTCTTTGATAGTTAAGGAATCAAGATTTGGCAGTTGAGCTAAGGGTGTGAGATCAGTCACCAATGTACCTGAAGCATCAATGCTTCTTAACTCTTGAAGGTCTGATAGTGGTGAAAAGTCAGAGACTAGCGTGTCTTTAATATCTATTGAATCAAGATATGGCAAATGTGCTAGAGGCGAGAGATCAGCAACCGGTGTACCTGGAAGTTCAATGCGACTTAGTTTTTTTAGATTTGAAAGTGGTGAAAGGTCACTGATCTGGCTTGTCTTGATGCTGCCTGCTGGACTAACGAGCTTAAGATTCCTCATATCCGTAAGTTGAGACAATGGAGAAAGATCACTTACCTGAGTATCGTACAGGGAAACCCATTGCAGTTTGGTCAGGTCGGATAAATAACTGATATCTGAAACTTGCGAACCAGCGAGTTGAATCTTTTCAAGGTTCTTCAACTTCGTGATAGGGGAGTAGTCACTCACTGGAGTTTCAAGTAAGTAAAAAGTTTCAAGGCTTGTCAAATGTTCGATTGGTGAAATATCTGTAAGCTGAGGGCATTTAATGTAAAGTCCTTTTAGACTCTTCAGCTTTAGTAACGGGGAAATGTCCGTGATATCGGACGAGTAGATTCCAACTTCAGCAATCGAGTCAAAACGAAGTTCACCCAACAGAGACCGCCTCCAGCCTAATTCTGGCATTTTTACCCGGCGCCATAATTCATAGCGATAATAAGTTTCTCCACCATTCTCCGACACCCAATCGGCAACTTCCTTCTGCTGACGCGCTCGATTGACCTTCACACCAACAACTGCAAACACCACCCCCAACACCGCGGATGCAATCAACAGGGTTCTGAGGCTAAAACGAAATTTGGGAATCCATTTCATGGATGCGGGTTATCTCATTGAAAAAGTTTGCGGGGCATTCGCGTGATGCTAACAGTAATTCTAGTTGCAATCAAACAGACTTTAGGGAAGTTTGATTTTATTTTTGCCCACATGCGTCCTCTTCGGTCTATAGCCATGTTCAACAAAGTAGTAAACTACGTTCAGAGACAACGGTTTTAGGAAGAAGCACTAAGGAATGAATCATGGCTGATTTTAATCTATCCCAATATGGCATTGAAGTCGAAGATATTCGTCGAAATTATGCCCCTTCGCGTTTGTATGAGGAAGCAATCCGCGAGGGAGAAAAGGCCGCTTTGGCCGATTCAGGGGCTTTGATTGCTTATTCTGGCTCTAAAACAGGCCGTTCGCCCAAAGACAAACGCATTGTTGAGCACGAAGAATCCAAAAACGATATCTGGTGGGGACCGGTCAATATCCCGATTGACGACAGTGCCTTTCAAGTGAATCTAGAACGCGCGGTCGATTATCTGAACACCCGATCTAAGCTGTATGTGGTCGATGCCTACGCTGGCTGGGATCCTAAGTATCAAGTCAAAGTACGTGTGATTTGTTCACAACCCTATCATGCGCTCTTCATGCACATCATGTTGATTCGGCCTACCGAGGAACAACTTGAAGACTTTGGCGAGCCGGATGGCGTGATCTTCAACGCCGGACGTTTCCCGGCCAATCGTCACACGCATGGGATGACTTCAAAAACGAGTGTTGATGTCAACTTAGAAACCCGTGAGATGGTGATTTTAGGTACAGAGTACGCTGGCGAAATGAAGAAGGGCGTATTCACCATGATGAATTACTTCATGCCTAAAGAAGGTGTGCTGTCGATGCATTGCTCTGCCACGACTGATCCAGAGACTGGTCAGTCTTCCATTTTGTTTGGCCTGTCAGGCACCGGCAAGACAACTCTTTCCGCCGACCCCAAACGTCAGTTGATTGGCGATGACGAACATTGCTGGAGCGATGACGGCATCTTCAATATCGAAGGTGGCTGCTATGCGAAAGCGGTTGACTTAACATCCGAAGCCGAGCCAGAGATTTTTCAGGCGCTCCGATTTGGATCGGTATTAGAAAATGTGGTATACGACGAAAAAGACCATCACGTTGATTTCAGCGATACCAGCATCACACAAAACACCCGGGGTGCGTATCCGATTGAATTTATCGGCAACGCGAAAATCCCTTGCGTGGCCGGTCACCCTAGCGACGTAATCTTTTTAACCTGCGATGCGTTTGGAGTACT
>NVWB01000316.1 GCA_002733575.1 Blastopirellula sp. | reverse complement strand
AGCACTGACCTACTGGTGCAAGTTTCCTGTGTGGCAAAATCGTCCGGTTGCTCAAAAAACAATACAGCCCTACGGCTCACCCCGTTCAATCACCAACAGGCTACTATCAATCAACTCTAGCGCCGTGCCAAAGTCTTCGTTGATGTAGTAGAGTGACCATTGTTGTTTTCCTTCGATTTCTTCAAGCTGAGGGTAGCCAACTAAGTCAAGGACTTGGAATGTGCGTGGGTCGTTGTTGTCGATTTCGACGGAGTAAACCAGCGAACGCTGATCGGCGATTGTTTCATAAGAATCGTTCGGCTGATTGATTTCGATCAACAGTTTATACGGCGTCGTTTTTTCTCGGTCGGCTGGCAGAATGTAATCGGCTGGATCAAATGAGCCGTTGGGCGTGGCTTTGGAAACTGCGTCGATTTCTGCTTCTGCTTCTGCTTCCAGCTTTGCTTTCTCCCAGCCCTGCACTTTGTAATTCCAGTACGGCAGCAGGCTGGCATCAGTGGCGTCGGAAGTGTGAAGCGTTTTGATGTGAAAAGCACCTTGGTTTTCTAGCCAAATTGCAACCGCTGGCGGGTTTTTCACATCGTAGGCAATGCCGGTTTTGACCGTTAGGGCCAGCTTGTAATTCGGATCAGGGCTGTACTGGTACACCATCTGATCTTCGCTCATTTCGAACCGATCCAAAGCCGGGCCTAAGTTGCCGCTTAGTTCTAGCAGGCTTTTAACAGGTGCCGGTTGTAGTAGAAAAAGCGTTGTTAATGCGGCGGTAATCGTCAGGCTAATACCAACCACTTTGCCGCGTCGCAGGTATCTCTTAAGTGGCCGGAAATTATTGACCACATGCAGGCCAATCACGGTAATAAACACAAAGCCAATCAAGCTATGCAGGCCCACCACTTGAATTGAGAAGGGCCGCACAAAGGCCAAAACGCCAGTGATTGCCAGCACACAAAACAGCATCGCAGTCAGCAAAGTGACGAAGCTACGTTGAGGGTTCCGGCGTAGGCGTTTGATGATGCGTTTTATCAAAGACTAGGCCTTACCTGGAATAATCGCATCATGCGATTCAAGCAGCTTGTGGATATCAGCCAGCGGCACTTCCAACGGCGTGGTATCATTTTTTGCCGCCAAACTGGCCGCCGCACCTGCCGCTTGCCCCATGCCCATACACGAGGCCTGAACTCGCAGCCCGGAATTGGCCAACCGGTCACTGCAAACCGAGCGCCCAGCCACCATAATGTTGCGGCTGGATTTGGGTATCAAGGCCCTCAGTGGAACCGTTGGCACCATGCCTGGCTTAAGCGGCTTCGGTTTCACACCAGTTTTAGTATGAATATCAACCGGATAGAACGCATTGGAAACTGCATCGTCAAACAGCCGACCTGAAGTATAATCGTTCACCGAAATCATGGTTTCGCCCACAATTCGGTAGCTTTCACGAAACCCAGTCTCTGGCTGAAGGTGCATCAAGCGTTTTTTGTCTTTGCGAACTTTATTGAGAACGGCCCGCCGACCAGTCATGTTGGCAGCGGTGACAGTCCGCGAGTTCGAGGAATCGGCTCCGTGAACGTAAATCGCATCCAGCAGACCTGAGCCTGCGCGGTTAGGGCGTCCGGGGTTATTCGGCTGATCCAGTTTAAACAACATTGAACCAGGCTGGGTTTCCTCTTCTCGCAAACGGGGCAGCCCCAGCATGCCCACCACTTCGGCCCCGCCGGTGCAGTCGATAATCTGTTTACACAACACACGACGCTGCGTTCCGAAACCAACACAATCAACTTGCCAACCGGTTGCAGTTTTGGAAATTGCCTGAGGGAATTCGTAATACGCAACTTGCACGCCCGCTTGTTCGCATTTTTCCTCGGCCAATAGGGCATAGAGAAATTGGTTGACCCGGACCTGATTCTGCCAATGACGCTGTGGCACTTTGGCAAAATTGGGAAGCGTCCCGCTGTCGAGTTCTACGCAGTCAGTAACCAGCTCCCAGCCGATTCCGGCGATGATCTGTTTCCCCCAGGCATCGAACAAGCCAGGGAAAGAAACGCCGGCAGTGGTGGTCGTGCCGCCCAGTTGGCTATTGCGTTCGAGAATTAAAGTCTTCGCCCCGGCCCGGCCTGCCTGAATCGCGGCAATCGTGCCAGCGGTTCCTCCGCCGACCACCAGCACATCAACATCATTGGTGATTTCAACAGCGGCGGCCTGCTTTTGACTTTCGACAGGCTCTGCCGCTATCGAGACATTCGTCGTCGAAGCAATCGTCAGCCCGGCCCCAGCGGCTCCAAGAATGGAATGCTGCAAAAAGTCGCGTCGATCGGTGCGTTGGTTTTCTTTCATGCTGTTTCTGTTTTATCGATAATTGGGTGCGGACAGAAGGATTGGATAAGGTGCTATTATAATAAAGAAGCGACCGTCGAACACAGCGGCCAAGAAGTAGGCCAGTGGCTACTTTTTCAGAAAAACCCCTCTGTAGAATAAAAGTTAGCCAGTGGACAACTTTTGAGGCCCAACCTGGGTGCCTCGCTTGGCCAATGGCAAGTTTTTCGTGTCGTTGTAAGTGAGGTCTGCAAACGACTTACAACGACTAAAATTTCTCCGAAAAAATCCTTGGTCAAAAAGTAGCCAATGGACAAAATATAGCCAGTGGACAACTTCTTGATTTCCGAATTTCCAACCGCCCCCAAACACGACCTTTCCCCCCGCCAGAAACCGGTTTTCTCGAATCGATTGCCCCAGTGGTGCCACATAAACAATTACTCCGTTTTATAAGGAAATTAGGAACCAAGCTCTGGTCCAATTTACAAAACAACTGTAAGGTTCGCCGGGTTATTTCCGTAGGTCAGGCTGTGCCTGACGAGCACCAAAAACTACTTTCACTTCAACGTCAGGCACAGCCTGACCTACAAGAACTGCGGTGAATTTCCGGCGATGACATTGATCCAGCACTTCCCATGAGTTCCTTCTGCGGTAACAAAGTGGAATTTATAATTTTAATAGTACTCTACATTTGGGAAGAGCTGCCTTGAGTTCTGACAGTCCGGCATCCGTGATCTGCGTATGGTAGAGGTGCAGGACATTCAGACTGGTGAAGCCTTTCAGATGCTCCAGTCCAGCATCCGTGATCTGCGTGTCGCTGAGGTACAGGAGCTCCAGACTGGTTAAGCCTCTCAGGTGTTTCAGCCCGGCATCCGTGACCTGCGTGTCTTCGAGGTTCAGGTACTTCAGACTGGTCATACCTTTCAGATGTTCCAACCCAGCATCCGTGATCTGCGTATTGTTGAGGTAAAGGTAGTTCAGACTGGACAAGCCTTTCAGATGTTTCAGCCCAGCATCCGTGATCTGAGTGCCGTCGAGCCACAGTAGATTCAGGTTGGTGAGGCCTTTCAGATGCTCCAGCCCGGCATCTGTGATTTTCGTGTCGCCGAGATCGACTTCTATCACCTCTCCTAATTTGTTGCGAAAGACCTTACCGCCCAACTTCTTAATTTCCGCAATAGCGGGCGTGATTCTCGTGTCGTTGAAGTTCAGACTGGTCAGTCCTTTCAGATGATCCAGTCCAGCATCCGTGACCTGCGTACCTTTAAGCCACAGGCCTACCAGACTGGTCAGACCTTTCAGGTGCTCCAACCCAGCATCCGTGATCTGCGCGCCGTTTAGGTCCAGGACTTTCAAATTAGTCAGGCCTTTCAGATGCTCCAGTCCGGCATCCGTGACCTGCGTGCCGCTGAGGCCCAGGACAATCAGACCTTTCAGGTGTCCCAGTCCGGCATCCGTGATTTTTGTGTCGTTGAGGTTCAGGGCTTTCAGATTGGTCAGTCCTTTCAGATGTTCCAGCCCGGCATCCGTGATTTTCGTGCCGTCGAGGAACAGGACATTCAGACTGGTCAGGCCTTTCAGGTGTTTCAGTCCGGTATCCGTGATTCTCGTGCCGCCGAGAATCACGGCTTTCAGATTGGTCAGGCCTTTCAGATGTTCCAGCCCGGCATCCGTGATTTTCGTGTCGTTGAGGCCGAGCTCTGTCAGACTGGTCAGGCCTTTCAGATGTTCCAGTCCGGTATCCGTGATCTGCGTTCTGTTGAGGCCCAGGTCATTCAGATTGGTCAAACCTTTTAGATGTTCCAGCCCGGCATCCGTGACCTGCGTGCCTCTGATGTACAGTTTAATCAGACTGGTCAAGCCTTTCAGATGTTCCAATCCGGCATCCGCGATTTTTGTGCCGTTGAGGTTCAGGGTAGTCAGACTGGTCAGGTCTTTCAGATGTTCCAGCCCGACATCCGTGATTTTCGTGCCGTCGAGGAACAGGACATTCAGACTGGTCAGGCCTTTCAGGTGTTCCAGCCCGGCATCCGTGATCTGCGTGTCTTGGAGGAACAGGCTTGTCAGACTGGTCAGCCCTTTCAGATGTTCCAGCTCGGTATCCGTGACCTGCGTGCCGACAAGAATAACTTCAATCACCACACCTGATTTGTTGCGTGAGTACCTACCACCTAACTTATTGATTTCCGCAATAGCGGCAGCCTGTTGTGATGTTGACAATGTTTCCTGAGCGGCGGGCGTAGATGCAGGCCCGCAGAAGAGTAGAACGAGCGAAAACACTAAAGCGAGAAACGGTTTCATGATTGGGCCTTTGTTTGGATTAAGTCAGAACCGATTCAGGCTCTCAGTGCCTCACAGTTTAACATCACCCCCCACCATGTCAAATTTTTGCTTGTGACGTAGTGTAGTAGAGTGGATGGAATTTTTTCATCCACCTTCAAACGGTTTTCCCTTGGTCTAAATATCTCTGATAGGCCGCGTTGGTTGCTCTAGTGGGAGCGGTGGCTATCCGGCTTACTTTGAAATTGTTGTTACCCAGGTGGTATTTTAGTTCAGTTTACTCTTCGTCTTCAAAGGCCGATTCGGGAATTAAGTAAACATCGGCTTCAATGGGTTCCGCTATTTGCCCGTAGTCACCATAGATGTGCCGGAACTTTCCACTTGAATTAATCTCGGCAAATACCGATCGAGGGCTGTTCTCTTTGAATTTAGGGAGCATCTCTTGATAGAACTTTTCGAAGGGCTCTTCCTCTTCAAATGCGTAGCCAAACAGTTCAATCACGGCTTCAGGCGATAGCTTATCATGCACAAAGAGAATGCTTTCGTTAATGCTCTCCCAATCTTCCTCAGACATTTTTCTTTCTTTGTGTAGATTCTCTCCGAGTTCATAATCTAGAAACTCGCAATACGAATCGTTCCAGTAGGCTTGCGTTGTCGAGATCTCGTCTTCTGTAGTTTCTTGCCCGGCACGCTTGGCAATTCGTTGCAACTCTTCTGCAGTCGGGCCTCCTCGTTCCATTCGCCAATCCATCAGGGCTGCATGGGCATTTTCGAAGTCGGCCACAAATAGATCGGCAGACATGCTGGCAAAGCTGCCCTGGGAGCGATGGCTAAAAAAGGTATCGGCTAAATAGGATGGCAGGCAATCAGGCAGGAACTCAATCTGAACTTGAGGAGGTTGGTCCATCAAATCATCTACCTGCCAACAGATGCAGAAGCGGCTACCATCTTCGTAGACACTGACAACATCGACCCAAACCCCGATTTGGCCCGCTTCGTAGATAATGGCATAGGCATTTTTCTTTGGATGACAATAGGCTTGGACATTCATATATTCCATCTCATGAAGATCATTGATCGCTTCAAAATCATCAATCAACTCAAAGCCTTGTTTTCGAAATGTGCTTTGGAATTCGTTGACGGTGTCTAGATCCAGCCAGAGAATCTCTTCCTGCGATTCCAATCGCAATCGCATCGGCGGTATCGATTCCATCGCCTCGATCATTCCGGCCAGTTCATTGACAAACTGATCGGCAAATTTTCTGATCTTCCTGCGAACCAAAACGAAGCCCAGTAAGATAGCCGCGAGCAAGGCCAGCAACCCACCACCTACTTCTAGAGATAACATCGTAACTAAACTTTCAGAAATCAATAAAACGCAAAGACAAACACTATTTCCGCTTCGATAATAAAAGAATGGACCAAGGATTGTTAGGGCTTAACAGCTTTGGATCAGAACAAACCCAAGAATTAGTAGCAGGAAACCAAGAAAGTAGACCCAAACTGGTGGAGGCTCGCCTGAGTTATAATCAAATTCTGGCATGTGCTACCGTGAATCTTTGAAAGTGAGGCTTCGATAGTGGAGTGAGGGCCAAACATCTATCTTAAACAAAATTGGGATAGAGAACCTCATTTTTCGCTTGCAATTCACAAGATGACGCTACAATAATAACTGATTGGGATGATTTGAAAGTCAGGTGACATGCAAATTTCATCAAAAGTATCTAAAGACGAAACGCATTGGTGCCGTGTTTGCGGACAATCGGGCGTGACCGAACCTTCGCAAACTGCGGAAGAGGCCCTCTGTTCTTACTGTGGAAACTTGCTTTGGTTTACCACACAACTAGAAAAGTTAGAGCTAGATTTCTTGCTCGACGAGGGAAGTTTCTTTCAACTAGAGTCAAAAACAAAGCAGGCGGCCATTGAAGATTTAATTCAGATCATGGTCGAGCAGCAAGTTCTTAACCAAGAGAACGCCCAAGATGTTCTGGCCTCGCTTCAAAAGAGAGAAGAGTATGGGTCAACCGGCATCGGTCGAGGAATTGCCATTCCTCATACTGCACATGCGTCTGTTACACAATTGACGGGCATTGCCGCGTATCATGAACAAGGACTCGATTTTGAGAGTCTAGATGGCAGGCAAGTACATAAGATCTTTCTGCTACTTGCACCGCCGAATCAAGTGGACGCCAAGCTGCGGGCCATGTCAGCACTGGTGAAGGCTCTGAAATAACAGGGCGTTTTGTAGTTGGCAGAGATTTAGCCCTTACGGCGAAACATCAGTGAGATGTAATAAATCAGAGACAACATCGCTTGCAACGTGGCGGCCAGATTGGTTAAAGCAGCGGCCCAAAGCATACTGCGGACTTCTTGCATGTCACTCTCTGCGACGATATTCATGTCCGCCAGTACGGCCTTGGCTCGACTACTGGCGTTGAACTCGACGGGTAAGTTGATCACTTGAAAAATAACTACTAAGCTAAACAGTAGGATGCTGGCTAAGATCAGTTTAGGCAATCCAAAGGCAAGGCCAACTAGAAGTAAAAATAAACTCGTGTTACTTCCAAAACTGGCCGCTGGTACTGCCATATTACGGATCACGAGCGGGAAGTAATTTCGGGCATCTTGAATCGCATGCCCAGCTTCGTGGGCAGCCATGCCGACCGCTCCTAAAGTTTTTCCTTGGTAGACTTCAGGGCTTAGTTGCAGCACCTTGTCGCGTGAATCATAGTGGTCGGTCAGGTGGCCTGGCACTTGTTCAATCTTCACATCGTGCAAACCGGCAGCATCTAAAATATGACGGGCCGCTGCGGCACCGGTATGTGAGGCCGGTTTTTGCATGGCTCTGGCATAGGTCGAACGCAGCCACAATTGGGCCACTGCCGCTAGGAGTAACGCAGGGGCAATGTAGAGAAGATATATCGGGTCGTAAAGCATTTAGGGAAGTCCCTAGAGTTGATTAATTCGAGAACAGTACCACGAAATATAAAATTCCAAGTTCTATGGCAACAAGGTCTTTGCCGTAAACTGAACCACATACTTGCGATCAGGATCGGCCGTTTGTGGGTTCGGGATTAAGATGAAGTCATCGGTAATCACCGGGTTAAGATCACCGCCGGCGACGATCTTTACGTCTTTGATTCGCTTTGGCAGAAACTGAATCAAAGGGCGTCCACCCCGTTGTGAACCATTGGTGTTGACCGGCTGGAAAGAATCGGCCCCTTTGTTCAGGCTAATCGAGAGCGTGTAGAGATCGCCTTTGACTTCCAGACGTTGACCATAATACTTGGGGCGATTGGCCATTTTGGCCGACCACTTAGGGTCTCCATAAAATGCGACCATGTCTTTGTCAAACGATAGTCCACGTTTGTCGGCGGCTGAAATGGAAGAGTCATTCAAGCGATGAATGAGTGCGTGGTTGTTCGCAACAAAGGCTTCGTTCAACGTGTACCGGCCTGGCTGTTCAACAAAATAATCCAACACACCCCAGCCCATGTAGCCGTACCAGGTTGGCTGCATGTAGCCAATCATTTGTCGCACGCCCACATCGTTCATCCAAGCCAGCGCCATGCAGTCTTTGCTGTTGATGTCGCCCATTAAGCAGTTGCCAATCGGCAAATAAACTTTAGGGGAGGGGGAATCAATTTCGATTTGCTTGCGATTGCTATCAAGCCCATACATTTGGCCTGCTTTAGAAACAAAGTATCCGTTCTTATATCGAAATCCAATTTGCCAATTGCTTTGTGTGGCATGACCTGAAGTGATGAACAAATCAGGCTGATAATTGTTCAGTGAATCAACCAACGCTTGGGTTGTGTCGTCTGGTCCTTCGCTTTGCACGGCCTTGCCGCCTAATTCTTTTTTGACGAATTTGTTCTTTTCTAGTTCGTCATACCACAGACCCTCTTCGACCATCGAAGTTGCAAAGTCGGTGCCAGAGGCCACCTTCTTGATCACAAGCGGTTTACTCTCTTTAGCAATCGTCAACGCATTCGCGGCATCGTACCCGGTGAGGATTCCGGCGAACGTATCAATGTAGGGGTCATCGTCTAACTTGCGGGTCAGTTGATGCACTTGTGCTACAAAATCGACGGTGACCTCATCGGGTTGGGCTACGAAGCAGGTGTAGCGAGGATACTGTACTTTCAAGATTGCTAGTGTTTCGTCAATTGATTCTTTGTACGTGATGACACTTGCATTGTGTTTGGCCTTTAATGCCGAGACCACTTTCTGCCACTGTGCATCTTCCGCAGTCGATTGATTAACCACAATCACATACGAACTATCCGGCGTGATCTTGTCAGCAGATTTTTCATCACTGGTGGCCGCAGAGAGTTGACTCAAGCAGCAAAGAGACAACACGGTAGCAAATAGAATCAAGTATCGAGACATGCGATCAGTTCCAGGCGAATGATTGATTGGATCAGTGAAGTACCAAGTATCGCACCGCAGGTAGGATATTTCAAGAGTAAACCGCAGTTGCAATGGGCAACTGCGGTTAATTTATTCGTGCAAAAGAGGGCCATTAGTCATCCAGCGTGACCACTACCTTCTCTAAGTCGCCATTAAAGATCGATGGCCCTGTGTAAAGTTTAGAGACTTGTGTGCCAGTGTCGCGGCCAACATCAAAGGTTTCGGCAAGTGAATAGGTGCTGATGTGCATCTTGGGCATCATGTTATCGGCCACTTTCTCACCGTTGACAAACAGTTCGCCTGTACCAGCAAACGGGCCTGTTTTTGTGAAGACAAACTTCAGGTCAGTTGGACCTTTGGGCAAAGTCTCGCTTGACATCGTGTAGTAAACGCCATCCAAATAGTTGTAATCGTAGAACAACTTTCCGTCTTTGATGAACAACGTAAAGCCGCCTGTCATGCCGCCGACTGCCACGATCACACCTTGCTCATCGCCCTGTAGGTCAATGTTGGTTTCAATCGTATGCGAACGATTTTTGACCGGCACCGATGCTTTTTCGGCAATGCGAACGGCACCAGGGTAATAGTAGACGAACTCTTTTTTGTCTCCGAATAATCGATTCTCCTGACTGGCCACTCGCTTGATCATGTCATCATACAGAGGATAAACATTGAATTTCCAAGCTTCCTCTTCAAACATCTCTTGAAGCTCTGCCAGTTTCTCGGGATGCTCTTTGGCCAAGTCGTTACTTTCAGAAAAATCATTGGCCGTGTTGTAGAGTTCCCATTTGTCTTGATCAAACGGAAGCACAACATTCACATTCCAAGGCATACGATTGGCGTGTAGTGTGACCGCTTTCCAGCCTTCTGACCAAATGGCCCTATTGCCAAACATTTCGTAATATTGTCGCTCTTTACGGTTCGGTGCTTCGGCATCGTCAAACGCATACATCATCGAAACACCATCAAGCGGTTGTTGGCGTACTCCATGATAGACTTCAGGCATCTCGACACCGGTGGCTTCGAGGATGGTCGGGGCAACATCGGTGATGTGATGATATTGATGGCGAATTTCTCCTTTGGCTTTGATCCCCTTCGGCCAATGCACGACCATCGCATCATGTTGCCCGCCACGGTGTTCGCTTTGTTTGAAGAAACGGAATGGTGTGTTGCCGGCCATGGCCCAGCCTGCGTGATAATGCGGGTAGGTTGTGGCATCGCCCCAGTTGTCGAAGTGCCGCATGTTGGCATCAAACGGAGTTTGCAGGCCATTGAGTACATAAGTTTCGTTAAACGTACCGGCCAAACCACCTTCGCCACTGGCACCGTTATCGGCAGTCACAAAGATTAGCGTATTGTCGAGTTCACCAATGCGTTCGAGTTCATCTACCACACGCCCAATTTGATGATCGACATGATCCATTTGGGCCGCAAAGACTTCCATTTGTCTTGAATAGAGTTTTCTCTCTTCATCGTTTAACGAGTCCCAGGCCGGGATCTCATCGATGCGTGTGGTCATTTTTGTATCAGCGGGGATGATTCCTAATTTCAATTGATTAGCCAAGATCTCTTCGCGGGCCTTATCCCAACCTTGATCAAATTTGCCGCGATATTTTTCTATGAATTCATCCGGTGCATGATGGGGCGAGTGCATTGAACCAGAGGCCCAGAGCATCATGAATGGCAGATCGGGCTTGATTGACTTGTGACCGGTGATCCAGTGAATGGCCCGATCAGCTAGGTCTTTATCGAGATGTTCGCTCTTGCGATAAGGTTCAGGCGTGTGGTCATTCCACATCACAGGCACAAATTGATGAACATCGGCCGACATGAATGTATAGGCATGCTGAAAACCTTCACCACTGGGCCAGCGATCAAACGGACCGACTTGCGAAACTTCGTAGGACGGAGTGTGATCCCATTTCCCCAGGGCATAGTTCACAAACCCGGCACCTTCTAGATAGTTGGCCACCGACTTGGCCGAACTCGGCATGATGGCGTTGTAACCGGGGAAACCCATCGCAGTCAGGGCATGACTTCCCAAGCCAATGGAATGCGGATTGCGACCGGCCATTAGCGAAGCCCGAGAAGGCGAGCACAATGCGGTAGTGTGGAAATTATTGAACCGCAAGCCGCCTTTGGCCAGTTTGTTGATGTTGGGCGTTTCGATTAATCCTCCAAAACATTCAAACTGAGCGAAGCCAACATCGTCTAACAAAAAGATGATGACATTCGGTGTACCCTTGGGCGGTTCATGGGGTTTCGGCCACCACTCTTTAGATTCTTCATATTTCTTG
>NVWB01000315.1 GCA_002733575.1 Blastopirellula sp. | reverse complement strand
TCATAAGTATAAACTAATTTTTGCATTTTATTTCTCTTAAATTGGTGGGTTCGGAGAATTTCGAAATCTCGACTAACTGGTTCGAATTGAGCGGTACTTTAAAAATATTGGCCAAGATTATCGGGCGCCGAATAGATTAGTGGATGAGTTTCTATAAAGGGGAAAATATTTGTGAAAACTGTGTATCTGGACCTTCGGCGGCCCATCAATCCCCCAAGTCGTTGGGACTCCTATGATATGGAGATCCTTGTTCCGACATTGTCAGCCTATGCTATCGAATATGTTGAGTTTCTTGCTGGTCACTCTCCGGACATGGGATATCGGCCATTGGTCGAAGGGCAGGATTTTGAATTAAACAATAACTCTCTAATATGGCATGGATTTGACGAGGGGTTTTTGAGTACGAATTCACTGAGATTAGTTATTCACCACCACGGTATTCGCGATTATGAAGCCCTTTTTCCCTTTGTGGAGGATGAAAGGTATCGAAAGAGGCTCGGTCAATATTATGAGGAAGCGGAACAAGTTTTTGAGACCGGAGCCTGGCTTTCCTATACGCTCATGTGTGGGGCGCTTTATGAGGGGGTTTTGGGGTGTGTGCTGGAAAACTATGACGATGTCTTTCACGTTTTAATTCAGCAGGCGGCAGAGAAAGGAATTATCACCGAGGAACAACGAAGTGTGATGAATAGCGCTCGAGACGCCAGAAATCTCGTTCATATTTCAAGGATAAAGAAAGAGTATGTGAGTAGGGCAGATGCAATGGATATGCGAACAACGATGGACAAAGTTATCTATAACTTCGCACTAACACATGGCATGCAGCAGGAAAAAAGGGAAAGCAAAAGCAAAGAACACATTGAAAATCCTAGCGCTTAAACTTCGGCTTCCAAGAATCAATTAGCTCATCTTCTTCATCGATATCCTCTTGTTCCGGTAACTCTTCTACTGACAACACGGTAAGGGTTTTACCATACCCCCCGAGTCCAATCACCTCCTCGTAGACTTCGTAATTCAAATCGCAAGAAAACCAATCTGAAAGAGTAGCTGCTCCGTCGACGCGAGCACCACTAGCTACGTTTTTTTCTGATTGATTAAAGGCGAATGTGTGGGAATTTCGAGGAAGAGGCGTATTTTTCTTAATCCAGTTTAACTCTTTAAGCTCTCTCAATTCATCCGACATAAAACAGTAAAGCGTTATTGGTCCCTCACTTACGATGATGGCCACCGGGTCTGGCGATCGTTGGGCGTAGCGTATGGCTGTTGATGTTAAGGAGGTTTCGCATTGGTTTGAAAGCTTTTCTATAGCAGCTAAGCCACTCTGGACTTCATTCAGTGCTTTGTCGAAGAGGTAGCCTGGCATTAATAGGCCCGCTGCAAAATGATCGGCTTCAAGTTCGTAGCGATCATCAGTTATAAAACCGGCACGGGATTCATGATAGCCATTCCCTAGCAGCGCTTGAGGGTGGCCAGGAATATGGTAGTGTCCCAGTTCATGGCTGATAGAAAAATTCTGGAATCCTGGATTGTCTATGTAGGTGGCGTATTTAATACCGAAAATGTCATTGCCGGTATTTTCGTTCTTAACGTAAACAAGCATGCCGGAGACACTTGTTCTGTCTGAGGGGAGAGGCTCAATAACAATGCCCAGTGTATGCGCTATTTGTTTTGGGTCGACTGGTAAAGAGGTAAACTCTTGTTCTTTGGCTAGCTTTTCTCCTAGCCTAGTTGCATTCATTTTCCAAATTTCTGTCATAACTCGCCTTGCTAGAGGGCTACGAAGCGTTTCGCTTCGCTAAACTTGCCATGAAATCACGAGCGAGCTCGCGGTCTTGGTCCGTTAGATTTTCATAATCCCTAAATATCTCAGCTTCATAAGGCTTCTCACCAGTTGTCTCATTAACACGTCCCATCAAGTAATCAATTGAAACCTCCAGTGCATCGGCCAATTTACGCAAGTTCTCGAATGACGGCTTTCGAGCGCCAGATTCGAAATGTGATACGGCTGTAGAGGGCAATCCAGCCTTGTCGGCCAATTGTTCTTGATTGAATTTGCGCAATTCACGCATTTTTTTGAGTCTTTGACTGAATATTGATTGAGTAGGGCTTGACACCATATTGACGATTCCGTATAGTTTAAATTGACGTTTAATTATTGGGCTGAAAAGCCTTTATTTTTGGCCGTCAACTTGACGAATTCGTCAAATACTAAACGACAACTGCCTTATTGGCAAGGAGAAATATCATGGCTGATCGAGCTGTGCGAAACACTGGTAAAGATAGAGATGGCGATATAACTAAACTGTGTGATCCAGGCCAGCCTTGGTCCCCACGGTTGAAAGCTGATGCTATCAGGGATATTGAAAATCGTATTCACACCTATCATGTGCCATGGGAATCAGGACGTACTGAAATCCACGTGGTCAATGGCCCCAATGGGAAATATTTACGGACTGACAGGGATACTGCTACAAAAAATAATTTGGATGATCTGCCAAATTGTTAGCTATAACCTTTGAGGTGGCCAGATGTATGGCAGCAGGTCTGCCATTGGATTGTCATTAAAGTTGAGAGACAACCCACCTCAGTAGTTTATTTTTCACGCATGAAAATTTACAGGGACAAAATAAGATGGATAACTACCACATCACAAAAGACGATGATCACTGGAAGCTCAAAAAGCAGGGTGGTTCTCGAGCCACACTAATTGGAGGCACTAAGCAGCAGGTGATCGATAAGACCAGAGAATTTATGGAGGACAAAACCGCGTCCGTAAAAATCCACAAAACCGATGGGAAAATTCAGGAAGAACGCACTTATCAGCGCAGTGATGATCCGTCTGAAAGCAAGGGCTAATCAGGTTTTGATAGATTTCCAACCGTTAACCTCTTTGATCCTGTTTAACCGTACGTCACAAGGAAAAACGGAAACTGAGCTCATAGGCTCTGGGATCACCGAATATCCATTGATTTGGGACATAGGGAGCCAGCACGTAGTCGTCTTCATTGGTTAAGTTTCTTGCTCTTAGTGTCACTGTAAGCTTTTCAGTAGCCATCCAGTTCACACTGGCATCGAACACGGTGTAATCGGGCATCTCTTCGCTATTGCCATCATCGGCAAATCGAGAATCCACATAACGAAATCCACCGCCTACCTGAACATTATTAATTGGAGACCAGTTCAGCCAGAGATTCATAGTTTGTTCTGGCACATTCCTTGGTGTATTGCCGGCAAGAGAAACACCACCTGAATAGAAATCATCAAATTCCGCATTGATGCTAGCCACATTAAAATCAATGCTCAGTGAGTCTGTTGGGTTTACTCGTAAAGTAAATTCGATTCCGTCTGAGCTTTGCTGGCCGATCTGTTCAGTTATGACTGATGCGGGCAGACGGGTGAGAATATCTTCCTTTTCAATATCAAAATACGCGAGAGTATACTCAGCTCGACCCTGCAGTAGCTGTTGCTTAAGGCCAATTTCATACTGTCGGCCCGTTGCAAGATCAAAATCTTTGTTGCTGTTGCTAATTGATATTGGCGACGTAACGGGGTCTGCTGCTGTACTCGCCTGAGCATAGATACTCATCTCCTCAGTAGGTTGATAAACCAAGCCTGCTCTCCACGTGAATTCCGAAAAATCGGTGTCGAAGCTGGATGCTGGATTTCCGCCTATGGCGAGGTCGTAGCGATCGAAATCGATGCTGTCGTAGCGCCCGCCCAAGACTAGGCTTAGCTGGTCGGATAGCTGTAACACGTTATCGACGAATATCGCCGCCTGTAGGGTATCGGTTTGGTAGTCCAGGATAGTCGGGATGGTTGCGATAGGAATTACACCAGGCTCGAATCCAAAGACGGGCACGCTATCGCTTACACCAAAACCGCCGGTGCTGAAATTATTGAGATAGTCGAGTTCAATATCGTTCACTTCAGCGCCAATGCTCAGGCTATTGGCCCTGCCAGCCAATTCCGTATCGATCAAGAAATCAAATCTAGAACCTATTTGCTTTTCTTCATGGATAATTCCGAGATAATAAGCTCTATCAACTTGGTTGTTGACGGCGTCGTATGAATATTCTTCAAGATTCTGCCACTCCCTGGATGCGTCTAGGATATACGTGTCATTTCTGAAGGTGATATTGTCTGCGAGTCTCCATTCAACATGCATGCGAGACCACATATCCTCGTAGTTCACCTTGCCGTCGGCGAAATTGTAGTTGTTCTGTCGATGGGAATCGCTGGCCTTGCCATCGATCAGAGGTGTACCCCAGAAAGCCGCTGCATCGACATCGGCAAAGTCCACACTAAAACGAACACTCAGATCAGCGGAGGGTTGATAGAGTAAAGAGCCAGCCAGCACCTCACGAGCCTCGTCCGCGCGATCGGCATAACCCTCTTCTTCCTGATAGCTGCCATCGAGGCGGAATGCCCAATCTTCAGATATCTGGTTGCCGCCGCCCAAGGCAATGCGTTTCATGTCAAAGCTGCCCATCGCTACGGCGCTTTCGAATTCACTGTCGCCCAGCACTGGCGATTTAGGAACGTAGTTAATAGTCGTTCCTAAGGCCCCCACACCATTAATCACAGAACCGGCGCCGCGCAAAACCTCTACCCTCTCTAAGGTCCAAGTATCTGCGGGAAAAGTAACCGTACCTGCCACTATGTATAGGCGTGTGCCGCCATAGGTATATACCGTTGAGCCATGCCCGTTGAAGCCTCGAGATGAGATAGACGTGCCACCATTGCCGGGGCTCGCACTCGCTGAGATGCCGGTGGTTCGAGTAACCGCCTCGAGAGCACCGTAGTCACCCTTGGTAGCGATTTCCTCACGACTAATTATGTCAACGCTGGCCGGTAAGTCTAGACCCGACAGGCCGAGGCGGCTGCCAGCACCGTTCTGTTCGGTGAGACGGATGCTGCCCACGCCTCCCTGGCCTACAACTACTATTTCCTCGATTGTGTTTTGCTGTGCTGCAGCAAGGGTCGATATGCTTAACGCCGCCAAGCTGATGGCTGTTCTAAGTGGGTTGCGTAACGTCGGGAATCTCGATTTTCTAGTTCTGGACATGGATATGCTCACGGTAAATTAATTGGGCTTTGTAGTAATTACAGGCACAGCTTTGTAGGTGACACTTGGATTAGGGTGGGCATACTACTGCAAAAGCGAGGTCCATTCGCAGTTAAGAAACGTTTCTTAACGTTTCTTAACGTTTCTTAACGTGCAATAGTTGCTGTGTTCTTAGCCAGATGGTCAGCCTTCTTGCTATTCTTCGAACGCTATTCATGTTGATAAGCAGCTAAGCAAAGGCTTAGCTCATACGAGAGGCAAATTTGATCATTACATCCCTGCGTACTAGAAATATTGAGTTAAAACTCTTCAGCCTTATCATCGCCACGCTGTTACTGTCGGCTTGCGCAGATGAGGAAGAAGTAGAATGGATCGACGTTCCGCTGGCAGAAAATGTCTTCTATGAGTCCCAGCCAGACTATCGTGAGGATGTCGTAGAGATTCCCCTGTTCGCGAATTCTGACCTCGAATACATGTTAGATATGCAGGCGGGCAATTCCGTTTCTTACAATTGGGAGGCGAGAGACCTAACGGATCCTGAATTATTGCTCGCAGAGTTTCACGGTCATACTATAAGAACTACAGAAGCACCTGGCGACGTCATGTTCTACAAACAGGGGCGAGCTGACTCCTCAAGCGGTTATCTTGTGGCCCCCTTCAGCGGTGTGCATGGTTGGTATTTGTCTAATGAGACCGGCAATGACATAACAGTGATCCTGACGCTCTCAGGGTTTTACCAAATTCCATGAAACCCAAGCGCTTTTTGTTTCTTGCCCACAGGTGGCTAGGGGTGGGGATGTGCCTGCTCTTCGCACTCTGGTTCGCCAGTGGCATCGTGATGATGTATGTGGAGTACCCGGAGCTTACTGAGGAGGAGAGACTCAATAATTTGTCGCAGCTGGAGCTTGGACAGGTACTCCTAAGCCCCTTACAGGCATCAAAATCAATTGCTAATGACAGCGTTTTTACAGGTGTGAAACTAACATCGATAATGGCGAGGCCGACCTATCAATTTGAGAGTATTACTGGGGTTCCTTATTTTGTGTTCGCCGATACAGGTGAGCTAGTCTCGGGAGTAGACGAAGCATCGGCGGTAACTGCCGCGACATTATCTGGTTTCAGCGGTGATGACAGCGTGCCTAATTACGTTGAGCAGATAGAACTCGATCAGTGGACTGTATCGGCGGAGTTGGATCGATTTCGGCCTCTTCACAAGGTTGCCCTCAATGACGAAGCCGGGACCGAGTTGTACATATCGAGTAGAAGCGGACAGGTGGTGAGGGATACTCATCAAACGGAGCGCTTCTGGAATTGGCTAGGATCGACGATTCATTGGATCTACCCAGTACAACTAAGAAAAAACGCCTCTCTGTGGAATCAAGTCATAATCTACGTCTCATTGCTAGGAATCGTGTCCGTCGTGACTGGGGGAATTATTGGGCTGATGAGAATTCAATTTCGAATTCCCTATCCGGGTAAAAACCGAAGCCCTTACAAGGATTGGATGAAATGGCATCACATTCTGGGTCTGTGCACCTTTGTTATTGTTTCCACCTTCATCTTCAGTGGCTTGATGTCTATGGGGCCGTGGGGAATCTTTAACTCTGGCGCATCGGCCAGCGCGCAAATGAACCGATATACCGGTGGGGGCACTCTGCGTTTGTCTGGCTTGCCAATTCCTAATTTTTCATCAATCGCACAATCGGTCAAGGAGGTCGATTGGCACACGATTGAGGGCCAGAGCTACTATTCGATTGTACAATCGATTGAACAAAAAGAAATAAGCTTTGGTGGAGACTCAGTGAATAATCAGTCCGTATTGCTGCTAACGAAAATTGGGGCAGCGATTCCGAAGTTATTACCCGACGCCAAATTGCTAAGCGTGGATATGATTCAACAAGCAGACGACTACTATTACTCTCGCCATAATCGTTACCGACCTTTCCCAGTTTATCGGGCCAAATTTGATGACAGTGAATCTACCTGGTATCACATTGATCTCGAAACAGGAGAAATCGTGAATCGCGTAACAGATGCGAGCAGACGCGAGCGCTGGCTGTTTAACGGCTTGCACAGCTTGGACTTCCAATTCCTCGTGGATAAAAGACCACTATGGGACTTGCTGGTCATTGCACTGAGCCTGCTCGGCCTTGGTTTCTCGTTAACGTCAGTAGTGATTGGTTGGCGCCGGCTGGTGGGTTAAAGCGCCAAAATTGCCAGCAAATTTGTACCTATGCATCGTCGAGATAATGGCCAAATCTGGCCACTGAAAAAATGGTATCAAAGCAAAAATACAGTAGTTTTGAGGAATAACGGCCAGTGGCGGAACAGAGCAACCGACGAGAATTTTTAGTAGATAGTATTCAAACTACAATGTAGTTGTTTTGAGTTACCAAATTTCAGATTAAGCAAATAGGAAAAAGCTTGCTCCTGTAGTGGGTTCAGGTTCCATACTCTGAAATCAGTATATTCTCACAGTCCAATGGAGCCCGATATTTCAATGATTAAACGGAAGATTAGCTTGATAAGTACCCTATCTCTTCTGAGTTTGGTTGCTATGTTGTCTCTATCGGTGAAAGCATCAGCAATTGAGGTCGAATTGTCGCAGGTCACCATATTCGTCGAGGGAATGATGAAAAGTGTCGGCGGAGTAACCTGACTAAGCTGACCCGATGGCGTGGTAGCGGCTCTGTCAGAGCTCGCAGGAATAGATTCAGAAGATAATGTTGAGGTGTTCCTCGACAGAGATGCGTTTACTGTAAAATATGATCCCGCCTTAGTATCGTTAGATGATATGTATACAGCAATCATTGAATTAGGATACAGCCCTGGCATTAGCGAACTTGGATCGAGTGAATTTGAGATTAGCGATCCCAACTCAATTCCAGAGCTAGTTGCTACCGCGCTTATCGATGCCGCCAGCCAAGGAAAAATGGTGCTTCTCGATTTCTACGCAGAATGGTGTATTGCGTGTAAAGCGCTGGATGCTAGTGTATTCAGTCATCCCGCCGTCATAGAATCTCTTGATAATTACATTTTCCTTAAAGTTGATACGGATGAGCATGAGGACGTTGCTGGCTATTATAAAGTCGTTGGTATGCCGACCTTAGTGATTCTAAGTGCTGAAGGTCTAGAAATTCACAGATCGGTTGGCATGGTTGATGCCGAAGATTATAGTCAAAAACTGGACGAACTATTCGAGAAATAAGCTGTCGATAATCGGACAGTCGGGTATGCTCCCCTTTCCGCATCTATCAGCCATTTCCAACAGTACTCGTTCCATCCGCTTTAGATTCTCTATTTTTTCGCTGACTTCTTTTACATGTACTACGGTTAACTCATGCACTTGCTTGCAAGTAAAGTTTCCCGTATCCACTAAACTCATGAGACTTACTATTTCTCTGAGAGAGAAACCCAAATTTCTACACTTATGAACAAAATTTAGTCGCCTGACATCTTCATTGTTGTAGATCCTTCGCCCACCATCACTACGGCTGGGTTTGGGCAAGATATTTTCCCGTTCGTAGTAACGAATTGTCTCAATGTTGACGCCTGTTTTTTCCGACAACCCACCGATCGACAGTGATTTCACAATACATGCCTCCATTCAATTAGTTCTTGTTCCTGTAGTCACTACAGGATACATACTTATCGCCATTGATGTACAGAGACCCTTATTCTTCAGGGACGCTAAAACGGAGTGCATTCCATGAAACTGACTTTCATCGACAAAGTTGGATCATTAGGAGCCTTACTATCTGCAATGGCCTGTCCAGTTTGCTGGCCGTTATTTGCTACGTTAGGAAGCAGTATAGGATTGGGAGTTTTGGCTCCTTGGGAGGGCGTTATTTCGAATTATGTCTTTCCTTTGTTCGTACTGGTAGCTGTAGTAGGTGGTGTAATTAGTTTTCGCGCTCATAAACAGCCACTTCCACTAATCGTAGAAATTGTATCTGGATTGCTTATCATTTTCGGTATCTATGCGAGTTGGCAACCGACATTTGTATACATTGGGATTTTCGGATTATTGCTCTCATCTACCCTAGGATATTTCGCATTAAAAAGAGAGGAAAAACTTTGTCTGAATTAATACTAGATTCGTTGATCACATGCCCGCATTGTGACCACAGCCAGATTGAGACAATGCCAACAGATTTTTGCCAGTTTTTCTTTGCGTGCTCAAACTGCAATGAAATTCTTAAACCTCAGCAAGGAGATTGTTGCGTATTTTGTTCTTACGGTTCTGTTCCTTGCCCTCCAATACAGACAGGAAGCTGCGTAGCATAAATCGATTTAAGTAGGAGGTCATTCAATGTCATTGGAGCTGCTTGAACAAGGTACGCTTTCCAGGCCTGGCTCAATAGGTCGGATGGCTAGACTCTCTTTGGGGTTGTTTTGCACGTATGCGCTATGGGAAATAACGAACATCGCAGCCGATTTTATAGAACAGCCGATTCGATATCTTCCCAATTTATCCCTAATGTTAGTGGCGCCAATCTGCATTTTCAATTATGTAATAAATATAGGTTATTCGAAGGACTGGCATCGTTACCCCTTGATTGTTTCACTAGTTTTCTTCGTAGTTATCGCCTTGGGCGGTTATGTCATCAATGGTGACGCAAATAGCACCTTACTAGGGATCGCTCTACTTGCCTGGTTGGGGTATTTTTTTAGCCATCTAGGGGTCTCATTCTTGATTGCGGCTGTGTTGGCCACTCCCGGCTGTGAAATGCGGGCGATACCTGAGCTGTTCGGTAAGATCACCGGGAAAGCATCGAATGAGCATCACTGTCCTGTGAGCATCATTTCTGGAATTGATAATTGGGAAAGGAAAAGACGGGGAAAATAGGGGAAGGCAGGGCTATTGCGGCTTTGGCTTCTGAGGATTTATATACAGAAATCGATGTTTGTGATAGCCTTTCTCTCGGATTGAAGATGTGCAGATAATATTTTGGTTATCAAATGAGCCCGAAACCGAGCAAAATAACAGCGTACTTGCTGATAGCAACACTGGCACTTTTTAGTGTTGGCGGTGCTGTTGCGCATTATTGTTTTGATGGTCTTGAGCCCCCTGTATCTCTTCACTTCGAGTCAATTGGTGGGCATATAGAGCACGGTGCTCAATCTGAACACAATGACTTCGAGCAAGGGTTTCTTGCTGATAACTTGCTGGCTAAGGTTATTGACTTGGATTTGCTGTATTTGATATTTGCAGTTCTAGTTTTCTTGGTCTTTTCCTCTAGTAAGTCTCCAATTCAACTATATTTGGTTACGCCAAAACGAAAGAAATTTTTTACGTTACACCCCCCTCTTAGAGCACCACCGTACCTCGCCTACCCGTAAAACGGGTTCACTTTCATACCACGTAACTGTTTCCCACAGCCCTTAAACGCGCTATTGGACAATGCTTGGTGGTACTTGAATAACTTGTCAGCTTTTATTTTGTAGCCTAAATATTTTCGCTACAGAAAATTGGTCAGCGTAGTCACTAATTATTTAGTGCCGTTTTCCAAGCATGTTAGTTAATCAATTGGTTTGAAAAAATCAGGTCTGAGGATGTCGTGTATGTATACGTATTTGTTCAATCGTATGATTTTCATTGGTTTAGTGAGTTTGATTCTCCAGGTCGAAGTGTATGCAGCTTCATCTGAATTGCCTTGGGAGGTCTGGTTTCGAAACCAAATTCTGAAACATCCGGCAATAATCGCCGCTAGAGAAGAAATGAACTCAGCGTTCTCATTCGCTGATGGAAGAGAGAGGCCCTTATATAATCCCCAGATCAATTCTGAATTGGAGCGTGAAGGGATTGATAACAATTTTAGAGTGGGTATCAACCAGACTATCGATTTGCGCAACAAGCTTGGCACGCGAAGAGAACAGGCTACTTATAGTCGAATCGCTGCCCAGCAAGCTTTTGAGTTAATAGTTCAGGAGAAATCCGCCGAAGCTCTTGCTGTGCTCGTTGATTGGCAGGGCGCGACCGAGCAAGCTGCATTGGCCTTGGCGCAAGAGGAGCAACTCACTACATTACTTCTCTTGGTAGAAGAGAGGCTTGGCGCAGGCGATCTAAGCCAAATTGATGCCGAACTTTCAATCTTAAACTTGTCTCAACGACTCAACGCGACTGCCCAGGCCCTGGCGCGGCTTGCCGAAGCCGAAGCGAGCATTAGAGAGCTATTGCCGGAGTGGTCCCCTGAACGAGCGGATGTGCCGGAAGAATTCTGGCAGATAAACAATACGAACCAGTTTGCCCAGCTCCTTACGCCGCTCCTCGGTTAGCGGCGGAACAGGCACACGGATAACT
>NVWB01000314.1 GCA_002733575.1 Blastopirellula sp. | reverse complement strand
ACTTCCTGCGCGGCATCTATATCAGTCAACCGATTAGCCGCGTACCCCAGCAGCATTCCCTGATATTGCCGGACCACCGCTTCGTACGCGTCAAGGTCTCCGCTTAGTATATTTTTAATAGTTGCCTGCTGCATTCGGCCATCTTCCTAAGATAGAGTCGTTTTAATAAGTAGGGCCGAATCCGGAGATTGTCACAAACATTCTGAAATATTCTTCTAATATCCGGTGATTGAAGAGCTGGCCTTAGTTGAAGAAGAGAGGTTTATTGATATGAAGTAACTTCAGTATAGATGAACAACCAGAGGCATTTCATCGATTAGAATCGTGAATAGTAAAAAATAAATTGAATTTTGCAAGAATGTTCAGGTAAATTGAGATTTGGAGTGCTACAAGATAAATGAAACTATAGATTTTATCCGGTCTATTTTACTATCACGTCCATCAGTTGGAGAAAATAATGCCTCAAAAACGAACTGCATCTTCGACAGACCCCCCGCCGATCTAATTGCTGCGGCAGAGCTTATCATTCAGCGTGACGAAGATCGTCGACAACAGGAGCAAGATGATAGTGTCCGAGACCGGCAACAGCATCGACAGGATATTCGCCAATCAAATAAACGAATGTTAAGTTCGATTGAGGTGATCAAATGGTGCTCCGTGTCCATTTGTACTGTGTGGGTAGTTTCATTTATAATCTCTATCTACATCCTAATCCAAGTGAAGGGGAAGATCGCCGAAGTCGAAGACCAAGTTGATCGCATTCATCATGTGATTTCCAACCCAATGGCGACGGCTGGCGCACGTGTTGGCAAACAAATTGACGACAAGATGAAGCAGTTCCTTAACGTCCCAGATCCTAACGAAACCGAACAATAGCAGTGTCAAAGGAAAACCATGTCGAACGAACCAGAACGCAGGATGCGACTCATCGTTAATGGAAAATCCGCAGGTGACCCAGCGTTACGAGCCGCAGTGACACAAATGCGGAATCAGGGGTTTCCTCTGGAAATACGTATTACTTGGGAAGGTGGCGACGCTGCACGATATGCGATCGAAGCCATGGAAGACGACGTCGATGTGGTAATCGCTGCGGGTGGCGACGGCACGATCAATGAGATTGTTAACGGCATCATGCGTACGGATAGCGATCCTACGATTGCTGTTGGTGTAGTTCCCTACGGTACTGCGAATGATTTTGCCACCGGCTGCGGGATTCCTAAGGGCGATCCTCTCGCTGCACTTCAAATTGTCGCTGAGAATGCTGCCGTGCCTATTGATGTTGGCAAAGTGAATAATCAGTACTTCATAAATGTTGCCAGCGGTGGCTTTGGCGCTGAAGTAACTGCCGCAACTCCCCCTCAATTAAAGAAAGCTATCGGTGGGGCAGCATATTCAATTATGGGTATTATTACGGCTGCCAAAATGTCTCCCTATCACGGCAAACTCATTACTGACGAAGGTGAAGAAGAAGTTGAAATGATTGTCGGCGCGGTCGGCAACGGTCGCTTTGCTGGTGGCGGATTTGCCGTTTGTCCACACGCATTATTGGATGATGGTTTGTTGGATGTCATGGCGATACGAGATGTATCCTTGCTTGAAATTGGTACTCTGGTTGATGAGTTAATGAACGCTAATGTGGATGACAAAAAATTCATTAGTTATCGGCAGTTGAGCTCATTCGAAATCCATACCGATCGCCCATTGCAACTGAATCTCGATGGTGAGCCGGTGAAGAATACCCACTATAAATTTGAAACACTCCACAAGAAGTTAAGATTCGTACTTCCCCCAGGTGCGCCTCTACAGGAAAATACTGGGGACTAGCTTCTTAAAATGCCCTTTTCAAAACGATCAGATTAGCCACAATATCATTTTTGATGTTTCACGGGGTTGTGGCAGGTTTCCAGCAATCCCTTGTTGATTAATCCGTCGATAATAAAGTCTGTGATTCGGCCAGTGCGTTAACACTTATAGCTAGTTGATATCTTGATCCGCTCGACCACACTCGGGGCTGATCGAACCAAAGGAAAGTTGGAAGAGCTGCCATTCCTTTAGGGTCATGTTGGTGATCTCCACTTCATCTAGTGCGACCACGCGAATATAGCCATAGCGTGTGCTTGGCGCGGTCGGTACGTACACGGCGGCCAGTTCTTCTCCAGAGTCATCGGCGGTGAAAGTGGAGGTCAGAATTCCCAGTGTGCGGACTTCCTTACTGGGCCAGTTAATGATCACGATTCGCGATTTCTGACGCGCCGCGGAAACTCGAGCGAAGAGACGTGTGTCCCAACCAATAACGCCCCGCCATCCCTCCTTCAAACCTATCAGAGGAAGGAGTCCGTAGATAATCAGACTTCCAACTAACGGCGGCACAAGCAAAATGGCCAAAATAGACAGCATGATCGCCAGAAGCTGGCTGCCAGTGAAGTCGAATATAGGTACCAACATTGTTACCATATACGACACGGCATAAAGGACAACGAACGCGAGGATGCCATGCAGGTAAATTCGTAGCCAGGCACCCAGGGGTGGTTCTTGATCGGACTCGGTCGGTCCAATGGACGATTTCGGTTCCATAAATCTCACTCTTTTCACAGATGTGTTAATGTCTAGTTCCCAAGGATGGATGGTCTAAATCAAATAATATCCCAATCGATTATAGCGTCCCCGGCAACCTCATTCAATCGAAACATAAACGCATTGTCGCCATCCATCTGATTGTGCGGCGTCAATCATCATCAGTGAAGTATCCCCTAACAAACGGTTAATCGTCAAAGCACTCTGTCACCCGTTTTTCCAATTCAATGCGGAACTGTTTGATGTCTGATCCCCGGGTTTGCGTGAGCATGATTCCGATGACGTCTTGTTTGAAATTGATCCAGCAATTGGTCCCCGATGATCCGGAATGGCCGACGACGATTGCCCGGCCTGTGGCATCTTTCTCACGAATAAATAGTCCGCCTTGTGCATTCTTGCTAAGGGGGAATTCATGCAGCATTGCGGTGATTGTTTCCGGCTTCAGAAATGCCTCGTCTTCGTGCTGCCCCTGGTTACGGATCATCATCAACCAGCGGGCCAAGTCAGGTGCGGTGGAGATAATTGAGCCACCGGACGAACTGTAGGTGTTGGTCGGCGGGACAGGCCGCAACGTAGACTTGAGTAGCTTTCCTTTTTTGCCATGAAAGTAACGGGTCGGCATGCGGCCAATTTGCTTGAGACTCCTGGCATCGCGATAGAAGGTGCTGGTCATCCCCAGTGGTTTTGCAACATGGGCAACCAGCAGTACATTACGTGGCTGACCGGACGCTACTTCAAGAACTCGGGCAGCCACATCGGTGCCAATCCCGCTGTAAGCATAGCGTTTGCCGGGGTTTGCCTGAAAAGGAAACTCACTCGCATAGCGTTTCACTACATCGGCCAGCGGTGTTCCCTCGGTCCACTTCGCAAACCATGGACGACCACCAGGTGCCTCTGAGTTCCGCATGCCAGAGGTATGTGTGAAGAGTTCGGTCAGGGTTGGCGCACGGGTAATCACTTCACCCGATTCGAGTTTTACGCTAGAAAATTCTGGCAGGTAATCAGAGATAGCTGCCGAATGATCCAGTTTCCCCTGTTCGGCAAGTCGAAACGCGGCTGTACCCAACAGTGGCTTACTAATCGAAGCTACGATTACCGGGGTATCGGCCTTAAAGGGGGTCTTCGATAAAATATCGGCAAACCCAAAACTCTCTTCAAAAACAACTTCTCCACGATGCAAAACTAGAACTGTTCCACCGGCTACTTGCTGCTGAGAGACCGCATCTTTAAGCAACGCACGAACCGCAGAAAAATCTTGGGCCGTGGCCTGAGAGCCGAGCAATAAAGCGAAGAATGCAAGCAGGTGGACAGTGGTGTTCTTGAAGAAGGGTTGAGTATTCGTCATGTCATATTACTTCCACTTATTGGTTAAACGTCTCGCAATACGGCGGGAGAACTCGTACGGGGAATCCTGTGCTGCTGCAATCTCTGCTTTATGCACCTTGCCGGCATCGCCGAGTTCTTCAATGGCGCGAAGTGAAGCAGGAAGGATGGTCTCAAACAAATAATCATCCAGTCCATTGTAATGCTCACAAGGTATTTATTCAATCAAAGCACAAACGCATTGCCGCCATCCAGCTGATTGTGCGGTGTCAATCATTATCGGTGAACACTTCTCTTAACGATTGCCCATGCTCTACGCAGTGAAATCGTAGCGGGTTCGATGCGTGAAACGAAATTGAAGCAAACCGGATAAATAGATGAATGGCACGCCGGGTGTTTTTTCTGTTTGGAACGACAAAAATATTTTCACACCAAGAAGGAAGAGAAAAAGAATTAAACAGAGAGACCACGGAGAAATGAGCCCGAAGTAAACCTCTGTTCCCTCTGTGTTTTGAAATTTTCTTTGCGGCGTTCAAACAAAACAGGATGGATACCGCATAAACAGATAGAATGCCTATACTGAATCAACTATAATTACAATTTCATATCCCCCCCATTTCCAACCTTTTCTTAGTAAATTCCTTCCTTTAAATCGACAACCGAAGATATGCCAACAGAGACTGAAGAAAATTTAGGGAAGTTGGATCAAGAATTTATCTGTTCAGAACAATCTGAAAAATTATTGCTAATGGCGATAGTATTCATTGGAGTAGGTTTTTGGTTCACAATAATCAGGCCATACTCGATTATCACAAAGAGCCTTGAGCCAGAGTTGTATGATATTGTTCTTTTTGCAGGTGGCTTCCTAATGTTCTATGGAGCTAAAATGTTTCTGCATAAGCGAAAAATAAATCGCACGATGAAAATTCGTCTCTTTGAATCGGGCCTCACTTACTCAGCACTCGATGAATCTTTAACAATTGCTTGGCCTGAGATCATTAAGTTTGTGGAGACAACTAGAAAGGAATGGGGTGGTCCATCATGGCAACAAATATGTTTCACTCGCTTTGATGATGATTTACCTTATTACATTCAAGAGCAAGACTTCAATGATTCTGAGAAATTAAAATCAAAACTAATGGAACATGCAGAGAAGGCAGGCGTTGCATGGCAAACGGAAGAACTAAGTCAGTAAACTAGAAAGCAGCCAGAAAAATCTCATCTCACCCCAAGGGCACAATATGAAATTCATGATCATCTTTCTGCTACTCTCTGGAACCGTACTGGCCGAGCCATGGCAGAGGCATACGATTGATTCTAGTGATAAACTGGAAGGCAAACGTGGTGCCGATGGGGTTCGCGTGGCGGATGTTAATGGAGACGGACTGTTGGATATCACGACAGGTTGGGAAGAAGGAGGAGCGGTTGCCGTTTATCTCAACCCTGGACCTGAGAACGTCAAGAACTCTTGGCCTTCGGTCACTGTCGGTTCAATCCGAGGTGTGGAGGATGCTGTGTTTGCCGATCTTGATGCCGACGGGGCAGTCGATGTGGTTTCGTGTGCCGAAGGTAAGGTGAATAATGTTTTTGTCCATTGGGCACCGAAATCGAAGGCCGACTATCTTGAGGCCGATGCCTGGAAAACTGACGTCTTTCCAACAACCGATGGTCGTCGCTGGATGTTTGCTCTGCCGATGGATATGAACTTCGATGGGAGAATTGATATCGTCATTGGCTCAAAAAACGACAACGCAATTGTCGCTTGGCTAGAGAATCCATTAAACTCACGTGACACATCAAGCTGGAAACTTCACAAGCTTTGCGATGCGAATTGGATCATGTCTCTGCGTGCTACTGATATTGATCGCGATGGAGACAAGGACATTGTGCTATCTGATCGCTACGGAAAAGAGCCTGGCATTTACTGGCTCAAAAATCCAGGCAAGCAGGGAATGAATTGGAAGAGACAATTAATTGGCGGAAAAGGTAAGCAAGTGATGTTTCTAGGTCTGGGAGATATCAGTGGAAATGACGCTGAAAATGTGATCTGTCCAACGATTACTGGCGAACTGATTTATTGTGTTCGCGGTAAATCAGGCGATTGGACCGAAACCCTCATGCGGCTGCCATTTGGTCTGACATTCGGCAAAAGCGCAGCAATCTCCGATATCAATCTAGATGGGCGGCCAGATATCATTACCACCTCAGAATCTCAGCGTGAGGCAGACGAAATGATCGCCGTAGCCTGGCAAGAAAACTCACCCACCGGCTGGATAGACCACGCCATCAGTGATGAAAAAGGGAGAAAGTTTGACCGGATTGAGATGTTCGATATCGACGGAGATGGTGACTTAGATCTTTTGACCTGTGAGGAAGTAGATGATCTCGGCGTGTTTTGGTATGAGAATCCGACACGGTGATTGATGCAAAGTAAAGTAGCGACTAAATACGTTTTGTGAGTTGTTCTTCGATTGAATATATAATACAAGCGATAGTTGAGGGATTCATTCTCCCCTCACCGAAGTGAACTATAGCCTTTTGAATTTCGTCTTTGAGAAGATTTTGGACTTGATTCTCGTCAACATGATTTAAGTCAACACACTTAAATGGATTGCGACCAAACATCTTCCTGAATTCCTCCGCTCCTCTCTGAGACCAATAGGTGTCATAGAAGAAGGCCCGATGTGCCCTTAGCCAGATCCACATAAACCTAGGGTCTGCGATATTTGGCGCTTCTCGGTGACAAAGATTACACAAAAGAACAAGGTTGGATGGTTCATTTGACCCACCACAGGAATCAGGAATAATGTGACATTTGTCTAGCTTACTTTTATATCCACACCGCCAGCACCTAGTTGTAGCTTCGTCCCAACCAACACTGAGATGACTCTCATCTTGATGGGCTGACCAGTATTCAACTATCTTATTCACGCTAGCCATACCACACGTTCTCCTTTTCACAGTCGCTGCTTTAATACAAAGCACTACCCAACTTCCGTCGATACTCTCCAGTCAACTCAGAATCCCCTGGCAGGATCTTAAAGATATCAACCATCAAAACTCGGGCTGGTTCGCCGAAGTTGGTTTTGTCTTGTTGGACTACTTCAAGGCCCAGTTGCAGGGCTTCTTCGTATTGTTGGGTGGCGGCTAGGGCTTCGGCCAGTTTTAGTTTGGCTTCGGTGTTTTTTGGATCGGCAGCGAGTGTGGCACGGCAGGGTTCGACATCGCCTGCTTCACTGCCTTGGCGGCGGAGTTCTAATGAAGCTTTGACTCGCTCGGCTTCTGGTTCGAGGAAGCCACGCTTCTCTAGTTCATCAACAATCGCTTGGGCATCGTCGTCTCGATTTTGTTCCACCAGATTTTCGGCCAACGCAATTTGTGCGGTGAATAGTTTTTCGTCAAGCTCTATCGCTGCTCGCAGTTTGCTTTCACTTGCAGCTAGATCTTCGCTGCCCAGGGCTTTGGCTTCGACCACTAACTTCTCGGCTTCGCTCGGCAGTTGGCGTGTAATCCAATCTCGCAGTGCGTCTTCCGGCAACACGCCTTCAAAGAAATCGAGTACCTGAGCATCTCGCATTGCGAACACGGCTGGAATACTTTGCACATTAAACTGGGCTGCAATCGCTTGCAGCGGTTCGGTGTTCGCTTTGACCAACAGTAACTGGCCGTCAAACTCAATCGCCAATTTCTCAAGAATCGGAGCCAGCACCTTGCATGGCTGACACCAATCGGCCCAAAAGTCGATGATGATCAGCATTTCGTGCGAGCGGTCGATCACTTCGGCCTGAAAGTTTTCGAGCGTGGCGTCAAGAATCCAAGGCGATTTTGCGGCGTCTGTCATGGTCTTTTCTGTGTGGTTATTAGGTGAATGGCCCTGAATGGGAACGAGCCTTGTCTGTATCATCTCAAGTACAACGCCGGTTGCCAATTAGGGGGCCGAATGCTGGGCCATGATATCTGGCGGTTATATGCTGGTATGTTGATTTTCAGCACACTACAATAGAGTGACCTTATCGGAAAATCCTACCCTACTCCCCTGCCCTGTTTTCTTTTTTAAACGAACGAGAATCTTATGCAAACGCTCGATTACATTGTGTTGATTGGTTATTTCGCCATGATGATTTTGATTGGCGTCATCAGTTCGTTCAAAATCAAGAAGCAAGAAGACTATTTCATGGGTGGGCGTTCGTTTGGCAAATTGATGCAAACCTTCGCCGCGTTTGGGGCCGGAACCGGCTCGAACGAACCTGTGCAACTCGGCGGCACCGTGTGGGGCAGCGGGCTCAGTGGAATCTGGAGCGTGTTGATGTGGCTGTTTGTCACGCCCTTCTATTGGATTGCCGGTGTTTGGTATCGCCGAATGCGGCACATCACGCTGGGTGATTGGTTTGTTGAACGCTACCAAAGCCAAGCGATGGGCGTTGGCTATACGATCTTTGCCCTGGTGTTTTATATGCTTTATCTCTCGACCATGTTCAGCGCCATCAGCAAAGTGGCGATCCCGTTGATTGGACCAGAAGCACTCGCAGCATTGAACATTGCCCCCGAAAATTTGAAATACTACTTGGTTCCGTCCATTGCTATCATCGTGGTTGTTTATGGAGTTCTCGGCGGAATCGCGGCCGCCTATTGGACCGACTTGATTCAAGGGCTTTGCATTATTGCATTGTCGGTGGTGTTGATTCCTACGGGCCTGCATCAGTTGGCAGCAGCCAATGGAGCCGGCCAAGAGACCACCATGATGCAAGGGTTTGAAGCACTGCATGAGCGCCTGCCTGAATCGTACTTTGCGATTATTGGTGGCCCTCAGTCTGGCCAGTTTCCGCTGCACTATATTCTCTCACTCACGGCACTTGCGATTCTGGGGATTGTGGTTCAGCCACACTTTATCGCCACAGGGGGTGGAACCGCGAAGACCGAGAATGCAGCAAGAGTTGGCCTGGTCACCGGCAACTTCTTGAAACGCTTATGCACCATCGGCTGGGCCATTACCAGTTTGATTGTATTGGCCCTGTTGGCCAATAACGTAGAAATCGCAGGCGACCCCGAATTGGCCTGGGGAATTGCCACACGAGAAATTCTTGGCCCTTTGAACCTAGGGCTGGTTGGTTTAATGCTGGCCTGTTTGATGGCGGCGTTAATGTCTTCTGCCGATACTTATATGTTGGTATCTTCGGCATTAGTTGTGCGAAATTGCTACGCACCTTATATCAATTCCGAGGCTTCGGAAAAAACGTACATCAATGTTGGGCGTGTTTCTGGGTTGATTGTCATCATTGGTGCGGTGATTGTCTCGGTGATCCAGTACGATGTGTTTGGTCAATTTAAAGCGGCGATTAATTTACCGATTATCTTTGCTTCTTGTTTTTGGATCGGTATGTTCTGGCGACGGGCCAATAAAACCGCCGCATGGTTGACCATCGCATTTTCGGTAATCATATTCTTTGCAGTTCCTCTGACTGCCAGTTTTTATCCTGGTTTGACTAAAATGGAAGCCTTTCACACACGCAACCAAGAAGTGACCATGGTGGTTCACCGAAAGGCCAACAGCACCGATGTGGCCAAAAGGGCCGCTTCGATTGAACTGTGGGAATCTCAGGAAAATTCCAAAGGCGATAAACCTGAGCCGGTTGCTTTGGGCGATGATTATTCGGAAAGCTTTGTCAGCGGAGGTGATCCGATCTTTTGGACTGGCTTAACTCCAGTGAATAAAGGTCAGGCACTTACGAAAACCGTTGTGAAGAGAGAAACTACCGAAAGCTACTCTGGCGGTGAAACCCAACAGATTGTGACCACGTATACCAAAGTGGAAGGTCAAGAGATCGGCTCCGGTTATTTCAAGATTGACTACCTGCTGTACTATGCAATTGGCTACGACTTGAGCGAACAGTCTGGGCCTATGCTTAGCACATTGCAGTTGCCGCCCCGCTTGTTTCTGCCGATTTTGGTGATGATTTTACTCAGTTGGATCACACCAAGTGATGACCGTGAAAAGTTAGATCGCTACTACGCCAAAATGAAAACGCCCGTGCGGCCTGACCCTGAAGAAGATCAGCAGCAGTTAGAACTGGCGTACCGATCACCGGAAGAAATGGAAAAGAAAAAACTATTCCCCGGCAGCACCATAGAAATCCAACGCCCAAACCAAGAAGATGTGATTGGATTTATCGTCTGTTTCGTTATTTGCTTCGGCCTGGTTGCGTTGGCCATCTGGCTGGCATCGATTGGCGGGTAGGGCATTACTGGTGGATCAAAAAAACTGGGTGCCATGCCCTCGCGCTTTCGCGTGGGCATGCTTTGGATCAGTTAAATAGTTTTGAATGAATTGGATCGTCGAGAATTATCAATCTTGTAGGGTGGCTGCCTTTTTAGGCCAGCCGCCTGCTTGTGGACGCGGTGTTTTGAGAACATTTGTCACTAAGAAAAATCTTCTCTCTCATACAAACAACCCGTTGGAAGCTGCATCCATAGCAAGTACAACAAACCACCCCAGCCTCAACGCGTCCGTCAGGCCGACTTTGTGTGAGGCTTGGAGTGGTTCAAGTCGATAACTGCTAATGCCCGGGCAGCGGTTGCGGGTTTAGCAAACGCGAAAGACCGGGTGATACCGGGTGCGAATCATACGCACTACCTCGTCGTGTTCATCGAGCCAGGTGTGGCATTTTGGGCAACTGGTAGGCAGGGGATCTTTTTTATTTTTGTGCGCCGCAACTGTGACCAGTTTCCGGCACTTGGCACAGCGGTAATGTTTGGTTGGTTGATTCACGAAATTAGGCCCCAGTAGTGCACACAATTATATTCCTGCATAAGTTAGGAGCGCAAAACCGATGTAATAGGACGATTAATATCTCGATTTTCAAAAGAAAGTTAGAAATAACTTTTCACCCCTGGCATTATGCGTAAAGTCTTGTATTGCAAGGGAATGCGGCTATACTTAATTCCCTATTAATTCGCTGTGCATTTACTTTTTCTAATTCAGGCGAAAGCTTTACCGCACATTATTCATTAGGCCCCAACTCGTGTTGTTATCTCCCCACAACCAGAAATCAAACTCCGATTTTGATTCCAATTTAAGGGATGCACTATCAGGGTCAGGCGATGCAGCGGGTCAATTACTGGATGATTATCGTGGGTCGTTGATGAAACTGGCCGAACAACTGGTCGACTCACAGCTTCGCCCCAAGGCGGGTGCTTCAGACTTGGTGCAGGTCACAATGATCGATGCAAAGGAATGTATCCGAAGTTTTCGTGGCAATACGCCCCTGGTATTTGAAGCCTGGCTGAAGCAGATATTGGCCCACAATGTGATCAGAGAGTTTCGCAAATATCGGGACACCAAAAAACGCGAGTATCGCCGTGAAGTTTCGTTAGAATTCTGTTCACCTGCCGATGCTTTAGGCGATGAAGCCGACACGCCGAGTGTGGTGATGATGCGGGATGAATCGAAGACGAAGTTGCAACAGGCCCTTGAGCAACTTTCGCCCGATC
>NVWB01000313.1 GCA_002733575.1 Blastopirellula sp. | reverse complement strand
TATCAAGGATTCCGAGCGAGAATTCGGACAGGTTCTGCTGCGGCTGCCGGGACTTCAGTAATGCAGCGATTAAATGCTCGGCCCGGTCGGTGACCGAACTGCCGATCGCGGTGTCGAGCCATGGTTCGTCAGAGGCTGTGATCGCCAACTGAGCCAGCAGCGGGATGGCGGCCAGATCACGGCTTTCCCCCAGCGACAGCGCGAGTTGTAATCGCACCGCTGAATCGGTATCGGCGACGAGCGCGAAGACAGTCTGTTTCACAGCCACGTCTGTGTCTAGCAGCGGTTCGGCGAGTCGCAGGCCATGCACGCGAACTCCAGCGTCCGGTGATTTGATCGCCGCAATGACGTCATCCGGTTTGAGCTGCCGCAAGTCTCGCAACACGTAGAGCGCGTGCAGCACGACGGCAGTCTCTTTAGATTCCTTTGCGGTTCGAGCCAACAACGTCACGACGCTTGCATCGTTACGCTGAACCAAAATTCGGTGCGCCGTCTGTCGTCGCCAGTGCCGGGGGCTCGCGATTTCCGCAGCCAGTTGCTTTCCACTGAGGCGACTCATGTCGGATTCTGTTGCGGTGGCGTCTTGCGGTCTCGATTCAACTTGCGGAGCTGTTCGGCTATGCACGGAGTCATGCGTAAGCCGCCACAGTCGCCCGTGTTCACGGCCGGCGATCAAATTGTACTGCTGTTGCAGATAACGAGGGATCGCTGAATAGTCTTCGATGATCTCGCGATAAAAATCTGCCATCACAATCGTGCCATCAGGCGCGTGTGCCAGCGAGATCGGATGAAACCACTGATCCGTCGAAGCCAGGAATTCGGACTGCTCTTCGCCCGCAACGCGGTTCAGCAGTAGCCGTGAGCCATGGCGACGGATCTGCATTCGAGTGATCATATTTTGCGCCGGCTCGCAGGCCAGTAACTGACCGCGGAGGCCTGGAAGCAGCGAATCCTGATAGACCAGTGGCGCACAACAGGAAGTGAAGTATCCGTTGGGTGCGGACTCCGCGATGCCGTAGCGGTCGGTGTAAAGCTTGTTGAAGCCCGGGTCGCCGGCTCGTTTGGCTCGCCAAGGATGTGGCTGGCTGATGGGATACGCTCGGCGATCAGGCGGGTTGGTGTCGTTGAGCGATGGTGAAGGAAGAAAGGGATTCCGTGCCAGATACTGCCAAGGCAGCGGAACGACATAGGTTGCCGGCCAGCCGATTGAACTGACGAACCGCTCATCGGTCTCCGTAAAGGCAAAGCCCATTCCCCAGGTTTTCCCCGATACAGGCTCAATCGCTGAGCCATCCGGTCTGATGCGGATATCAGTCCGCGGCAGAGTCACGGGGTCTTTCAGATTTGGGCCGGTGATTTCGGTACCTCCTTGGCCCGTGCCGAAATAGATCCAGCCATCAAGCCCCCATCGCGGTGCATTTAGTCTGCGTTCGAGAACTCCTTCCGGGAACCCTGTGAACAAGATCTCGCGGACTTCCGCTTTACCATCACCGTCGCGGTCGGCCAGGAACATGATGTGTGGACTGCAAGCAACGATCAATCCGCCGCGAGCAGCCACCATGCCGAAGCAGGGAGGCAAGTCGTCTGCAAACATTTGAGCCTTGTCCATGCGGCCATCGCCGTCGGTGTCGATTAACCGTTTGATGGTGCCTGTCGTCCCGGCTTCAGCCTTTCTTTTGGCCTCGTCGGTCGCCTGTATGCGGCGGACAACACGATCCAGTTGTCCCGTCTTGTTGAGTTCCTCGATGTCGTAGTGTCCGTCAAGGTTATAGCCGTGCAGTTCACACACATAGAGCCGCCCCCGCTCATCCCAGCAAACTCCAGACGGCTCATGCACCAACGGTTCGTTGGCAAGCAACTCCATACGAAAACCGGCCGGCAGCCTGAAAGACTGTGCGGCCTCAGTAATGGGCAAGGGGCGCGGAGCATCGGTGGCTGGCTGAATCTGGGCCACCGCCATAGCATTCAGGCTTGCCCAGAGCAGAGCCACTGTTGTTAGATTGCGCATTCATCGTTCTCCTGGAATCACTTGGGCAAAGTTCGCTGGGCTAGTTCACCGAGGTGGTGCTGAGCCGATTTTGGAGTAAGTGGTACCACTTCTCAAGAGTCAAAAAAGTTAAGTTACCTGCAATTCCAGACAATACTAATACTGCCAGTTACTTAAGTCGGCCGTTAAGTCTGTTAAAAAAGTGCAGTCAGTGGTTTTGAGTTATCAAGCAGTTCATAAGGACGACCTAATTTGTCGTGAGCTGTTAAATCATTGATTCCCATCGCGTGATAGCAGGTATGAGCGATGTCTGCCGGGGTGACAGGATTGTCGCGAGGGTATTCACCATAGCGATCGCTCGCACCATAGGTTTGTCCTCCTTGAATTCCACCCCCTGCAAGTACGTCAGTCAGGCAATGGGTCCAGTGATCGCGCCCTGCTCCAATCGTTCCACCAGATCGAGGATCACCAATCTTTGGTTTACGTCCCATCTCACTGGTCACAAGAACCATCGTTTCATCGAGCATATTACGTTGAGCCAGGTCTTCGATTAAAGCTGAATAGGCTCGGTCAAATTCTGGAAGTAAATCATCTTTGAGACATTTGAAGTTGTTGCCATGTGTGTCCCAACTTCCTGCACTCTTACATTTTTTACCAAGTTTATCCACGTCACCTTTCCAGAAGACCGTCACAAACGGAACCTCTGCTTCGACCAGTCTGCGAGCGACAAGAAGACTCATGCCGTTGATTGTTTTTCCATATCGTTCAATCGTTTTTGGCGATTCCTTGGTTAAATCGAATGCAGATGTTGATTGAGAAGATTGCAGTAACGACAAGGCGCGTTCCTGATGCTCGGTCATCGCTGAGATGTTCGCCATTCCTTCAAACTTCTTGCGGGCTGAATCAAGTTCGTTGAGAAGCGATACCCGGTCTGTCAGTCGATCCGTTGTCACGCCTCCTTCTAAAGAAAGTGCAGGGCCTCGAAATTTAAGTGGCTCTGTGTGACTTCCCTTAATATACATTGCGTCGTGCTCAACACCCAAACGTGCTGCAAATTGACCGGGACGAGTATAAGGTGCACGGCTTGGCTTATGTGGCAATGTGATGGCGTTTGGCAGATTAGGGTGTGCTGGTCGACGCGATCCTACGACCGAGCCCATGTAAGGCCAATCATCAGGCATAGGCGTACGATTGTTACCACGCGTGACGAATGACAGGTCAGGTTCATGCCCGGTCAAATTGTAATAGTAGCCAGCGTGATGGTCATTCGTGTTGACTTTGCCATTGACCGAATTGACGAGTGCTAAATGGTGTGCCTGTTTCGCCAGCATCGGCAAGTGTTCGCAAAGTTGAACTCCAGGAGCAGTAGTATTAATCGTTTGAAACGGACCACGATACTCCAAAGGAGCATCAGGCTTCATATCCCACATATCAAGATGAGATGCACCGCCACACAGGAAAAACAGAATCGTCGATTTCGCTTTTTTGCGAGACGTTTCATTTTTGGTCTGTTTAACCTGAGTTGCTGCTTGCGTTGGTGTTGGCGCTCCGAAACACATTCCCGCAAAACCAACCCCCGATACCACTAGAAAGTTCCGCCGCTGCATAACTTCTCCCATCACGTTATCAGTGTATAAGACGACCTTAAACTAACAGTTCATCCAGCACCATTCTATACATATTGTAGTTTTTATGACAAATTTCTTTTGGCATTAAGTGATATGGTGGTGAAATTATGTAAAAAAGTTCTATCGACTGGGATAGGGCAGTTCAACAAGTTCTGGATAGAAAACGTAACGAGAGAAAAATCAAGGCAATCATTGACAAGCTCTGAAGAAGCTCCGAAGATGGTGTACTCGATTGCAATTTTTTTGACCGATATATTACGACTTACGTCAAATCTTCTTGAATTATTTGTAATCTCTCTGTATTGCTGCGAACCTTCTAAGTCCTTTGTTCTCAGTATCTTTAGCTATTAAAAATCCCTTCAATTACATCAACGATCAAGATGGTGGAGGCCGCCGGTTTAAATCCGATCAAGATTATTATTTTATTGCAGACGAGGCAGGTGCCCAACTAGCTTTCATAAGGCTGGGGAGCCCGGTTCGATACCGGGGTTTGCTACTTGCGGGTAGGCCAGTGCCTAGTCGGGCCTCATAAGCCGGACCTGCTGGGAGCATCACCCAGACCCGCCACGGCCGAGTACGCAAACAGGTAAAGCGGTCACGTTGAGAGCGTGGCGATTTTGCTGGTTCGATTCCAGCTTCGGTCACTAAAAGAATGGTCTGTAAGTGTTTTGGTCGCACGCTGCTGTGGTAAGGCGGAAGACTGGGTTCAATTCCCGGATGGACCTTGAAGAAATCAAACGGGCTACCATGCCGTTGGAGGCGACTGATCCTTGCAAGATCGGTGTGATGGGTTCGACTCCCATGTGGTCCACTATATGAAATGATTTGAATTAATACATAAAGGTTGATCCGATGATTCATGCGGTAATTCGTTTTTTGGGTGAACCGGGTAAGAACTTCTATTATTTGAAGCTGGGCCCAATTATTGATCCCAACCAATCAGAACGTGAATTTGAAGGTGGTGATGAAATCACAGTTACGATGAAAACTTCACCCAGAGGAGTGAATTGTGTTGACTTAACTTTTGAGGACGGAGAGTTTGCCCTAGAAGTCTCGCATGAATACTTTGAAGTTGTTCGTGAAATTAATGGAAGGTAGCCGGATACGGTTTGCCGGGCCGCACTGCTAATGCGTGCCACTTGAAAAGTGATAAGGGTTCAAATCCCTTGCCTTCCGCTGAAGTTATTTTGGTGTCTGTGGTGTAATGGTATGCACGTCTGCCTGTGAAGCAGAAGGAGAACGGTTCAATTCCGACCTGACACCCTTGATTCATACGAGTGTGCTCCTGGGTGAGCAGTCAGCCTCCAAAACTGACGGACAGGGTTCGACTCCTTGCACTCGTGCTAACTGCCGATGTGGCTCGATTTAGAAAGGCTCCGCTCTTGTAAAGCGGTTGATGCTGGTGCAAATCCAGTCGTCGGCTTCACAATTCACTTTGGCCTGTGAGTGTGCTGGATCGCACGCCAGTCTACGAAACTGGAAGATCAGGTTCGATTCCTGAATGGGCTATTTTTCAACGAATTGTTTTCGCCTTGCGAGTGTGTTGGATAGCACTGCGGTCTTCTAAACCCTGGTTGGACATGCTTTAAATGCAGTGTTTAAGCGTTTGCAACGACATCTGCAACGACATTTTGCAACAATGATCCTACTACGGCCTGTGAATTCTTGCAACTACTTTTCTTGTAGTGGAACCGTATTTTGCTTGAGCTATCGAGCCAGTAAAGTGCGTCTCCAAAACTTTGGTCATTTTGTTAATCTTGCTATGGCTAGCCTACCGTTCTTGCTGTAGAATGCGGTGGGCATCGGGATTCATATTCCCGCTGTTGACGATAGTACGAGTACGGAAAAAGAATCTAAACATGTTAGCCATCTCGGCTCCTTTTTCCTGTTGATCGCCATGTCCATAAACCTAAAAACTCTAAATCTTTACGCTGCCTTAGTTCTTGTTTTGGGTAAGTCCTACTACACATTTATCGTAGCGGAAAATCCCGATGCGGTGACTGGAAGGGCTCTTAAATCTCTTCCAGATGGTAGCAAGATTACCAACGTAATTTTTCTATCGAAGGCTAACGATGATGATCTAGGGAACGTGCATTTGGTGCCCTCGAAATCTGATCTGAAGTTTGAGCATTTAAATTCAAACGTAGTCGAGTTGGTTACGCTCCTTGCTTCTATGATTTGCAAGTTGAACCAAACCTGCTGCTCTCTCGAAAGAGTTATGTCTGATCTGGACTACGGCAAATTCGTCTACGATATCGAAGTAGATGGCGTACTAAAACGCTGTTCAGTTCGTGCGAAGTCTTTAGAGGACGCCTTTGTTTTGGCCGAACAATTCGTTCACGATTGCCATGGCAAAGACATTGAAATAAAAAACCTACAGCCCACCAAATAAGGAAATACTAATGCCTAGCTTACAAACCCAATATATTGACGCCATGGAAGCCTCGAAGCGTGCCACTGCGTTTCGCAAACATCTCGCCAGGGAGTTCCCTGCCAGCAAGAAGAGCCTCATTCAAAAATCTGCATTGATCAACGGAGTTGCTGCTGTCCGTGATAGGGACGGCAACCTACTCGGTTTCTTCCCTGCCGAAAGGATCGACTATCGGAAGATGAAATCTGAAATCGCTAAGTCTATCCATTCGGAAGTAGACAAAGTTCATGCCGATGAAAACAGTGTCATGGATTCACTTTTCGATTTTGATCAGCCCGGTCTCGTTGAGGACGTACAGAAATCGGCAGAAGATTCTGACTCTGGCATAAGTCCTGAAAGGATTTTCCCCCCATGCCTTCAACCAAATTAACTGACATGTTGAATAATTTAATTTCTGAGGTGTCAGACAGGCTAGACTCGGCGAGTATCAGACAATTAAGTAAGGCTACGGGTCTGGCAGAGTCAGGGCTCCATAGGGCCAAATCAGGGCCCGGTCTTCGGCTGTCACTGAAATCGGTAAAACTTTTGACTGAATACTTCGATACTTACAACTCTAATAATATGGAAAATAATATGACGACTACTCCAACTCTAAACCCTACATTACGAAACAATAAAATTACTGGCGATGATATGCCCCTCACACGCTCAGAATACCTAGAAGATATTCGGGCACTGGAAGCTCGTATTGTTGAACTCAAGAAATCGGCACCATCTTCATATTGGAAGTTGTGGAGGATAAGGGTTCAACCCGGTCGATTCTGTATTCAATATGCTCAGACTCCAGAGGGTGCCATCAAAGGAATGGAAATTGTAATGACACGGGATTATGGAGATGCCTGGAGTCAGACTTCAACTCAAATCGATAGATATGATTCGCCGGAGCAGGCGATTGGGGTTATTAGCGGTAATATCTTCAAGTCAGTGCCACCGGATCAGGGCAAGCTTATGCTTTCCCACTACTTGGATGACCAACTTACATCTGAGAAGAAAAATGGGATTCAGAGAGATCATAAGCCAGCCCTTCAACAACATGCAGAACTGTTCCAACAGTTTGGCTAACCTCATCGGAGCAGATCGATTGGCTTTCGACATAGGGCTGATCGGTTTCTTAGGGGTGGGAGGTTCCTGATTTGACTCCCACCCTTTTTTTTAACACTACTAGGAGACTTTCAAGTGAATATCGGAAGACAAAATTACCTCGATTCTTTAAAGCGAAACCAATCTGGCGGAATCCCTGGGGATATTATGATCGGTGGAAAACTCATGCACTGCCCTGATAAAGAACTTGTTGAGAAATCTAAGCAGTTAGTATCCAAGAATGTCGATGATGGAATAGCCAGTAAACATAAAATTCGGGTGAGTGATGAGGATGGAAAGTTTCGAGGATATTATGATCTCGAAGATGCGAACAAACTTATTGCTCAATGCAATGCGATGACAGATAGTCAAAGCCGTACTGACATTCAGAAATCTAGTTCGGTAGATTCGGAAGATGATGAGAATAACATCTTCGATTCAATGTTCTGTCACTTCGGTTAGGGATGCTATGAGTGAAGGTAACAACGTAGAACCTGATTCTGATGACTTAGAGCCTAGTCAAGTAGAACTAAACGAATTAGAGCTAGAGGAGCTTAGGAGGGCAGGATTAGACGCCTGTGAACCTAAGAAGAGAGGTAGTTCAGATGCCTAGAGCAGCCAGCCCACAACATTCTCTATTGTTGATCTTGTGAGGTTAGCCTTGCCTACCGGTACGGATGCTGGTAGGTGGGGCTACCATTCTTTGCTGCTCTATCCAGTCGATTGGAGCGGTTGGAGCATTTTGAAAAGCTAAAAAATCTGAAAAATAATGTAGCTGTGACAAGAGTAACCGCCCTAGCATATTGATCCAGGACTAGGGACCATACCCCAACCTCCACCCACCCCCTACTGTTTAACTTTGATGCACTGCTGAAACACTTGATCGATTCAGCCCTTCATATTGTCTATTCATCATCGATAACTATTGCTACTCCCTGCCCTGGATGATGGGGGTTAAATGATGAGTGCTTACACCTATCAATGTTGTCTCTGATGTTGCTGTTGTGTTGGCTGCCCTTCATAGGGTTCAACGATCTTGGTAATTCTCCCAATTTTGCAGATTCGTACAGACTCTTGTATGAATATGTACGAATTCGCTTGCATTGTTGATCGAATTAGCTTAGACTTGGTAATATCTCAGTTATATGTACGAATTCGCAATTTACCTTGGAGCTTTGTACCAATGCATCAGGAACATTCGATTGAGCAATCTCGCATCCTCACTCGTAAAGAGATATCTGAGGTGCTGGGGGATTTAAGACGTAAGGCTCGATCAAAAAACACTCGCCAGAATCTTGTGATTTTTAGTCTTTCTACTTTCTGTGGTTTACGAGTGTCTGAAATTGTTGGACTATCACTGGCCAACGTCAAGCTCAATAGGGAAGAGCCTTGCATCTACGTTCCTAAGTCACTTGGAAAAGGTAAGAAGAAGCGAACAGTACCTATCTGGTCTGCTTCTACTATTGCTGATCTAAGAGCCTGGAAGGCTGAACGTGAGGATATGGGGGCCTCAACTTCTGATCCTTTGGTATGTTCATTAGCTGCTGGCCTGAATAGCAAGACAGGGCTGCCCTCACTGGGTAACGCATTGATTACTCGCAATGCTCAAGCACGTTGGAAGTCATCTATCAAAGTGCTAGGGACTGAGCGAGTAGCAGACTTGAGTATCCATTCAGGTCGACATAGCTTCTGTTCACATAGCTTAGATAAAGGTGTCTCCCTAGCCTGCGTTCGTGATGCTGCTGGTCATGCTAGTATCTCAACGACATCGATCTATCTTCACAAGGTTGGCAACATTGAGCGTAACAGGAATGCCCTCGATTTTGAGTAGGATTTGGGGTCTGTATCGCCATGATACAATACTTATTCCATGGACGATTTTTGGGGTTTTCCTATCGGCCACAGACACGCTCGTAGTATGTGGGAAGATTTGATAGTGGTATTAGGTGCTTGGCAGGCACTATTTTCTTCTCTTGATGTGTTGTGAGGCGTACTATGTGTGTTATCAGGTACTTTTGCGTAATAGTTAGTAAGGAAGTCTCCCTATGAATGTCTTTAGTTCTCTCTGCTAGGCCCGGATAGATTTTTGAGTGCTTGGAAGTCTAGCCGGAACTTTTGACTCCAATCGTTGGAGTGAATTTAGATCACATCCTTTTCCGCTTCCCACTAAATGACGCAACAGCCTCATCTCTAGATTCAAACCGTTTCCAAAGTGAGTCGATCTTCAACCGCTCAAGCTCATCTAAACAATCATCTTTTACGCCAACTAGAACGATGTCACCACCACGGGATATAGCAAGCTTCCAAGTCTTAATCAGCAATCGAATAAAGTGCGAACTGATGATCGTAGCACTCGATAGGTCATAAACAAACCTTGGCGGATCGGCCAACTTGATAGCACCTATGATTTGTGGACTTACTAGGCGTAGACTGATCTCGGATAGCTCGGAATGTTCTGTGCCGAATTCAATGATCGTTGCATTGGGTTGGTTTAGTATGTTTGTCATGTGGTAAAGCATAGACCAGTTAGTGTACTCGTGCAATCGATTGGAGAAATCTAGATCGCTCCCATAGCTTCGTCTATGGATATTTTTATAGTGTCTGAAGCTTCTGAGATGCCTTCGATTATTGTTTTACAATACGTCTAGAAGTCTCAATTCCAGACGCTTTAGATACTCACTTAGACTATCCATGTGTTTCGGGTTATCGGTCATGCTTTGGTGTGCCGCTTTTAGGAGAGTGTGAGTACTTGAATACTAAGATAACTATGTCTTTTCTGGCAAACACTTTAACAGTGTGATACATTAATTTCACTGATCCGTACTAGACCGTAATGGTGCGGTTTTTAATTGTTGTGTTTTTGCGGTTTGAAATCTGTTCGCTTGGGAAAACGCAGTGACCGAAGAGACCTTCCAGAAGCACCTTATTGAAGCGTCCGACTTCATCGTTGAGGCCACTCGTGAATATGTTGATGACGTCCTACCCGACGAGTTTCGATTCCTCGTTGTCCCCAACAGCTCCTTTGATGGCAATCCCCTTGAGGACGACGAAGAGATTTTCCCGAAAGAGAGCATTCCAGAGTGGACAACGAAGCCTCCGATGGACGCCTGTAGCGTCATCAATGATCTCTACCGGAACGGGAAGGTGCCCGAGTGGATAAATGTCTACGTCGATTCATCGGACAATGAATACACATACCTCCTCTTGGAATGCTGCGGTCGTTTTACGGCGATGGAGAAGCATCTCTACCACGCTGGCAAAGGAGTTCCACCTTTCAGCACGAAGATCGAGATGCCATCCTTGGATTATGAACTAGAGTCTCATGGAAAGTTCCAGCTACGTTCGCGATACTACAAGAGCGAACCAATCGCTCGACCTAACTCGGATTCTGCTGATGCTCCAGCCGAGTAGGTCAGTTCTATGTTATATCCGGAGACCTTAATGACAAATGACGATATTCAATTCATCATCAGAGAGACGGGTACTCAGTTACCGGAACACTACATTGATTTGTAACAAATTACCCGAGCGAATTCGCCAAGACAGTCAATCAACGTCCTAATACGACGGATGCACTGAAGCGGTTTATGGTTCTTTATTGTCTCTACCCGAACGCTGTGATACATTGAAACTTCACTGATCCGTACTAAACCGTAATAGTGCGAGATATGATTATTGTTTTTTTGCGGTTTGATATTTGTTATTTGGCAAAGGCGGACATGCTCAGCATGGATGACTTCACATACAACGAAGTACTCGATCTCTGGATCTCGGAACGTAAGTTCTTGAACTATAACATTGAAGTCAGGCTATATTGCAGCAAAAAAGATGACTTCCAGCAGCTTGCCACAAAGGCGGTCAACGACGTTGAATTACATTGGGAATCACTTAAAGTCGCAATTATCGAAGAACTTCTTCCTCAATACCTCGATCACGCGTCTAAAGAAATCAACGGTGAGGCGTTCTTCTCAAAGCTGACGATGGAGACAATTGACTTGGACGCCATTGATATCATGTACACGATGTACTTTGCCGATGGTGGCATGTTTGGTGGTCATGGTATTCAAGTGCTTTGGGATCCAGAAGAGGATTTCAGTGCTGATGTATCGCTGGTCGGTTGAACATCAGGCAAGACATATTGCTCACCGCCCAATTCCCTCTTTGTTGTATCTACCCAAGTGCTGTGATACATTTAAGCTTCGCTGAGCCGTACTAGACCGTTAACCAGAGCCACACAACTATGCCCACTGAAGTCTTGATGATGAATTTACGCGGATCA
>NVWB01000312.1 GCA_002733575.1 Blastopirellula sp. | reverse complement strand
AGCGGTGATGATCATCGCCATCGGCATCGCCGCGCTGCATGGGGCGGGCGACACGATCAGCGGGCTGATTGTGATGGCCACCGTCAATGTGATTAACATTGTGGTCAGTGCTGCATTGACCATTGGAATTGGCCCAATTCCCAAACTTGGCTGGGCCGGGTTATCCATTGGAACCGCAGTGGCCCATATCGTGGGGGCAGTGATGATCTTGGTTCTATTACGCATGGGCCGAGGTCGATTGTGCCTGCGGTATTCGATGTTAAAGCCAGATCGAGCAATGATTCGCCGATTGCTGCGGATTGGAATCCCTGGCGGTTTGAACGAAATGGTGATGCTCTGTTGTCACCTGTGGTACTTGGGCATCATCGCCAGTCTCGGCACTATCACTGTCGCGGCCCATGGATTAGGCGTGCGGGTGGAATCGCCCAGCTATTTAACCACGTGGGGTTTTGCAGTCGCCGCTTCAACCATGACCGGCCAGTTTTTAGGGGCCAATGATCCAGATCGCGCACAACGGGGAACTTACATGGCGTTGGCCGTAGGGGGAACTCTCGTGACCTTGTTTGGCGTGTTCCTCTTTTTCGGAGGCCACATTCTGGTTGACTTCTACTTGGGCAGTTATCAACCGGGCGATGGCAAAGCCGCTACGGCTGAAATGACCACCGAGTTATTGAAAATTGTGGCCATCTCGATGCCGTTTCTGGCGATAGTTTCCATCCTAAGCGGCGCATTACGTGGTGCCGGAGATACAACTTGGCCGCTGATCTTTACTTTGCTAGGCTTACTATTGATACGAATCCCTGGAGCCTACTGGTTGGCCTGGGATGAAATCCACTTGCCATGGATCGACGTCACCATCCAAGGTTTCGGCTACGGAGTCCGCGGTGCCTGGTATGTGATGGTAGTCGACTTGGCAGTTCGCAGCATGCTAGTTCTGGGCCGTTATCTGCATGGCGGTTGGAAGAAAATTGAGGTTTAAAATGTTTTCTGTACAAGATTTGATTCTACTGAGCGAATAGTACAGGGAAACTTGTCGCCTGATTTAACCTGAATGAATTTATGTTTCAACGAATTATCACTGCGATCCTGTTACTGGCGATTATCGTCGGTGCGATCCAATTATTTCAAGCGAAAGCTGCGCATTCTGAAGTGAAGCAAGAATTTGATCGGCTGGTTGCCAAAGTAGGGCGTTTAGAAATCACCGATCCAAAGAAATTCCATGTCATCCCGATAGAAACGGGCGACCCTTTTCATTTTGCTTGGCGAATTCATACCCCGGAAGGCTTGTCGATTCACCGGAGAACCGAATTTTTCCACGGCGGTTATAGCTCCGGAACTTCTTCAGTACGACCAGCGAGTGAAGCGATTCACAGGGCCCGTTTTCGATTTGACGGGGATCAAATCATGGTCTTTGTCAAAAGCGGATCAGGTTCTTCCACCAAGGGTTATGGCAACAAAACATTCTCCAAGTTTTTGCAAGAGCATGTCGAAGAGTTGATCGTACATTCGCTCGCTGATGATGGAACCATGGTGTTTGACACCGATCAGGTATTAACGACCCTCAAAATCGAAATTCCAGAGCACCTTCAAGCAGAAGCACGGTTAGCCTGGAAAAAACGAGACAAAAGCAAGACTCCGCTGCCTCCGCTCATTCTCACACAAATGGGAACGAAAGAAGCCTTTGCTGCTGCCGAGGAGAAGAAAAAATGAGCGATCCATTTTCAAACGATGAAGCAGCGGAACCGGCCAAAAGTTCATCACCAAAATGGTTGCAATTTAGTGTGCTGACGATCATGCTGTTGACCGCTACCGTTGGTGTTTGGGTGGCACAAATTCAAACTACCGAACAGACCGAACAAATGCGGCTGGAAATACCCAACCTACAAAAAGCGGCCAGGGAATTGATTATCACCGATCCAGGTCAATACACGGCAGTCCGCCATCATGAAACGTGGAATGATGATTTCCGCTGGAGGATTTATCTGCCAGAAGGCCATCAGTACCAATTGGCTTTAGCGACCGAAAAGATTGATGACGGAATTTTGCCGGCACCTTTCGATACGAAAATAATGAAGCCTGGTGAATATGAACTGGAGCTTCGTTATAAAAAACAGAAGGATGATTCGTATCGGATTACCGTGCTGCTTGACGAAGAAGTAATCTTCGAGCAACTTCACCCCGCTGGCTGGAACGACAACTCAGGTAGCAGAGGGGCCAGTAATATATCGGACTCGTTGCAGAGAGGTTTAGATCGGCCGCTTGAAATCATGCGGACACGGTTTCATGTACGTGATGAGAAAGGAAATTCTAGTACACCCAAAGAACCGAGCAACGGCATCGTGATTTGGCTTGATACTGTCAGCAATTAACGAAAAATAGGTTGTATTTTCTACCACAAGATCTACGAGATGATCTTTTTCTCTCTTCTTTGAACCGGTCTAAACACATGTTTCAACGAATTATCACTGCAATACTGTTACTGGCGATTATCGTCGGGGCGTTCCAATTAATTCAGGCGAAAACTTCGCAATCTGAAGTGAAGCAGGAATTTGATCGGCTGGTTGCCAAAGTCGGGCGTTTGGAAATCACCGATCCGAAGAAATTTCATGTCATACCGATAGAAACGAATGAGCCCTTTCATTATGCCTGGCGTGTCTATATGCCGGAAGGTCTGTCAATTCACCGGAAAACCAAGTTCTTCTCAGGCGGGTCGAGTTCGTCAAGTACTTCAGGGCAACCGAATGAATCGATCTTTCGGGCACGTTTTCGATTCGTAGATGACGAGGTCAAAGTGTATGTTAAAAGTGGCTCAGGATCTTCAACCATGGGCTATACAAACAAAAAGTTTTCCCAGTTTTTACAAGACCATGCGGATGAGATGATTGTGGGATCACTTGCGGATGATGGAACCAGGGTGTTTGATACCGATCAGGTGCTGACGCTTTTAAAACTTGAGATCCCAGAGCATCTTCAAGACGAGGCCCGCTTAGCCTGGAACAAACGAGACAAACGGAAGAGAACATTGCCTCCACTCATTCTAACGCAAATGGGCACTCAAGAAGCCTTTGCTGCTGCAAAGGAGAAGAAAAATGAGTGATCCATTTTCAAACAATGAAGAAGCAGTACCTGCCAAGAGTAGTTCACCGAAGTTGCTGCAATTTAGTGTGCTGACCATCATGTTGTTGACCGCTGCAGTCGGTGTGTGGGTGGCCCAAATTCAAACCGCCGAACAAACAGAGCTGATGCGATTGGAGATTCCCAACTTACAAAAAGCGGCCAGGGAATTGATCATTGTCGATCCAAATCAATACACGGCAGTTCAACATCATATGACATGGAATGATGATTTCCGCTGGCGAATTTATCTGCCAGAAGGCCATCGATACCAATTGGCATTTGCCACTGAAAAAATCGATAGCAATAACTTGGTGGAGCCGTTTGATACGCAGGTGGTTGAACCGGGTGAATATGAACTGGAACTTCAATACAAAAGAGAGAAAGATGACTCGTTTAGGATAGCTGTATTGCTTGACGAAAAAGTAATCTTCGAGCAACTCCACCCGGCCGGTTGGAACGACAACTCAGGCAGCTCAGGCGCCAGCAACATTTCAGACTCGGTACAACGAGATGTAGATGCCCCACTTGAAATCATGCGAACCCGATTTCACACACGTGATGAAAAAGGAAATTCCAGCTCAGCCCAGGGACCAGTAAACGGCATCTTGATTTGGCTTGATACGGTTGACGAATAAGACTCAATTGCGGCTCGTGGATGACTATGGGTCACTGGCTGATGCGTTCCATTACATCCTGGGCCAGATGTTTGCCTAGGGCATCGGCCTGTTGTCCGCCGAAGTGGACATTACGGCCTTGCCACCACGGGGTGTAGAGATCGTCGGCGTTATCTTTGACGAATTGCCATTGATCGTGAACGGTAATTTTAGGGTGCCGGGCAATGACTTCTGCGGCCCAAGGGTTCAAATACTTTTGCATCACGCCCGCTTTTCGTCCAGACGCCTTGCCATCTTCTGATAATTGGCCTGCTGGGTCATAGCCTAAAGGAACCGGCGCGGTGGTGACCCAAATTAATTTCGCGCCAGTTTTTTCTAGCCGCTGGCAGATGTTCTCCAAATCGGATTGATATTGATCTTTGGTACTGGCCGCGTTCCAGTGGCCGAAGTTGAACGAGATCACGTCCCAGTGTCGACCTGGTTCTTCATAGGCCCCTAGCCAATGTGCAAGGCTGCTAACGCCTTTGCCAGTTGGCCCACAGTTGGTCGGCGGATGATGGGCGTTGATTTTACCTGCGAGCGAAGCAAGTAAACCCTTGGTGTAGTTGCCTGAGATCGAGTCGCCAATATATAAGTAGCGCGGCAGTTTAGGATCGTCTGACTTTGCGGAATCGCCGATGGGGATCAGATGAATTTCATCAGCGACAATCGCATCGCCTTCGGCATGGCCGATAACGGTGGCTCGATTCACAAACGGATGGCAGTCTTTCGTGTCGAGCAGGCCGAAGAGTAAGATATCGGTTTGGCCCCCTTTTTTCATCGAGACTTCGATCTCTTCCCCGTTGATACTCAGCTTCGATGGTTTGCCAAACACGAAACTGCCGACAAAGCTGGGTGAGTTTTCAGTCGGAAGATGGCCTGTTAAAGTTTCGTTGAAATAAATCCGCAATCCGTTGGCTGAGACCCAACTCTCTTTCGCTGCATTTCCTGCAGCCGATTTCCAAGTGTTGGGGCGAATGTTTTTTTCAGCAGAGATCGGACCTTTTGGGAAAGAGAAATCAAGCACTTCACTGGAAGAATGAATTTTGTAACTTAATACGTTATCTTTGATGTTCCCCACTTGGCGGAAATTAATTTGTAACGCCACTTTGGTTTTGTTGGTCCATTTCACTTCATGCTGACCGCTGCTGTTGCGGATGTACATGCCGTGATCATCCAGCGGAATAATCAAGCCAGAATCTTCAATTCGACCATCGGTTGTCGTTTTTCGTGTTGAATTATCGGCTGCAACGGTCGACGAAGAAACCAATAAACTAATCAAGGTGACCGCAAGGCAAGTAAAGCTCGTTTTCATGAAAAGTCTCTTGAGATGGCGTTTCTTATAGAGTAAAGGACGTAATTAAAACGTGAACCTGGGTAGTTTGTACTCAATTTCAAGGTAAAACAAGGTCTATATCCCCTATAACTTCACCATTTATTTTTGTTTCTTTTCTAACACCCCGTCAGGGTCTATAATCATAAGAAGGGGAATTCGCAATGTTTTGTCTGGTGTAGCGAATACTTGATGGAGCGATGTTGCTTGGCCTGTTACCATAGCAGGCAGCTTGTCGCTGCTAACTCTTCCCAGAACTACATGACCAACGAGGGCTCGAATGATCGCACTTGTGCGTAGCTTATCAGTATTTATCTTCTGCATTGCTTGTCTCTTGCTGACGAGGCCAGTGTTTGTTGCTGCGCAAGACAAGCAAGAGGTGGATGCGAAGGCGGCTGATCCAGTGGACGAACCCAAGGGAGTTCAACGGACAGGCGCTAGGATTCGGATTCCACTGCCGATCACCGGTGCGGTCGATACCAACATTCGCAATAGCTTGAAGAAGATGGAGTCGAAACTTCCCAAAGGTGACCCTCGACCTGTGGTGATCTTGGAGTTCGCCAATGTAAAAGGCGCATCAGGCAAAGGGAGCCAGTTCGAGCGTTGTCTGTCGTTGGCCGGCTATTTATCTTCCGCCGAAATGAGTCGATTTCGCACGGTGGCCTATATTCCGGAAACTGTCGAAGGCCATGCGGTGTTAGTGGCCTTGGCTTGTGAACAAATTGTGATGCACCCTGATGCTGAGTTGGGTAAGGCAGGCGCAGATGAAACCAACATCACAGAAATCATGCGACAAGCCTATCGTGAAACGGCTGGCCGCCGTAATGTGTTGCCACAAGCGATTGCATTAGGCATGCTTGACCCCGATGTGCAAGTCTACCGGGTAAATGAACGGCTCTACGCAACCAGTGATGAATACCAAGAATTGAAGCAGCAGGGAAAAGTTGCCAAGAGTGAAAAAATAGTGCCCACCGGCGAAATGGCATTTTTCACCGGAAGTGATTTAAGGCGAAAATACCAATTGATCAGTAGTGTGGCAGAGAATTTAGACCAACTGGCGCAAACGATGGAGATTCCGGCAAGTGATCTATTACTCGACTACGCAATGGACAACGATTGGAAAGCGGTTCGGGTGCCTATCGAAGGCGAGCTGACCAACCGCGTGGCAACTCAGGCGGTGCAAATGATTGGCAACGCAATCTCGCAAGGAAAAAACTTTGTGTTGATTGATATCGATTCTCCGGGAGGAGACCCTATTGCTTGCCAGAACCTGCTGAATTATTTGGCCGAGTTACCTGAAGATATTCGCACGGTTGCCTTGATCAAAAAAGAGGCCTCCGCCAATGCGGCGTTGATCGCGTATGCCTGCGATGAAATAGCGGTTGCCACCAATGCGAAAATCGGGGGCGATGGAAGTTATGTCTACAGCGAACAAGGCAGCAAAGATATGCAGCGATTACTCAAGCTGCAATCAGCCAAGGTAAATCGTAGCTGGTCCGCTTGGTCCGCTTTTTGTAATCCACGAATTTCCGTCTTTAAATATCAACAACCTAACACCGGCATTATTGGCTACTTTAGCGAAGAGGAGCATCAAGACCTGGTGCGGCCTCAAGAGTGGACTAAGGGGGAAGAGATTACCAAGCCCGGCGTTGCATTGCAATTAACCGGTCAGCAGATGTTAGACTTCGGCCTAGCAGAAGTTGTCGCATCCGATATCGAAGACATCACCCTGCGGTACAGTATCACAACGAAAATTGAAACGCCGAAGATCACGTGGGCCAATGAGTTGATTGCCGTTCTGGCACGGCCTTCGATTGCTTACTTCCTGCTATTCTGGGGAGTCGTTGCGTTGATTGGAGAACTGCAAGCGCCTGGTGTTGGGATTCCCGGCTTTGTCGCAGTGCTCTGTTTCGGACTATTTTTCTGGAGCCAATTCCTCAATGGAACCGCTGGTTGGTTAGAAATTATGTTGTTTTTGGGTGGCGTTACGTTTGTGATGGTCGAGATCTTTGTGCTGCCGGGCTTTGGGATTTTTGGCCTCGGTGGGGCCTTGATGATTGTTGCCTCTGTGGTGTTCGCCATGCAGACATTCATCTTGCCTACGACCGATTATGAACTCGATCAAGTTCCTTATTCGATGTTTAACGTACTCGTGATTCTGCTAGGGGTGACGGTGGCCATTTTTAGTGCTAAGCATATTTTACCCTATCTCCCAATCGTGGGTCATGCTTACTTAGGAGCCCCCAGTCAAGAGAAGCAAGAAGAGATTAATCGTCGAGAAATGATTGTTGATCTGACACATCTCATGGGGAAGACAGGTGAAACCACCACGCCGCTGCGTCCTTCAGGCAAAGCCCGCTTTGGCAACGAACTTGTCAACGTCAGCAGCGATGGCGATCTGATTGAACAAGGGGCTTCCGTTGTTGCGGTGGCCGTTCATGGCAACTACATTACTGTTCGTAGCGTGACATCGTGATTAAACTAAGCAAGGAGTTGACGTCATGTCTCCGATTATTATTGCACTAATTCTATTGTTATTAGGATTAGCGTTAATTTTTTTAGAGCTCTTTATTCCTTCGGCCGGGTTACTGACCGTGTTGGCAGTCACCTCGTTAATCGGTTCGGTTGTTTGGGCCTATATGAAATGTGGGCTTGAAGTTGGAACTATTTTTTTTGCGGCGGTTGTGATCATTGTTCCTACTTTTATCACAGTCGCTTTAAAATGGTGGCCCCATACGCCAATTGGGCGTTGGGTACTGCTCACTCCACCGAGTGAAGAAGAATGCAGCAGCGAAACACTGGCAAACTACACGCATCTAGTGGGTATGCAAGGAATCGCAAAATGTACGTTATTGCCGGGTGGCGTGGCAATTATTGAAGATCAAAAGTACGATGTGGTGACCGATGGCAGTGCCATTGATAAGGGAGATGTCATCGAAGTGATCGAAGTCGATGGGACGCGAATTGTTGTCACCTTGGCTTCAAAAACAGCATCCGAGACCGATTTGCAGTCGACCAGATTATCGCAAGACCCTCTGGCACAATCGATTGAGTCGATCGGAATTGACCCTTTAGATGATCCTTTGGCTTGACATTTGATTTATTCCTGGCATAAAGAAGGCTTCTGCTGATCGTTTTACGCATTGATGAAGGATAATATTCATGCTTTTTGCCGACTGGTTTCGCAACGTGATGATCTTTGGCTCTGTAGTCGGAGTCATCCTGTTACTAATTATCTTGGGTGTTGTCTCCTTCTACTTCCGCCTTTACATCCAATCGGTGACTACCGGGGCAGGCATCGGTATTTTTGATCTGTTGGGAATGTCCTTCCGTAAAGTGAACCCACGACTGATCGTGCGTAGTAAAATTATGGCCGTTCAAGCAGGCATCGGTGAAGATACCGGCTTGACCAGTAAGGCCCTAGAGGCACACTTCCTGGCAGGGGGAAATGTGCCACAAGTGGTTCGTGCTTTAATCGCTGCCAACAAAGCGAAGATTATTGAACTTACTTACCGTGAAGCCACGGCCATTGACTTAGCTGGCCGTGATGTATTGGAAGCGGTGCAAACCAGTGTTTATCCGAAAGTGATTGACTGCCCACCACGGGGTTCCAAACGAACATCCCTTGATGCGGTGGCCAACAATGGAATTCAACTGAAAGTCAAAGTACGTGTGACTGTGCGAGCCAACTTGCAAAAATTAATCGGCGGTGCTACCGAAGAGACCATCATTGCACGTGTTGGTGAAGGAATCGTCAGTGCGATTGGTTCGGCAAAAACTCATGCCGAAGTGTTAGAAAACCCAGACATGATCTCCAAAGCGGTACTCTCGCGGCGTTTAGATGCGAACACGGCGTTTGAAATTGTTTCTATCGACATTGCCGATATTGATGTCGGCGAAAACATTGGTGCCCGCCTGCAAGCCGATCAAGCCGAAGCTGACACCCGTGTTGCAAGAGCCCGGTCTGAAGGAAAAAGGGCCATGGCAGTAGCTGCCGAACGAGAAAATTTGGCAGAGATCGAAAACTCCAAAGCCTTGCTGGTTGCAGCCGAAGCCCAAGTCCCGATGGCAATCGCCGAAGCATTTAGTAGTGGCAAATTAGATATTATGCAGTATTATTCCCTTAGAAACGTACAGGCTGATACCGACATGCGTAAATCAATTGCTGTAACGACCACTAACAGTTCCAAATAATTGATCAACGAATGAAGTGGAGTAATTAATCCTGTGGACCTCGAACCTGTAATGCTGATTGGTGCTGATGAAGATGTGATCGTCAAGGTGATCAAGTGGGGGTTTATTCTACTTTTCTTCATCGGTCCAATCCTACTCAAGTTGCTTGGCGCCAGCACTAATCAAAATGCTCAACAGCAAATAGGTGGTCAACCTCCTCCTGCCCCACAAGATGACATGGAAGACGAAATATCTGCATTCCTCAGACAAGCCGAGATGCAACAGAAGCAAGCACAACAGCAACAGGATCGATATGTTCAAGCCTCCCATGAGGAGGAGGAGGAAATCGTCTCGGCCCATCTGGTTGACCACCATGACGATCAACAAGACCTTGATTACGTGCATGAATTACCTTCGCACGATCAATCGCATTCCGATAAGGTCGAAAACTTTTTAGGCGGTCAAGTTGAGCCAGAAGCCAAAGATGCCTACGCCAGAGATGACCAAAATGCCCTAGAGCGAACGGATCATCTTTCTTATGAAAAGTCGGACTCAGATAAAGAATCGCTCGTCTCTCACGATTCCATCATCTCCATGTTCCGCAACCCCGCAGATATCCGCAAAGTGATCATCCTCAATGAAATCATGAAACGCCCAGGGCAGTCTTGATGAAGCCCTACTAGAGGGAATTAATTCCCTGGCTACATGATATCGTCCCTAACGGGGCTGAGAACAACTAGAAACATAAGGATGATTTTCGTAAATAGTCAGAACACGGAATTAACAAATGCTCTAGATATTGAGCTCGTATACCCCGCCATCGATGATGACTTTTTTGCGTTGAGGTTTACTTGGCCAAGCTGGCGGCGACATTTGTTTTTGCCAGTTTTTGAGCAAAGTCTCCAGTTCTTGGAGTTTCTCAGGGTGGGATTCGACAAGATTTTTCTGCTCGCCCATGTCGTCTTCCAGATTGTACAGCCACTTAGACTTACCTGAAATAATCAGCTTCCAATGTTGATGTCGGACCGCTTTGTTCGGTCCGTTGCTCCAAAACAAACTCTCATGGGGCGATGCACTGTTCTTGCCAGTGACAAATGAAATTAGGTCAACGCCATCGAGTGGAATTTCTTTCGGTAATGTGATTCCAGCCGCAGCACAAATAGTAGGGAACAGATCGAGCGAACTGGTTGTTCCTGAAATGACCTGATTTCCGGAGATCACACCCGGCCACCGAATCATCATCGGTACGCGGATTCCTCCTTCAAACAAAAACAGCTTGCCCATTCGCAAAGGTCCATTGCTTTGAACGCCGGTGTACGTTGGGCCGCCGTTGTCGTTCATAAAAATGAGAAGTGTATTATCGGTCAGCTGGTTTCGTTCAATCGCTTCCACGATCGTGCCCACGGCATCGTCCATGGCACTGGTCATGGCGTAATAGTCTCGACGCGTTGGATCTTTGATATTCGGGAAACGATCTTGATACTTCTTGGTCGCTTCAATTGGCGTATGCACCGCGTTGAAAGGCACATAAACAAAGAATGGCGAATCTGCGTGGGCATCAATAAACTGTGCCGCTTCACGTGCAATCGCATCAGTCAGGTATTCTGGCTCGGTCAATGGAGTGTTGTCTCGCATGATCGTGCTGTGAAATGGTTCTTTTGTAGTTGCCGGAAAGAACGTGTGGGCACCTGCCAGAAAACCATAGAATTGATCGAATCCACGCACTTGAGGATGAAACTGGGGCTGAGTGCCTAGATGCCATTTTCCAAACATGCCTGTTGCATAGCCGGCCTTTTGCAAGACATCTGCCATGGTAATCGCAGCTGGATCGAGTCCACGATGCAGTCTATGTGTGATTCCACCGCCAGCAGTGTTGAACTCGAACCCGAACCGTTGTTGATACCGCCCTGACATTAAACCAGCACGAGACGGACTGCACGATGCGGCGGTGACATACGCATTGGTAAACTTGACCCCGGTTTTTGCCAGGGCATCGATATGCGGAGTGGGAATCACCTTCGATCCATACGAACTGATATCGGCATACCCTAGATCATCGGAAAAAATCAGCACCACATTCGGCGGGCGTTTTTTTTGTTGGGTTACGTTTTCAATCGATTTCAAGATCTGCTGTTTTGCCGCAGCAGTTTTTGGATCAGCAGGAAATACTGGCTTGCTAGTGCTTGGCGTTGCGGCTCGTTTTTTCGCACGTTGAAAGACAAGTTT
>NVWB01000311.1 GCA_002733575.1 Blastopirellula sp. | reverse complement strand
TGCATGGAACAAACTCATCGCACAACCAGAAACCATCAAATCAATCGGGTTGAGAGACTGGGCACATGTCGGTCAGTAATTTGTGGGATTGGTATAACTCCATCCTTAAGTATATCCGGTGTGCAGGGCGGTTCCGGTGAATTGATGCGTGCGCTGTCAGAATTTTGTGCGACCCAAGATGCGTTATTTCAAATTCACACCAATGAACATCATGTGGAAGTCCATTGGAGCGTCGTAAATTATGGTATGCGCCCGCTGGAATTTTTCGCCGAAAATGGTGCCGTTGGCCCGCACACTTTGCATCATCATGCGACACTGATCACAGATTCAGAAATCGAATTGCTTCGCAGCACCAAATCAGGGGTTAGTTATAACCCCCTTGCCTCAGTCTGGAAGGGAGACCGGGTCGCTCCGGCCCTGGCGTTTGCCAGCAGGGGCGTGCGCTTCGGGATTGGTAGCGATAGTACACGACTTGATGCGTTCAGATTGCTGGAGTCCGCCGAAGCATGCCAGCGTCATGCATCTGGAATGTCACAAGCGGATTTTTCCTGTGGCGCTGCGTGGACATGGATTGATGCAGCAACACGCGGCAGTGCCGATGTTTGTGGACTGGGTGAAGTGACCGGAGAACTTCGCAAGGGAATGCGCGCTGATTTTCTTATTCTTGATAAACAGCGTCCGGAAGTTTTGCCCTCGTGGGATTTTGAATGGGAACTGGTCAGGCTATACAACCGTGATCAAATTGAAGCCGTGATTGTTGATGGTCAGCCCGTCATTGCCGATGGTCAGCCGGTAAACTGGTCGATGCAGGAATTTCTGGAACAAGGCCTGCCGCTTGCAATTGCCAATGTAAATGCAGCACCAATCAATCGAAGGCACGGTGTATCTTCCAATCAACGCCCCGGGTGACGAATGAAAATAAGCATTTGATGGGGACTGAAATGGGCTGGAACGGAAAATTGAAAAAATTGAAAGAGGAAAACAATGTTTTACCACAAACGATTAATTGAATTTGGTCAGCTGACATTATCTATCTGCGGAATAATTGCAGTCTGGTGGATTGTCGCTGGATCAGGTGCAATCAGTCAGGATTTGTTCCCAACACCAGCCTTGGTATTTTGGGCCGCTGTTGAACTTTATCAGGATGGCGTTTTGATCAGCGACCTCAAAGTTTCTATGACGCGCGCTGGTATCGGCTTTTCAATTGGCGCAACGCTTGGCATATTAATTGGGCTACTGACGGCACGCGTGTCGATCATATCGATTGCACTGGAGCCGTTGCTTACGCTCCTGCGTCCGATACCTGCAATTGCTCTCGTGCCGATTGCCATTGTTTGGTTTGGCATTGGCGAGGGTTCAAAATACTTTGTAATTTCCTACACCGTTTTTCTGGCCGTTTGGCTGAATACCCATAGCGGTGCGAAGCAGGTTGCTGGGACCTATATCAAAGCATCGCGTTCTCTCGGTGCAAGCCGTTTTCGGGAGTTCTTTGAAGTAATTATTCCAGCTTCTGCACCTCATATCGTTGTCGGATTAAGGCTGGGAGCAGCACTTGCATTTTTGAGTTTGGTCGCAGCAGAATTGAGCGGTGCATCAGCGGGTATTGGGTTTCGGCTACAAGACGCGCGCCAGTATATCCGTACCGACAGAATGTTTGTTGGCCTGATTGAGCTGGGACTACTGGGTGCAGCCCTTGATATGGTTTTTGTCTCCATCAGCAATCGTCTCGTACATTGGGAGAATGCGTGATGAACGCTAAAGTACATAATGATAGTCATCTTTCCGATATTGGGCGGATCGACATTGAGGGATTGTCAATTGAATTTAAATCGCCTGACGGCGGCATTGTACATGCTCTGGCCAAAACCGATCTGGTAATTGAAGCAGGATCCTTCGTCTCATTAATTGGGCCTTCAGGCTGTGGCAAGTCCACACTCTTAAATGCGGTCGCAGGATTTGTTCAAGCGGCCACCGGCTCTATAAAACTGGATGGAATTGAAGTCAACGGGATTAACCCGGATGTCGGCGTGGTGTTTCAGCAATATGCGTTATTTCCGTGGTTCTCCGCTCTTGGCAATGTAGAATTTGCACTAAAGCGGTTTTCATTGAGCAAGGCAGAACGACGAGATCGCGCCATGGCGGCCCTAAAAGAAGTTGAACTCGAAGGGCGCGAAAATATGTTTCCAGGCCAGTTGTCCGGCGGTATGCGCCAGCGCGTTGCTTTGGCACGAACCTTTGTTTCTGAACCTAAAGTCTATCTGATGGATGAGCCGTTTGGCGCACTTGATGCTCAGACCCGGATCGTAATGCACGACATCTTATTGCGGGTCTGGGAGGCACACAAAGCGACTGTGCTGTTCGTTACCCATGATGTTGATGAGGCGTTAATCCTGTCAGACAAGGCACACATTATGTCCTCCGGCCCCGGGCGGATCATCGAAACAATCGAAATCGATACCGAACGCCCCCGCCGGGTAGACGCAATTGACCAAGATTTTATTACCAACCGCAATCGCATTATCGGCTTGCTGCGCAAGCCGAGTGAATAGCGATTGAAACCCAATAACTTTAGAAGGAGCAATGAAATGAATAAAGCACTTAGAACCATATATACAGCCGCATGTTTCTTAATGATGGCAATACCGACGCACGCGCAAACAAAAATTACTATCGGAGGCGGGCCTTATCTTGATGTGCCTCAGATTTCTGTGGCGATGGACAAAAACTTATGGGCGGGGGAGGGACTTGAGGCAAATATCGTCGCATTCCGCTCCGGTCGTGATGCGTTTGAAGCTCTGCTCGGTGGGCAGCTTGATTTTGCATTAATGGCAGAATTTCCAGCGGTGATTGGCGCAATGCGCGATCAAAAATTTTCAATCATTGCTGAAATGTCTCAATATACAGCAACCCGTATCATCCATACAGGCGATGATTCTGTGAAGACAGTTGCCGATCTTGCCGGTAAACCAATTGGAACTACTACCGGAACAAATGTTCACTTCATGTTGGAAAATGAACTTGCTCTAGCTGGCGTGAAGGCTGAGATTGTTTCTGTTGGACCACCGGATATTGTAGCGGCTCTCTCTCGCGGTGATATATTTGGCGCGGCGATGTTTCCATCCTTTTATGCCGGTGCCAAAAAGACATTGGGTGATCGCTATAAGGAAATCTCGGTTTCCAGCTATGGAACCCATTTCATTCTTGTGGCAACCGCCAATATGATTAATGACAATCCGGATGTCGTAAGCGGCGTTCTCCGCGCGCTTTATAATGGTGAAAAGGTCGTGACTTCAGATCCAACGGAATCACATGCGGCCGTATCCCGGGTAATTTCCGGCACGCTGAAACCTGATGAAGTTGCTGCAGCATCAAAAAATTATTCATTCCGGATGGGCCTGGATAATGATCTTGTAAAATTGATGGTACAAGAGGGCGAGTGGATCCATGCTCGTGGCTCAATCAAGGGAGACAAGCCAACTGTCGTGCTTATGCGTGGATTTGTTGCTGGACAGTTTCTTTCAGGCATCGATGCGTCCCGTGTAAATCTTGACTAAACAAATTTAGACAACAGGCCGGGCAGGTGAACAAATTGCCCGGCATTTAGACTTTGCATAAAATTTGTAGGTTCAGGATATGTTGGTTGATAGCAATTTTCTCATTCTTGGATTGGCAGTTTTTGGTGCATCAGTATTGCAAGCGGCGACGGGAATTGGATATGGCGTTATCGTGGGACCAATTTTTCTGGTGCTGCTGAACGGTACTGAAGCATTCCAGATTAGTACCGCACATAATTTGCTGATCGCACTTATTTTACTGCCGTTTGTATTAGCGAAAATTGACCGTACAATCCTGAAACACCTTATCGTTGGAAGCTGTATCGGCATTCCTGCGGGGTTTCTACTACAATTAACGGTGAGTATCACATTTCTAAAATTGTTTTCGGCAGTCATTGTCGGGCTGATCACAATAAGTCTTGGCGTCAGTATGGCGACCCCAAACATCCAAAAGTCCAGAATAAAAGTCAGCTCTTGGGAATCAAGACTAATTGGCATGATCGCCGGATTTATGGGCGGCACATTGGCCATGCCCGGACCGGCAACATCCACCTGGATGTCCGTACGTGGATGGAATAAAGAAGCAGTCCGCTCGACGGTTCTTTCGTTTTTCGTATTTGCTTATGGAGCAAACGCAGTACTTCATGTGATGTATTCGGATATCTCACAAGCCACAATGAGGCTAACCTTGACCCTGGCACCTGTAGTGGTTCTGGGAATTCTATTTGGCAACATAATTTCAAAATTCGTGTCGGAAAGAGTCTTCAAAATCATATTGTTAATCGTATTGATTTTAACAGTTTTGGGATTGCTGGCCAGTCTGTAGTATTGTTGAAGGGGTTGAGATTACAAACATCAGGCTCGGCCAGCGTAGTTGAATAGTATACGTTCGACTTAGGAAATCATTCCGTCAAAAACGACCGAGGTTTGCCGCCAACATTGCGAGTGATCTGGTCGGCAGAATTGCGAACTTTTTTTCCAATGGTGCGTATGGCATCCACCTCAATGCGAACCGTCGGTCCGGATATTGATATGGCTGCCGTGGGTTCTCCAAAATTGTTAAAGATCGGGGCGGCAATGCAACGCATTCCGATGGTGCGTTCTTCATCGTCGATGGCGTATCCCCGATGGATGGCTTCTTCCCGCATTTTTAACAACTGGTCGGTTGAGATGGCGGTCTTTTCAGTGAATCGAACCAAATCCAGAGATAGCGCAAGTGTTGTCGCTTGTTTTTCGGTTCTAAACGAGAACAAGGTCTTGCCTATTCCCGATGCATGGATAGAACCGCGTGTACCGGGTCGAAAAAAAGCACGGATGGTTTGGTGGGATTCGACCTGGCTGAGAAACACCACTTCACCTTCGGAAAGGATGCCGAGATTTACCGTCTCGTTTGTTTCCAACATCAAAGCCTGCATAACTGGACGTGCCTGCTCGACTATGTTTGTGCCGGCCAAAAATGTGCTTCCGATGCGAAAAGCTTCAACGTCAATGCTCCATAATTGAGAGATCTCGTCAAACGCAACCATGCCATGTTTTTGCAAGGTGATCAGCGCACGATAGGTCGTCGCCACGGGTGTCTCGGAGATGTTGGATATCTCTGAAAGAGAAAGCCCTGCACCTTCGGAAACAACCTTTAATACGAACAAGGCCTTATCCAGAGATTGGACAATTCTGCTGTCCATGCCTATGCTGAATGCCCGGGGGCGACCGCGTTTCCGGTAATTGATTTCCTCCATCTGCACACCTCATCGTCACACTTTTATGAGAAATTTGAAACTGCTTACCAATTTATTTGAAAATTGAATCAATTGACGAAAAATATTTACTGGAGCAATTACAACACCTTAACATTAAAATTGTAAAATAAAAAACTTTTTCGAAAAAATTGAAAAATATATTCGTTTGTATCACTCTATCGTTGAAAGTTTTATTATGAGGTAAGCAAGGTGACAACGCAAAACCCAGTCTTCATTCCAGGTCCAACCAACATTCCCGACGAATTACGGCGTGTTATGGATTTCGCAACGATTGATCATCGCTCCAGCTCATTTGTAGAAATGTTCAAGCCGGCACTGGATGGTATCAAGCGTATTTTGAAAACAGAAACGGCGGAAAGTCTCATCTTCCCGTCTACCGGCACAGGGGCGTGGGAAGCGGCCATTACCAATACGCTGTCGCCGGGTGATAAAGTGCTTATTGGGTGCTGGGGAATGTTTTCCCATAGGTGGATAGACATGTGCCAGCGCCACGGATTGGAAGTCATTGTAGTTAAGGCTGAATGGGGCAAAGGTGTTCCTCTTGATGAATATGCAGCAATTCTATCCGGTGATACTGATGGCGAAATCAAAGCGGTCATGGTCACTCATAATGAAACAGCAACAGGCGTCGTGTCGAACATTGGTGCAGTGCGCGAGATTATTGACGGGGCCAAACACCCTGCATTGCTGCTCGTAGATGGGGTCAGTTCGATTGCCTCCATGGATTTTCGCATGGATGACTGGAAAGTCGATATCGCTATCGCCGGGTCACAAAAAGGATTTATGTTGCCTGCAGGTTTGGCAATTCTCGGCGTGAGCCAAAAAGCAATCGCCGCCATGGAAGCTGCAAAACTACCGCGTGTTTTTTTTGATTTCCGCGATATGTTGAACGCAAATGCGAGCGGTGGCTTTCCCTATACACCGCCATTGCAATTGATCCGTGGCCTCAACCACGCAATCGGTATGCTAGAAGAGGAGGGGCTGGACAATGTTTTTGCCCGCCACCACAGGCTTGCTCAAGGGGTGCGTGAGGCAGTTACTGCCTGGGGTATGAAACTATGTGCACAATCGCCCGAACTAAATTCTGACACGGTGAGCGCAATTTTGGTTCCTGAAGGATTTGATAGTAACGAATTGGTCACCCATGCAGCTGATAAATATGCAGTGGCATTTGGTGTCGGCCTTGGTGAGGTAGCGGGAAAAGTGTTCCGCATCGGCCATTTGGGAATGCTTAGCGATGTTATGATTTGCGCTGGTCTTTCAGCAGTCGAAATGGCCATGCTTGATCTGAATTACCCAATCCAATCCGGGGCCGGTGTGGCTGCCGCTCAAGAATATTTCCGCAAGAATATTATTTCTACCAGCTCGAATGAGCAGAGGGCAGCTTGAACTCAGATGTTCAACAACAAGGAAGGCACTCGATGATAATTCCGACATTCGATGACGTGATTGCAGCGCATGCGCGCATCAAACCATATATCCACCGAACGCCTGTTCTAACCAGTCAATATATGGACGATCTGACCGGTGCCAGACTTTTCTTTAAATGTGAAAACTTACAAAAAGCTGGGGCGTTTAAAGCACGAGGCGCCTCCAATGCGGTATTTGGTTTATCCGATGAACAAGCAATCAAAGGGGTGGCGACACACTCATCCGGTAATCACGGGCTTTGCTTATCTTATGCGGCGGGAAGGCGCGGCATACCCGTATCGGTGGTTGTTCCTCGCACAGCGCCACAAGCCAAGAAAGAAGCAATGCGCGGCTATGGCGCAAAGGTGGTGGAGTGCGAGCCAAGCACCACGTCTCGCGAGCAGGTTTTTGCTGAAGTCGTTGCACAATCTGGAGCTGACTTTGTTCACCCCTATAACGACCCTAGGGTTATTGCGGGGCAGGCAACTTGTTCCCTTGAACTCCATGAAGATATTGGAATTTTGGACGCTGTGGTGGCTCCGATTGGGGGTGGCGGCATGATTTCCGGGACTTGTCTGTCACTGGCACATATTTCGCCGGATACGAAAATCTATGCCGCCGAACCCGAACAGGCCGATGATGCATACCGCTCCTTCAAGATAGGACATATCATCGCCGACGATGCGCCGCAGACAATTGCAGACGGCTTGAAAGTGCCACTCAAAGACCTGACCTGGCACTTCGTCAGTAAACATGTCAGCGATATTCTCCTGGCTTCCGAGCAAGAGATCATCGACGCCATGTTCATCCTGTGGCAACGCATGAAGATCGTCGTTGAACCTTCCTCAGCGGTGCCGCTTGCGACCATTATCAAAAACAAAGAACTGTTTGCCGGAATGCGTGTTGGCATCATCATTACCGGCGGCAATCTAGACCTCAAGAAGCTACCCTGGATGTAGCTTGATGACAAATTAGGAGCATTTAAATGGAAAGAGCAGTGCAACCAATGACTGGAAACAACGAATTTGAAATCGGCTACAACATCCCTGCAAAATTCGGGATGAGTGAAAAAGACATCCAAACGCCATGCCTGATTGTTGATCTGGATGCTTTCGAAAAAAATGTTGAGACAATGCGGGCCTATTGCAAAAATTCCGGTATGCGCCATCGTGTCCACGGCAAAATGCATAAATCGGCCGATATTGCGCACTATCAAATTGATAAGGGCGATGCCATTGGAATTTGTTGTCAGAAAGTCTCGGAGGCAGAATCGTTTGCCCGGGCCGGTATCAAGGACATTCTCGTTTCAAACCAAGTTCGCGACCCACTCAAGATAAAGCGACTTGCAAGGATACCAACGCTGGGCGCACGGATCATTGTCTGTGTCGATGACATAGACAATGTGGCTGAGCTTTCAGCGGCTGCCATTGAATATAGCGCTATAATTGAATGTCTTGTTGAAATCGATTGTGGCGCCGGTCGTTGCGGAGTGACGACAAGCGATGCGGTCGTGAAAATCGCCAAGGCAATTGCTGAAGCCGACAATCTGAAATTCACTGGTATTCAGGCCTATCAGGGCGCGATGCAACATATTGAGCAATATGCGGATCGCAAGACGAAGCTTGATATTGCAATCGACATGGTTCGCGACGCAGTCGATGGATTGAAAGCGGAAGGTCTGGAATGTGACATTGTTGGCGGCGGCGGTACTGGCTCCTACTATTTCGAAGGTGCTTCCGGGGTGTTCAACGAACTGCAATGTGGATCCTATGCTTTCATGGACGCAGATTACGGTCGTATTCTTGATAAGGACGGCAACCGGATTGACAAAAGTGAATTTGAAAATGCCTTGTTCATTCTCACCTCTGTTATGAGCCATGTGAAGGCTGATAAAGCGATCTGCGACGCAGGTCTAAAAGCGCAGTCGGTTGATAGCGGACTGCCGGTTATTTTCGGGCGTGACGATGTTGAATACGTGAAGTGCTCCGATGAGCACGGGGTCATTTCTGATCCCAACGGTGTGTTAAAAGTGAATGACAAACTCAAGCTTGTCCCCGGCCACTGTGACCCAACTTGTAATGTCCATGACTGGTATGTTGGCGTTCGCAATGGTCGTGTCGAAACCATCTGGCCCACAACAGCCCGCGGGCTTGCATACTAAAGGAATTTTCCATGCTGATTGTTAAAGAAGAAATTTGCCGGGAAGTCATCGGCCGTACAGAAGCTTTCAGAGCAGTTGAAGATGTATTTGCCGCAATGGCGTCGGGCAAAGCCTATAACTTCCCGGTCATCCGTGAAGCCATTGGTTATGCGGATGCGCTTTACGGTTTTAAATCAGGATTTGACAAAGCTGGCTTGGTGCTTGGTCTGAAGGCCGGCGGCTATTGGCCCGGCAATGAGGCCAGGGGGCTTACCAATCACCAATCGACAATATTCTTGTTTGATCCCGATACCGGACAGCCAAAAGCGATGGTTGGTGCAAATTACTTGACGGCGGTTCGCACTGCCGCGGCATCTTCTGTCTCAATCAAGCATCTGGCCCGCTCAAATTCAAAAGTGTTGGGCATGATCGGGGCAGGCTTTCAGTCTGCATTTCAAATGCAGGCAGCGCTGGAGCAACGAAATTTTGAGAAAGTCATTGGTTGGAATCTCCATTCTGAAATGCTTTCTCGCTTAGAAGAAACTGCAAGTGATGCCGGCATCCCCTTCGAAGCAGTTGATCTGGATCGTTTGGGTCGCGAAGCCGACGTTATCATTTCCATCACGTCGAGCTTTGATCCGATCATCATGAAAGCCCAAATCAGCCCGGGCACACATCTTGCCTGTATGGGCACCGATACTAAAGGCAAGCAAGAAGTGGATGCAGAACTTTTCGCCATTGCCACGGTATTTACCGATGAAATTGCCCAGTCCATATCCATTGGCGAGGCCCAGCACGCCATTGCCATAGGACTGATCAAGGACACCGACATCACGCCCATTGGAGCGGTGATCAATGGCGACCATAAGGGCCGAACTTCAGATGATGAAATCACATTGTTTGATGGGACGGGCGTTGGTCTTCAAGATTTGGCAGTGGCATCCGTTGCGGTTGAATTGGCAATAAAACATGGTAAAGCCACTGAAATTGATTTGTGATGCCGGTCCTGCGTAGCGCTGAATATTGATTAAGGGCCGCCGTACGGGGACACCAACCTCGCATGGCGGTTCACGTCCTTATAGATGATATATCGGAATTTTCCCGGGCCACTCGCGTAACAAGCTTGAGGACAGAACGCACGAAGCCACATATAGTCGCCGGCCTCCACTTCGACCCAGTCCTGATTAAGTTTATAGGCAGCCTTTCCTTCAAGTACGTATATCCCGTGTTCCATCACATGAGTTTCAGGAAACGGAATAACTCCACCCGGCTCGAACGTCACGATATTTACGTGCATGTCGTGCCCGATATCATCTGGTTCGACAAAGCGCGTCGTGGCCCATTTACCGTCAGTGTTGGGCATGGCAATCGGCGCAATATCCCGTTCATTGACCACGAATGCGGTTGGCAATTCAATGCCTTTTACCACGTCGTAGTGCTTGCGCACCCAAATAAAATTAACCCGCTCGCTTGATATGTTTTTCACCGACCAATTGGTTGCAGGCGGGACAAATGCGTAGCCACCTGCAGTCATATCGTGCGTATTTCCCTCTATTGTCAGTGTCAAATCACCTGCCAGCACGAACAACACCGCTTCAGCATTTTCGTCCAGTTCCGGTTTGTCACTACCTCCGCCGGGCGCGACTTCCATGAGGTATTGTGAAAATGTTTCGGAAAATCCTGACATTGGGCGTGATAATACCCATAGCCGAGTATTAACCCAAAATGGGAGGTTGCTGGTAACAATATCAGTCATTGTGCTCGCGGGTAATAAAGCATAGGCGTTGGTGAACACCGCCCGTTCATCCATCCGTGCTGTCTGGGGTGGTAAACCCCCTTTTGGTGCGTAATATCGATTTTTCAAAACTTTCCCTTCCGTAGTATGAACATTCATGGCAACAACTCCTTCAAACGCAGTAGGGCAATTTTTTCAACCTGAGTGCAGGCGGTAAGAAATTCGTCTTCACGGCTATTTTTCAGGCGGGATTCAAAGGCGTTTAGTATTTGCATTTTGTTTAATCCTTTCACCGCGATGATGAAAGGAAAACCAAACTTTTTTGTATATTGAGCATTAAGTTCTAAAAAGCTGTTTCGCTCTTTATCTGTCAGGAAACTTAATCCTGCGCCTGCCTGTTCACTGGTTGATTCAGCCGTCAGTTGTCTCGCTACGGCCAACTTTCCAGCAAGGTCAGGGTGAGCGTTTAATACGCCAAGCCGTTCATCACTTTCTGCAAGCCTGAATTGAATTTTCATTGCATGGTGCAGACCGTTAGCTGTATCGTTGGCAGCGCCAAGTCCAGCTGCAAATGCCCGTTCAGCGATCCAGGGAGAATGTTCAAATGCGCCGCCATAATCCTCGACGAGTTTATGTTGGTCCAGAATTGACGGGCGGGGTGATGTTGTATCCGCAGGATGATGTTTCATCCAGTGCTTAGCAATGTCAATGCGGCGAGCATACCAGACATTGTCATGGGATTTGGCATATTTGATGAAGCGTTTCAGAGCGGCGAGGCGCCCCGGACGGCCGATCAAACGGCAATGCAGACCAATATTCATTAGTTTTGGCGAGCCGGCAACGCCTTCTGCATAAAGCGTGTCGAAGGTATCGCGCAAATATCTTTCAAACTGGTCACCAGAATTGAAACCTTGAGGCGTTGCAAATCGCATGTCGTTGCAATCGAGCGTGTAGGGGATGATCAACTGATAGCGGTCCTTATGACGTTGCCAATAGGGTAGGTCG
>NVWB01000310.1 GCA_002733575.1 Blastopirellula sp. | reverse complement strand
TGAAATTGAAACTAGCCGCGTAATTCTACAAGCGGACCCCGTTAAAAATGGGGGGATTACCCGAGCGACTGGCTTTCGTTGAAAAACTAGCCAATATTTACGAAGCACGAAATGATGAAATGGGAGAAGCGATGTCGCTTGAAATGGGCGCTCCTATTTCCATGGCGAAATCCTCTCAGGCTGGGGCGGGAAGCTGGCATATTCAAAACTTTATTCGGGCCTTCAAACATTTTGAATTCGATCGACCACTGGGAAATCATGCTCCCAATGACCGAATCTTTTACGAACCAATTGGCGTTTGTGGACTAATTACCCCATGGAACTGGCCAATGAACCAGGTGACGCTTAAGACCATTCCAGCAATGCTGGTTGGGTGCACCATGGTGCTGAAGCCATCCGAAATTGCGCCACTTTCTTCAATCCTGTTCGCGCAGATGGTTGACGAGGCCGGGTTTCCTGCCGGTGTATTCAATCTGGTCAATGGAAATGGGCCAGGAGTTGGAACTCAATTGTCCGGCCATCCCGATGTTGAAATGATCTCTTTTACCGGGTCCGCGCGCGCTGGTTCTGCAATCTCAAAAAATGCAGCCGACTCCATCAAACGTGTCAGTCTGGAACTGGGAGGCAAGGGTGCCAATATTGTGTTTGCTGACGCAGATGAAAATGCCGTCAAACGTGGGGTGCAGCATTGTTTTGGTAATACCGGCCAATCCTGCAACTCCCCTACCCGTATGTTGGTAGAGCAATCTTACTATAACGATGCGGTAGAAATTGCCGTTGAAGCAGCCAATTCGACGGTTGTTGATATTGCCTCAAAAGAGGGCAACCACATCGGACCGGTGGTTTCCCAGCTGCAATATGATAAAATTCAGGCCTATATTGAAAAAGGCATTCATGAAGGTGCCAGACTGGTTGCTGGTGGTACCGGGCGCCCTCAGGACCTCAATCGAGGGTATTTCGTACGTCCTACAGTGTTTGCAGATGTTACAAATGACATGGCCATTGCTCAGGAAGAAATCTTTGGTCCGGTGTTATCAATGATCCCATTTGATGGCGAAGAAGAAGCAGTCAGGATCGCCAACGATACCGTGTACGGCCTGACCAACTATGTTCAAACCCAAGATGACGCCAAAGCCAACCGCATGGCCAGACGTTTGCGCTCTGGCATGGTTGAAATCAATGGTACATCGAGGGGAGCTGGTGCGCCCTTTGGTGGTTACAAGCAATCCGGCAACGGCCGCGAGGGTGGCATGTGGGGGCTTGAGGACTTCCTTGAAGTCAAATCCGTCAGTGGGTGGAGTAAGGAATAGAACTCATCATACACCTTTGATGGGATTGGCTAAACAAGAGTTGTATCAACACCCTAAAAGTCAGCATAATTCCTCTACTCTCAATCCAATGCTTCCTATGTAGAGAAGGAAAAGTTCGGTAGCAGAGGAAATGCTCAACTTCGCATAGATGTTTCGCCGATGCACTTTGATTGTCTGAAGACTTATATCCAAATTGAGTGCAACCGCCTCGCTTGAATAACCACGCAAAACCATTAACGCGATTTCTCGCTCTCTCACCGTAAGTTCATTAAACGGGTTGGCAGGCAATTGGGTCAAACCAGTTTCATGCAGAGGAAGCGATTTCCAATGGCGGATAACTGAACTTTGTATAATCGGTTCAATTTTGCTCAACTCTCCAATTGCCTTACTGCTAAATGTCCTTTCATTCCAATATCTACCCAGCGATATTACAATATAAACACCGCTATCCAATCGAATAAAATAACCAAGTTCATCATGGATACCAATTTGTTTGTAGTACGTTCTAAAATATTGCGAGCGTGTAAAATGGTCAGGCGCGAGGGTGCGAAGACGATAGATACCCGGTTGAATTTTAGCCAGACAACTTGAATAGAACGGATCTAATTTATAGGTCCCTGCAATATAGGAATCGATTGTGCGGTAGCGTTTATCTTTTGGACAGTTGTCAAAAAGAGGCAGAGGCGACAGGGCATTTTCGTATGCCATGATTACAATAGTATCAATGTCGGTCGCGTTGTTGAGGAATTCCGCCAACACTTCGGGAAAATCAGAAGTCCCGATTGTGGAGATAATTTTTGCGATGTTTTGCGGCTTCATGGTCTAGACAATTCTACTCATGCGTGCGCATACGCTCGCGCTCATTTACCAGAAAACAGCACTATAGTCGCAGATGGTTGTTTAATCAAAATTAATGATTGAGATGCAATATCGTTTACCGCAATGGCCTGACGACCTCTGGATAGAGCATTTATTCTTGCGAGGCATCTATATCAAAATTTGACTAATAATCACCCGTGGAAATCAATCCCTTCCCGATTGAGATCAGCCACCGTCGCATCAATGGAAGCCCTCAACAATTCAACTATGTGGTCGATCTCGCCTTTTGACAGCGTAAGGGCCGGCGACATCACACATAGATTGCCAATTGGCCTCACAATCAAACCACGCTCTTGTGCATGACTGGCTATGCGTTTCCCCAAATTTACATCGGCAGAAAAAGGTTCTTTGGTTGTGCGATCTTTGACAGATTCAAAACAAAGCATGAAATGGCTACCACGAACATCACCAACAATCGGGTTATCGCGCAATGTTTGCAATTGCTCTTCAAAGTAAGGGCCGACTTTACGCACGTGACCACAAATATCTTCGCGTTCTATAATATCAATATTCGCCAGCGCAACTGCACAAGAAGCAGCATGGCCGGAATAGGTGAAGCCATGGGCAAAGGGTGCTCCATCACCACGTGGGCGCGAAAGGCCTTCAAAAACTCTATCCGAAACTATTGTAGCCGCCAGTGGTAAATAACCGGAAGTTATGCCCTTCGCAGTTACGATCATGTCCGGTTCGATATCGTACTTGTCTTTGCTGGCAAACATATGGCCTAATCGACCAAAAGCAGTTACCACTTCATCAGAGACATAAAGAATATCATATTTCTCACAGACTTCTTTCATCCGTTTATGGTAACCCTTGGGTGCAACCAATACTCCACCGGCACCCATGATGGGTTCCGCAAAGAAACAGGCTACATTGTCCGGCCCAAGGCTCTTAACCTTCTGGTCAAACTCATTAGCAAGATAATCACAATATTCCTCATGACTGGAAATACCTTCCGGCATCCGGTAGCAATTGGCTTCAGAAATGTGGTGAACCAGATTTTCCGGGGCTTGGAATCCAGGGCTGTCACTAGCCTTGCCTGAAAGAGCCGAGGTCAGGTAAGAACTCCCGTGATAGGCGTTCACCCGTGATATAAGCAGGCGTTTTGTGGGCTTGCCAATATTGTCAAAGTAGAAATGCGCCATGCGCACTGCTGAATCATTTGCAATTGAACCGCCTGTGCTAAAAAATACGTGGTTTAAGTCGCCCGGGGCCAATTCAACAAGTTTTTGTGCAAGTTCAGTCGCTGGTGGATTACCCAGATTTGTGAAATACGAAAAATGAGGAAGAGCAGCGAGTTGTTGGGTGGCTGCATCTATCAGTTCTTGCCTGCCAAAGCCAACATTCGCAAACCACAGGCCGCCAATACCATCGATGAATTTGTTGCCCTCGGCATCCCAAACATACGCACCTTCGCCACGAACCATAATTGTAGAACCGGTTTTGGTCCACTGCGGAAACTCTGTCCACGGATGAATACAATGGTCTAGATCTGCCTGTTTGAGGCCAGCCGCGTCGTAATTTCTAAGCAATGACATTTGCATTTCTTTCTCAATTAATGTCGCGCGATCTGCGACGTCGCACTTTGTGCAGATACAATTGAAGTTGTCCCAATCTTGGTATACCCCTCGGGGGGTATCAGCTGTTTTCTGAGGGAGTCTGGAAAGAGGAACCAGCCATTGTTTTCGCGGGCTGGTATTGCCAAGTTAATTGCTATGGGTTGAACAGAAACCTCTGATTTGGATTTCAAGCTGCCAATTTGCTGAGGTAATCATTCCAGATGCTGATGGCATCATTTCCTGAATAGCTCAGTCATAGGATGCTGGGGCAGGTGACTACATGGGACTAAACTGCAAACCTATCCGAGAGAAGGGTCACAACATATACCGAAGACCTAGGTTGCACAATTTGTATTTTGCAAGATGCCTTGGAAAAGGCTAACGGTATGGATAAACGCCTTCCAGAGGATGCGAAACTCAAAACATCCATCATTGGGAACGGCGTCAAACAAAACTTCACCGGATATGGATATGGCAGAAACGGTTATCTGATCGATGCAGGCGGTCGTCGCCTGAAACTCGCACGCGTAGCACCTTGTCCGTCGTCAGGGTTTGGTCAGCGTTGGACGCGTCGACTAATGGGCCTCCTCGACAAGCTTGATGATCATTAGCATTTCAGATGCGGGGTATTGTGCAGTCTTTTTTCATAGAGATTTCTCAATGTAAATATTATCACACTGGGATATTGAGAAAACTCGCTGTGGTCTATCCTCGATAATCGGTTCGCTTTCTGAACTGAACTATCTCCAGGGAGGGTAAAATGGTACCAATATTTACAAAAACAATCGCCATAGCTGCATCTATCGGCCTGCTAACTGGCGCCGCTTACGCGCAGGACAAAGAACTCACTATCTACAACATCGCAAGCATGTCTGGTTCTTTTGCCAATTTTGGCAAACAGGCCGAAAAAGGAGCCCGTCTCGCTGTTGAAACCGCCGGCGAAGCCGCTGGCATGAAACTCAAACTGGTAACGATCGACACGGAAAGCAATGCCGGTAAAGCGGCTCGAAAAGTAAAAGCAGTCTTGGCGGAGCACGGCCCTGGACTATTTGTCGGCTCAACTCTGTCTTCCACTGCACTGGCAATTGGTGCTGAAATCCACTCAGCAGGCGGTATCTATATCAATGGTAGTGGTGCAGATTCAATCACAGGTGAAAAATGTAACGCGTCAATGTTCCGCTGGAGCGCGCCAACCTATGGTGCGGTTAACGCAAGCCTTCAGCCCGTTCTAGACAAGCATCCGGAGATAAAGAAAGTCTATACCCTCACACCACAATATGTGTTTGGTGAAGCGATGTTGACGAATGCCAAGAAAGTTCTGGCAGATCGTGGCATCGAACTGGTTGGCAATAGCTACCACTCGTTAAAGGACCGTGAGTTTTCCGGGATTATTGCACAGGCCCAAGCGGCCAAACCGGATCTGCTTCTCCTTCTCAATTTTGGATCGCAAGCAGCGGCATCGATTCAACAGGCGATCAATTTCGGCCTAAAGGAAAAGATGGAAATTCTTCTGGTCTGGAGCAGCGGTTTGGACACGATGCAGTCACTTGGAAGCGAGGTTTCCAATGGCATCTATTTCGGCGCGCAATACTGGCATGAAGAAGATGCGCCGGCCAACAAAACCCTTGTGGAAGTTTCTAAAAAATCTCTCGGCGAGGCTCCAAACTACCCAATGGCTCATTACTATCAGATGACCAATATGCTCATCGATGCCGTTAATAAGACCGGTGGGAACGATCCAGCGAAAATTCGCGCGCACCTGGAAGGTCTTACTTACGAAGGTATCACAGGTACCGAGACTGTCAGTGCTGACAATCACCAGGTGGAAAAAAACTTCTACCTGCTTAAGGGCAAAGCGAAAGTGGACATGACTGACGCGGACGACTTTGCTGACGTTCTTGCGAAGAATAAATTCTTCCTGCCCGCCAGTGAAACCGGCTGTGTACTGAAGTAAACTCAAAACATGATCAGGTGCTCACCGGTCAAAATGACCGGTGAGCACTTTCAGTTTGAAAAATTTCCACCGAGGCGATCTCAAATTTGATCTTAACCGGGGAGGAAAATCCGGCCCAATAGGGGTCGAGTGCGGATTGGGGACCACCGGTGAGTTTATATCTTTTTCAATTGTTCAATGGAATTGGATTGGGCATGATCTATTTCCTGATGGGAGTAGGCCTGACGATCATCTTCGGGATGATGCATTTCGTGAACTTTGCTCACGGCATCTACTACGCCATTGGGGCCTATATCTGTTACCAATTTATAGTCTGGACAGGTTCCTTTTGGATAGGTCTGCTTCTTACGCCAATTGTAGTCGGTCTTCTAGCTTATGTAATCGAGCGGGTATTGGTTCGCCGACTGTACAAGATGGATCATGCCGTTCAGATTCTCATCACCATCGGTGTGATGTTGATCATTCGCGAAGGGATTTTGATCGTATGGGGGACGGTTCCCAAACCAGTGTCGATACCGCCCCTTTTGTCTGGCGTTGTTTTTTTTGGCGAGTTCGCATACCCCAAATATCGGCTCTTTATTGTTGCAGTCGCTGCATTCATTGCTCTCGCGCTTTGGTATCTGCTTGATAAAACGCGTTTTGGAATCATGGTACGCGCCGGTAGTGAAAATCCGAAAATGGTGTCCCTGCTTGGGCATGATATTGATCGCCTTTTCGCATTTACATTCGTTCTGGGTGTTGCTCTGGCAGGCGTTGCAGGTGCACTCATTTCACCTATCCGAGGTGCAGACGCTTTTATGGGGGTTGAGGCGTTGGGAATTGCTTTCGTTGTAGTCGTCATCGGCGGCATGGGAAGTTTCACAGGCGCTTTGATTGGCGGCTTGATCGTTGGTCTGGTCCAGAGTTTTACATCGGGTTTCTGGCCTCAAGGGACTAATGTCATGATCTATTCAGTCATGGCGTTGATCATTCTCTTGCGACCTAACGGTCTGTTTGGAAGGGCTTAATCATGACAAGAAACTTTCCACTCGGGTTTCATATTGGTGCAGCAACGGTTTTCGCTTTTATTCTGCCATTTGTTGTTCCGTCAGAAGTTCTTGCAACCGAAATCCTGATTTTTGCGCTGGCCGCGATCGGTTGCAATCTTTTACTTGGGTATACAGGTTTGCTATCGTTCGGCCAGGCACTCTTCTTCGGCGCCGGCGCCTATTTCGCCGGGCTGATGTCCATCCATCTACCCTTTGGGCTGTTTACAGTTCTACTGATCAGCACGATTGCGGGTGCAGCCATTGCAGTCATTGTTGGGTTTTTCTCAATCCGCCGAGCAGGCATTTATTTCGTGATGCTCACTTTGGCATTCGGACAACTTGGCTATTACATTGCCTTTCTCGCTGAACCACTTACCGGTGGGGAGGATGGACTTTTGAGTGTGGTTCGGCCGTCGCTCACGATACCATTCATTGCAAAATTCGATTTCGCAACGAACACCTCATTCTATTATGTCACCGCGGTGACTTTTGTTATGGCTTTCACACTCTTACAACGATTGGTAGATTCACCACTTGGATCAGTTCTTCGTGCAATCAAGCAGAACGAAGCGCGCGCTGAAGCCATCGGATACCAAGTACGTCTCTACAAGATTGCAGTCTTTGCGTTTTCCGGAGCGGTGACGTCTTTATCTGGTGCACTATATGCCTTGATGCTCAATTTCGCGCCGCTGTCGAATATCGATATTGAAACCAGCGAGGTTATCCTCTTCATGTGCGTTCTGGGTGGATTGGGATCCCTCTACGGGTCCATACTTGGTGCTGTCATATTCTTGCTGGCCAGTGATTTCTTCGCCGAGCTTTGGCCCCGCTGGATGTTATTGCTGGGTTTGATGCTGGTGATGATCATGCTTTATATGCCAGGCGGGTTATGGAAATCTGTCTGCTCCCTCTTTGCCAGACTCAGCGGAACAGATGATACTGTTAAGAAGGGAGGGGCCAATGGCTGACCCCATTCTTCAAACTATCGATCTGACAAAAAAATACGGAGATTTCTTCGCCAATACAGAGGTTAGCATCAATGTGATGGCTGACACCATTCATGGTGTAATAGGGCCAAATGGCGCAGGCAAGACCACGTTGTTTAACTGCCTGGCCGGAACCGTTCCACTAACCTCCGGCAAAATCAGACTGGATGGGCGTGAGATTGGAAAGAAACCGCAACATGTGCGTCCGCTTCTTGGCATGGGACGTTCTTTTCAGGTTACCAGTCTTTTCTCAGACCTAACAGTTTTGGAAAATCTGCGGTTGGCATCTCAAGCCCTTCAACCGGCAAAGGGTTTTGTATTTTGGAAGTCTCTTCCTGAAGTCAGTGCGGATATCGACTATGCTCATCATGTGCTGAAACGCATTGGTTTGGACATCGAAACCAGTACACTGGCTGCCTCTCTTTCTCATGGCCAACAACGTCTGTTGGAAGTGGCAATGGCCTTGATGGCAAGGCCCAAGGTGCTCCTGTTGGATGAACCGACATCTGGCATGGGCATCGATGATGTTCCCCAAATGATAAAGCTGCTCAGAAGTCTTCGTAAAGAATGTACCGTCGTCTTGATCGAACATAATATCCATCTGGTGACGGAAGTTTGTGACATTGTGACCGTAATGCAGCTTGGCACGGTAATAGCGGAAGGAACACCTGCAGAAATCTCCGCCGATGAGGCCGTAAAAACCGCCTATCTCGGGGAGGATATTTGATCATGCTGCGCATGGAAAACGTCAATGCTCTCTATGGAAAGAGTCATATTCTGTTTGACTTCTCCATTCGTGTTGATGAGGGGGAATTGATCACATTATTGGGTCGAAATGGCGCAGGAAAATCCACCACGCTTTCAACGATATTGGGCCTGGTGCCCAATGTAGACGGTGTGATTGAGTTCAATGGTGCTTCCCTTGTTGGAATGCCCACACACCAAATTGCTGGAATGGGAATTTGCCTTATCCCTGAACAAAGAGATATCTTCCAAATCCTGACTGTTGAAGAGAACCTGCAATTGTCGATTAAGAAAGGCGGCCGCTGGCAGATGAGCGATATCTATCGTTTGTTTCCCCGGCTGGGTGAAAGAAAGAAAAACGGTGGTGGACAACTTTCTGGTGGTGAGCAACAAATGCTTGCCATGGCGCGCGCGCTTCTCAATGATCCCAAGATACTTTTGTGCGACGAACCGTCAGAAGGCTTGGCTCCTGTGATCGTACAGGAAATAGTTTCAACCCTCAAAGAGATCAAAGATAGTGGTATTCCAATCCTGCTTGTTGAGCAAAACTTGAAAGTCTGTGAGAAGCTTGCTGACCGGCACTATATTGTGGAACAGGGAAAAGTTCTTCACGAATTCAAGAGTGAGGACTTTTTCACCAGGGAAGCAATCGCTGCCAAAGAAAAATATCTTTCTGTTTGAATCTTTTAGAGAATTTCTATCTGTTATTACGCGACAATCAAGTGAACAGATGAACACTAGAATATGTTACTTTTGTTTCATCCACGGTTCTTTCTAAAATGACCGCCACAACAATCATATGAGACATGATCGGCACTCAATAACTTCTACCCATGGCACCGGCTATTGACGAAATAATGCCCTATGATAGGGCGCATCTAAATCTATATTTGCCGCTGCGCCCAAAATCATGGTTCTCAACTTGGATGAACCATCTGCTAAGTTCTGATGACAATCTCACCTGCAACGCGCCAAATGGATGAGCAATTCTGGATATCGGGAATTGCTCGATTCGCCCGAATAGTCCGGTTATTTTCGATACTTGAATTTAGGCAGCGCTCATTCTCATTGGTCAGTCTACCCCCGTCAATGTCTGTCAATATGCTCAAAAAATCGTGATGAAATGGCTATGATTGGCGTACAACACATTGATTTACATACATTAAGTCAAATATCAGTGTGTTTTTCTTGCTTGATCTGATCCCCATTTAATAACTTCCTTGAGCCATCTTTCAACGCGAATGAGTGGCCCTGAAACCATGACACCAACCAAGATATTGATCGGTCGGGCGGCAGTAACGGTCTCCACCAATACCGGCACGTTTTGGGTTTCAACCCAATGGGTGGCCTATCGGCTTGGATATCAAAACGGGTTGGGTGAACAGTGGTTCTCGCTTGCTGATTGGTCCGGATATGCGGAGTGGATGCAATTGACCTAAACAACACCGTGGGCAAATTTCCCAGCGGGCTTTAGTGGTCGTTCATTGAGTTGTATTGCAATAGTGATATTTGCGGTGAACACTCAATCTTATGGCGAATAAATGTTAGCCTCAATACCGCAAGTGATAAAGGTACTAGGCGGCCCTATTTTTGAAGCATTGAATTTTCCCAATCGGCCAGAAACCGTTGCCGTTTAATAAGGTCCAAATACACCAACAAGCCAGGTCCAAGTCGGATAGGCCGACGGCTATAATCTGTGATTGCGTTATTGGGGTTTAATGCTGGTAATCCTACTTTTACTTCCAAAATATGACGACCAGGTCTGCTCAGAAGAAAATCAATGAACGCTCCAGCTGATTGTGGGTTTTGGGCTTGAGTCGGAATCAAAACAGTGCGCATCATGACGTTAGTATAGTCGGAGAGAGGGATGATAACGGCCTTATCATTCTCCATAATTCGAGTGTGTGCATACGATCCTAATACATTGTAAGCAATCAATATTTCGTTGGTTTCAATGGCTTTTATCATTGAGCTAGAGCAGCAAAATAATTTTGGATTGAGGGCGCCCATAACTTCTGTTAGCCGCCAATACCCATCAGATTGGCGTACATCTTGCGTTGCGAATAAATAACCCAAGCCACTGATGCGCGCATCATAAGTGCCAATTTTACCCCGAAACCTCTCCGGGCTGGTACGCAAAATTTCGATCAGCTCGGGGCGGGAGCGTGGGACAGGCAACCCTTGGAATGCTGCTTTTGATGCGACCAGAACAGCCGGTTCCTGACTAAAACCAAACACCTGATCGCGCCATTGCGACCAAGGGGGGAAACTGGCGGTCGTGGGTGATTTAAAAGTCTGTGCAAACCCGTCATTGGCGGCTTTGGTTTGTAAATCCATTGCAGAGCTGATCGCTAGATCAAAGCGGCTCTCTTGGTGAGTGATGGCTTGGAACACTGCAGTACTTGAGGCTTGAGAATAATTGATTGTCAACTCAGGCCGGCGCTGCTGAAACGCTTTGATCAAGGGCTGGAACAGGTCAATATCGGTAGTTGATATGATGTTTAATTCCTTGGTACCAGTTCCCGCAAACAGCATCTCCTTTTCCGTTTCATAGGCGTGTAATGGCAATGGCAAACACAGGAAAAGACTTAATAAAGTTGGGGCAAACAAAATGAAACGCATGTTCCTTGTCCTTTGTTTTTGTTTAATGATAGGGCCCCGCCGTGGGCGCAGGCGACCTCATCAGCAATCGTTAACCCAAGGCCAGAACCGACAACATCATCCACGTTGCTGCCTCTAAAAAATCGTTTTTTTAGGGCCTCTTGTGTTGCATTCCCCAAACCACGCCCTTGATCGCTAATGCTCACACAACACAGTCCTGAGGCTTGTTCCAAGGTGATTTCTATTTTTGAGTCACGCGGGGAGTATTTAATTGCATTGTCCAATAAGTTTCGAATGGCGCCAATCAGTAAAATTTTATCTCCGCGTACATTCTGAGGGCTGTCTGGCCGCCAATTGATTGTGATGTCACGCAACGAAGATGTTGGCGTAAGATCAACAACAACCTGTGAGATGAGGGCGACAAAATCTAGTGTCTCAAAAGCCACTTGATCCGAACGAAAACTAACCATCGCATGATCCAAGAGCTGACTGGCCGAGCGCGAAGATTCATCCACAGCCCGGATCATGGCTCGCAAAGCTTTGCGTTGATTTTTATCTTTGGTTCCATGCAGGGCAATTTCTGCGTTGATGCGCACTGTGGCCAATGGGGTGCGCACGCGGTGGG
>NVWB01000309.1 GCA_002733575.1 Blastopirellula sp. | reverse complement strand
GGGTCCAGTCCAGCACCGGCATGAAATTATAACAAATCACTTCCACCCCGGCGGCAGCCAGATTGAGCAGGCTGGACTTATAATTCTTGATATGCTCTCGCCAGTCACCTTTCTGCTTCTTTATGCCTTCCGACACGGGCAGGCTTTCCGCCACTTCCCATCGCAAGTTCGACAAGCTGCCGTCGCTCATGACTGCAATTTCATCCTGACGATTTTGAATTTCCTTTGGCGACCAGACCGCTCCGGTTGGTACATGATGCAGTGCGGAGACAACGCCTTCTACACCCGACTGCAATACGTCATCGATAGATACTAAATCCTGCGGGCCAAACCAACGCCACGTTTGTCTCATTATCACCTCCGGTAAATTGTTGGGTTGCTAGAATAGTGGATCACGACCTTCGTTGCCACGATTGTTTACGTATTAACAGATATTTTCTTTGTTGACTAGTATGGAAGTATGGCGTATTCTAAATTACGGAGGATTAATTAATGGTATTTCAGTTCGATACGAAATGGACAATTGAGCAAGCTGCTCCGATTGGGCCTCAAATCTTCAAAATTATGCGCGAACGCATTATTCGTAACGATCTTGAACCCGGCAGTCGTATTTCGGAATCCGAAATCGCAGCAGATTTCTCTGTTAGCCGCCAGCCTGTGCGTGAAGTTTTCATAAAACTTGCCGAGGAAGGATTACTTGAAGTGCGTCCTCAGCGAGGAACATTTGTTCGCAAAATATCAATTTCGGCAGTCATGGATGCGCGCTTTGTGCGTGAAGCCATTGAAGCCGATATTGTGAAACTTCTGGCAAAAAATAAAGACGCAGTACTCGCAATAGAATTGCGTAAACAACTCGCTAAGCAACGCAAAGTAGCCGCGCGCGACCCCGTCCACTTTATGGAGCTTGACGAAAAATTTCACTGGATGCTGGCCGAAGCAGCTGGCAAGGCTTACGCGTGGAATGTTGTTGAAAGCGTCAAATCCCAGATGGATCGTGTGCGCCATCTCAATCTCAGCACGCAGAAATTTTCAACCAAAAACCTGATCGAGCAGCACACGACAATCGTCGAAGCGATTTCTGCAGGCGATGAAGCGGGTGCAGAGACTGCCATGCGGGGCCATCTGCGCGAGATATTGAATGACCTTCCTGCCATCGCAGAGGCCAACCCAGAATTTTTTGAAAATGCGGGCAAGTAGTTCGCATTCCATCTAACTCAGCCAAGGGAGAATACCATGCTGAATATATCAATACTTAAAAAGACGCTTTTCGCCGGACTTGCGATCACCATGCTTGCGGGCCCGGCTCTTGCGGCAGAAATGAAGCTGAAGCTCGGCCACCTGGCCAACGAGTCTAACCCATGGCACAAAGCGTCGCTCAAATTCGGGGCAGAGCTGTCTCGCTTGACCGACGGGCGTATCGCCGTAGAGGTATTTCCCAACGAGTCGCTTGGCAAAGAGATTGACCTGATCAACGGTATGCAACTTGGCACTGTTGACATGACGATCACTGGCGAGAGCCTGCAAAACTGGGCGCCAAAGGCGGCTCTGCTCGCGATTCCTTATGCCTACAAATCAATCGAGCATATGGACGAGATTGCAGGCGGCAAGATCGGCGATCAAATCAAGGCCCAGATCATCGAAAAAGCAAAAATTCGCCCCATCGCCCATTTTGCCCGGGGCCCGCGCAACCTGACCTCGAACCGGCCAATACCCAGCCCCAGTGACCTGAATGGCCAAAAAATGCGTGTCCCGAACGTCCCGCTCTTCGTTGACGTGTGGAAAGCACTGGGTGCCAACCCTGGCCCGATGGCATTTTCCGAAGTATTCACGTCTCTTCAGAACGGTACCATCGACAGCCAGGAAAACCCGCTGGCGCTGATCCGTTCAGCCAACTTCAACGAGGTTCAGAGCCACGTAAACATGACACAACATGTTCGCTCCTGGATTTACCTGACTATCGCAGAATCCACATGGCAGAAGCTGTCTGCTGATGACCAAAACGCCGTCATGCAAGCCGCTGCTCTGGCGCAGGCATATGAACGCGGATTGTTCGAGGCATCGATTGACGCTGACCGTGCGTATCTGGAAGCCAAGGGAATGACCTTTGTCGAAGTAGACGGTGCTGCCTATGCTGCCAAAGCCAAAGATGCGGTGTTGGCCAACGTTAGCAATGAAATCAAGCCAATCGTCGAAGGATTGTTCGCTGAGTAAACGTCCGTTTGACGACTGAAAATATTAACATGCGCCGTAAGTAATTGCGGCGCATGTTATGCCAAAGGAGACAGATAGCCCGCAATGTCCAATATGATGTTCAGTATGATCCAACTTTTTACGCGCCTGTGCCGGGTTTTTGCGGGTCTGGCCTTCGCGATCATGATCATGGCGGTTCTGACCCAAGTGATTGCGCGGACATGTTCATCGTCCGATATCTGGATGAACTGGTTTTCTTTCGCTTGCTTTTCGGCTCCCGTCTGGACCGAGGAACTGACCCGTTACGCTTTGCTGTATCTTACCGCTTTTGGCGTTGGTCTTTCGTTTCAAAGTGGAGATTTGGTGAATGTAGACGTGATTTGTGAATCCTTACCCGGGAAAGCGCCTTGGGTTTTGCGGCTGATCTCGGCCATATTGGGCTTTCTCGTCTGTGCGATATTGGTGCTGCCCGCATGGAAATTTGTATCCATCGGCAAAATACAGACATCGCCAGCACTGTCTGTTCGGATGGATTTTGTACATGCGTCCGTTTTTGTACTGCTGCTCAGCCTCGCCATATTTTTACTTGCACGCGTGATCGGAATGCTCGCGGGGCATGATGATGGGCTGCCTAATCGTGAATGGGATGATATTTAATGGACGTTTTAATTCTGGTATCTGTTTTCATCGCGGGTCTGATCATCGGGGTGCCGGTTGCCATTACCCTCGGCCTTGCTTCTATGGCCTATCTTTTTGCGACCGGCATCCCAATAGTCGTAATGCCACAAAAAATGTATGCGGGCATGGATGTGTTTGTCCTGCTTAGTATTCCGGGCTTTATCCTTGCCGGCAATCTGATGAACAGTGGCGGCATCACCGGCCGGATTATCCGGTTCGCCAATGCGATGGTTGGCTGGATACGTGGTGGCCTTGGCCTGACCAATGTTGCGGCCTCGATGTTGTTTGGCGGCATCACCGGTACGGCGGTGGCGGATGCGGCCTCGATCGGTGGCGTCATGATCCCGGGGATGAAAAAGGCTGGTTATCCGGCGGACTTCTCGGCCGCTATAACCGCTGCTTCCTCAACCGTGGGTCCGATCATTCCGCCGAGTGTGCCAATGATAATCGTCGGTTCACTTTCTGGTATTTCCGTCGGCAAGATGTTTATGGCCGGGGCAATTCCGGGCATCATGATGGGGCTGGCGATGATGATTACCTGTTACATCATTTCGGTTAGACGACGGTTCCCGCGGCAGGAATGGCAAGGCGTCTCTGAACTTGCCCGGTCCTTTTCGGCGTCATTTTGGGCGCTCGCCATGACCGGAATGATCATCTACGGATTGGTCAGCGGTTTGGCAACGCCGACGGAAACGGCGGTGATCGCAAGCGTCTATGCATTTGTTGTGGGAGCATTTGTGTATCGTGAACTGGACATTCGCGATCTCCCCAAAATTCTGATTAATAGCGCTGTGTCTTCTGCAGCGATCCTTGTTCTGGTCGGGTTTGCCAATGTGTTTGGCTGGATCCTAGTTTCCGAACGCATCCCGCAAGCAATTGCAAATGCGGTCCTGTCGTTCACCGATAACAAATTCCTGGTGATCCTGATCATTAACATATTGCTGCTGTTTGTTGGTATGTTCATGGAAACCATCGCCGCACTGATCATTTTGTTTGTGCCGCTGCTCGCGTTGGCTCAAGCGGTAGGGATAGAGCCGCTGCATTTCGCGACGTTTGCTGTTCTAAACCTTATGATCGGGCTAACAACGCCACCGGTAGGTGTCTGCCTGTTTGTCTGTGCCAATATCGCGCGGTTACCGCTAATGCCGGTGGTGCGGGCGATTCTACCATTTCTGGCAACCAATATCATTGTGTTGTTGCTGGTCTCTTACATTCCGGCGCTGGCAACTTGGCTTCCTTCCATTATATTTGGCAACTAGATCATGACCGAGTTTAAAATATTGAGAACAAATATATGAAAACGCGTATCTGCCGTCTTTATGCCAAGCACGACATGCGGATCGAAACGGAAGTTTTTGATCCGCCAGGTGCTGGCGAAGTCCTCGTTGCTGTCGGAGCAGGAGGAATATGTGGTTCGGACCTGCATTATTTTCACGATGGAGGCTTCGGGCCTGTCCGAATTCGCGAACCGATCATTCTTGGTCACGAGATTGCCGGTACTGTCGAGGCGGTTGGCAAAGGCGTTAACAATGTAAAACTGGGTGATCGCATCGCGCTCAATCCAAGCCGACCTTGTGGACATTGCAGCTATTGCACCGATGGGCTGCAACAACACTGCACAAAGATGCGTTTTTATGGCTCCGCTCTGCGTTTTCCGCACGAACAAGGTGCATTCCGTGATCGCATCGTGGTGCAGGATTTTCAGTGCGAGATCATTAGCAACGGCATAACTCTTGCAGAAGGTGCATGCGCCGAACCACTCGCCGTTTGCGTTCATGCACGAAATCGGGCCGGTAATGTGCGGGGCAAGCGTGTGCTGATAACCGGAGCGGGGCCAATCGGCGTGCTCTGTACGGCGATTGCCCGTGATGGTGGGGCAGCAGAAATTGTTGTGACCGACTTACTGGACGCGACACTTGCTGTAGCCACCGCGATGGGCGCAACACGCACAATCAATGTCGCCAAGGATGTCTCTGCCATGGAAGAATATGGTGCGAACAAGGGTCAATTCGATCTCGTATTCGAATGCTCCGCCGCGCCCGCTGCACTGAGCAACGCCATTGACAGCGTGCGCCCACAGGGAACGATCATTCAGATCGGCGTCACCGGAAACTTACATATTCCGATTAACGTGTTGGTGGGCAAAGAAATCAGCCTCAAAGGTACCCACCGTTTCCATGCCGAGTATGGTGAAGCTGTACGATTGATCAACAGCGGTGCCATCGACGTCAAGCCAATGATCACAGCCACCTATCCGTTGGAGGACGCAGTCGCTGCCTTCGAAGCCGCCGGTGACCGGTCAAGGTCGGTCAAGGTGCAATTGTCATTTGCTTGATCTAGTTAGATGCTCTCTGCTGATTTCCTATGCAAGCGCGACTGCCTGAGCACAAGCATCAGGGCCCTTTACAGTCAGAATGTCACAGTTGAGTCAATAACATCCCATAACTGATTGGAAAACTATCCAAGCAGCGACATCATCAAATCGGTAACAAAGGGCTCAATCCAGTCATTCGCCGCAAATTCAACAGATGTCAGCTATGCGGACAAAGTACTAAAGTCAGGGTTGGACTATTGTCCATTTTGCGGCAAAGGCGAAGCAAGCATGAATGTGATGACACTCGCACTCATTTTTGCCGTTATTTACCGTAAGCTGAACTTTGCAGGTTTTCTCTGGTTATGATCTCGACAGGTATAATACTTGGTTGTTGTGGCTTGCCGTTTAGGTGCGCAATTAACGTTTCGACTGTATTGAGTGCTGCGGCCCTCATATTTTGGTGAATAACGATGTCCATTGACCCATCCAACAAATAGGAATGTGTTTTAGGTGTGAGGTTGTGGCTGACCAACATTATGTCTTCGCCTATGTCTGACTCTTGCAATGCACGTACGATGCCCTCGTTGCCGCCGCCGACATTGTAGACAGCTAGCAAGTCTGGCGCCTGCTCAAGAACTCTTTTTGTTTCCTGATAGTTGCCCTCAATATCATCATTCCCGGAATGCGTGCTGATGACTTCCAACTGTGGGAATTCTCGGCGAAGGACAGTACGGAAACCGATCTCGCGATCCTCATGGCTGTGGTAAAGTTGCCCTCCGGTAATAATCGCAATTTTGCCCGGTGGTCTTGTCATTCGCCCCGTCAGAAATGCCGCGGTACGCCCGGCAGCTCTGTTATCGACGCCTACAAACCCAATAACTGGCGCGTTTCCCAATCCAGATAGCAAGGTCAGCGCGGGAATGTTATAGGATGCAAGTTCACTTACGGCATCACGTACGCGTGGATCATCCAATGCTTGGAAGGCCACTGCGTCAATTCCCTGGTTTGCGCAGGCGCGCAACTTTCGCGCCAGAATACCCGGCTCCATCTTCTTTGTGAATATGCACTCAATTGTTGCTTTGCCTATCGCGCCGATATCCTGAAAACAGGACGCCAGATATTCAGTAGATGGGCCGGCATCTTCGGGAAGCAATACCTTGATCCTCCATGGGTGTCTTCGAACGATTTCATTTTCGCCTGTTTCAATAGCAGACTTGGCTTGCAAAACTCTCTGTCTGGTAGCGTCTCCGACATTTTTTCGTTGGTTTAATACCCTGTCGACGGTTGCAGTGCTCACTCCCGCGATTTTGGCGATTTCACGAATCTTGGCGGCACGTTTGATTTTAGTCATTATACATCAATTCACATCAGTATTGGTGATTTTAAAAATGAAACTACATCAAAATAAATCAATTACAACAATTTGATGGAATTTTCTTGCAAAAATCAGAGATGCTGAGGAGGATGTCCAAATTGGGAGATCGCTAGTTTCCCGGAAAATCAAAATTGGACCAAGCACCAAACTGGCTCTGACTGCGACCTTAGGGTCGCGGCGACCGCGAGGCCTGTGTTTCTGTGGCCCAAACAGGGGATTTCGTTGAATAAATTGAATTACAGTATTGTGATTGAACGTTGGGAAGATTTGCTGAATGGCGTATTGTTTACTCTGGCCCTATCTGCAGCCGGAATTTTTCTGGCGCTTGTGATCGGCGTTGTTGGGGTAGCAATGCATCGGTCTGGTAGTGGTATGCTCAGAGTTCCTGTTGTTATGTTTGTGGAACTCATTCGCAATACTCCTTTCCTCGTTCAAATATTTTTTCTCTTTTTTGCCCTTCCGTTAGTCGGAATTCGGTTGGGCCCAACGGTAACTGCAATTATTGCGCTTGCTATAAACGGCGGTGCCTATTCCATTGAGATTATTCGTGGTGGAGTTGATTCAATTCCGCGTGGGCAAATCGAAGCCGGGGCAGCGCTTGGCCTGTCTCGAAGGCAGATATTTGGCGACATAATTCTGATCCCGGCACTGCGTGCGGTCTACCCCGCATTGTCATCGCAATTTATTTTGCTGACACTTACTTCGTCTGTATGCTCGTCAATTTCCGCCAATGAATTGACGCATGTTGCTCAGCGGATTGAATCCGAAACATTCAGAAGCTTCGAAGTCTATTTCACAATCACCGGCCTCTACCTGCTGATTTCGTGGCTCATTATGGCTGCGCTTTCAACTCTCGGTAATCGTCATTTCAGCTACCCAAATCAGTGAGTTGATGTGATGGACAAGTTCGGTTTCCCTGAATTTCTGTTTCTGCTTCAAGGTTTGAAGTGGACGGTACTGTTGACAATAATCAGCTTTGTCGGCGGTGGTATCATTGGTCTTGTGATTGCGTTAGCACGCGTCAGTCCTGTCAAGACAATTCAAAGAGCAGCGACCGCCTATATTGCCCTGTTTCAGGGCACGCCGTTGCTGATGCAATTGTTCGTAATCTATTACGGCCTTGCGTTGATGAGTTTTAACATTGACGCATGGGTAGCTGTTTCGATTGCCTATACCGCTCATGCGAGTGCGTTTTTGGGGGACATCTGGCGTGGAGCGATCCAATCATTGCCAAAGGGTCAAATCGAAGCTTCTAATGCGCTCGCCCTTGGTTATGTCTCACGCATGCGCGACATCGTTCTTCCTCAGGCCCTGAAAATAAGTCTACCAGCGACAATAGGCTTCGCGGTGCAACTGACAAAAGGGACTTCACTCGCCGCAATTGTTGGGTTCGTTGAACTCGCACGTGCCGGGCAGATCGTATCAAACCTAATATTTCAACCACTCCTAGTCTTTGGAGTTGTTGGAGCAATTTACTTTTTCATTTGCTGGCCGATGTCAATCTTGGGCTCGCATTTGGAACGCAAGTTGTCTCTTGGATATTAAAAAACGGCACCAAGAAACATCTGCAATGGAATTCTGTTTGAGCTGTTCAAACAGATTAGAGGCAGCGAAAGTTGCCATTTTAGTCTAGGAGGAATACAAAATGAAATTGGATAAATTTACACGTCGTTCAATCTTGTGCGCTGCCGCCGGGGTGGTAATTGTGGGTGCCATTAGTGTCGGTACTGCAGCTGCTGATACGCTTGATAACATCAAGGCACGCGGAAAAATTATTATCGGAATTCAGGGCGATAACCCGCCCTTCGGTTTTCTTGATACCACAGGCAAAAACGATGGTTATGACGCCGAACTTTCGACCTTGTTTGCCAAGCATTTGGGTGTCGAACTTGAGCTGGTGATCGTCACCAACCAAAACCGGATCGCTGGATTGCAGGTCGGCAAGGTTGATGCACTTTTTGCTACTTTGGGCATCAGTGCCAAACGCGCTGAATCACTTCAATACAGCATTCCCTATGCTGAAGACAGCATGCCTCTGATCGCGGCCAAAGGTGCCAATGTTACTTCGATTGCTGATATGAACAGCCTAACGATTGGCGTACCAAAAGGCAGCGCGCAGGAAAACCTGATACCCACGCTCGCGCCCAAGGCAACGATGCTTAGCTTTGACGACGATTCGTCCAACATCCAGGCACTGCTGTCAGGTCAGGTTGATGCGATTGCCGCGAACCAGTTTGCGATTGCACGCATCGAAGAGAACACGCCTGGTAAATACGCGGTAAAGCTGATCCTTGCCACCAATTATAAAGGTGTCGGAACAGTTCTTGAAGACAAGGCGATCAATGAAACCGTGAATGCTTTTCTTGAAGGCATCAAGGCAGATGGCACCATGGACATGCTCTATAAGAAGTGGTTCAAAATTGGTCGGCCAAAATTCGAGGCTCCTGTTGAGGGCGTGTCGTTCACGGTCAAGTAAGCCAGAGCATCAACTCAATAACGAAAGTCGCCCATATGCCAACTGAAAAACAATTGTCCGTTTCAGACAATGAAGTTCTTATCGAACTTAAGAAAATCAACAAGTGGTATGGCGGCTTTCACGCCCTCAAAAATGTGGATCTCACAGTGCGTAAGGGGGAGAGGATTGTCCTTTGTGGTCCGTCTGGATCAGGCAAATCTACACTGATCCGCTGCATCAATCACCTTGAAGAAATTAAAGACGGTTCTATAAGAGTTGCAGGACAGGAAATCGATAAAGCCGCGAAATCAATCGAGACTGTGCGGCGTGAAGTGGGTATGGTATTTCAGAGCTTTAACCTGTTTCCGCACCTAAAAATTATAGATAACTGCACATTGGCATTGCGCCGGGTTAAGGGAATTCCACGTCTAGAAGCTGAAGAATTCGCTAGGAAATACCTTGATCGCGTTCATATCCTTGAGCAGGCCGATAAGTATCCAGCTCAGCTGTCCGGCGGACAGCAGCAACGTGTGGCAATCGCCCGTGCTCTTTGTATGGAGCCAAAGGTCATGCTATTTGACGAACCAACGTCGGCGCTCGACCCGGAAATGGTAAAAGAAGTTTTGGACACTATGATAGGTCTGGCAGAGGACGGAATGACCATGATCTGCGTCACCCATGAAATGGGATTTGCGCGACAGGTTGGTCATAGAATCCTATTCATGGCTGATGGCGAGATTCTCGAAGAAACAACGCCAGAAGCATTTTTCAAAAATCCACAACATGATCGAGCAAAAGCCTTTTTGGGAGAAATTCTAGCCCATCATTAAATTTAGATCGAATTAGGAGTCTCCAATTTGAACTACAGATTGAGCCTAGGGGTGTCTATTGGACCGGCTCGACGCAAGCAGCGTTGAAACCCCTTAATATGTATTGCGAGCCAATAAGCTAACGTGCGAAACTCAACATCGGACGAACAGGTCGTCAGGAGAATATTAATGAAGCGAACAGGTATAATAGGATTAGGGGATATGGGCAGCGGGCTGGCCAAGAACCTCATTGAAAATGGATTTGAAGTCACTGGCCTTGATCTTTCTGAAGATCGAATGAATGCCTTCCTGAAGATGGGTGGAAAACAGGCAGAAAGCATTGCCGATGTTGGTATGAATGCTGATGCAGTTTTTATTATGGTGATGAATGGTCATCAGGCAAAATCAATCATTCTGGGTGAAGCCGGATTGGTGAGCCATATGCCCAAAGGTGGTGCAGTAATTTTGACAGCGACAATCAAACCTTCTGAGGCCCGTGACATAGCTGAGGGTATGTTGGGGTCGGGAATAAAACTGATTGACAGCCCGGTTTCCGGCGGTTTCAAAGGCGCGCAAGACGGAACCCTTACCATGATGGCCGCCGCCGCTGCACCTGTTCTGGATGAATACAAATCTGTGATGGAAGCGGTTTCTAAAACAATCCACCGTGTCGGTGAGCGTTCTGGTGACGGTCAAGTTATGAAAGCCTGCCTGCAAACCTTGATTGGTTCCATATTTGGAGCAACTTTTGAAGCTGCATCATTGGCGGCTAAGGCAGGCGTTTCCGGGCAAGCACTGTACGACGTGTTTTCGACCTCGGGCGCTAGTTGTGGTGTAGCCAATGGCGCGTTGGAAAACATCATTGACCGTAAGTTTGAAGGTACAGGTAGCGGTATCGGGACGATGCACAAAGATCTGACCATCTCACTTAATATGGCTGAAGAACTCGGAGTTCCGATGTTTATGGCATCAAGCGCAATGCAGATTTTCCATCAAGGTAAAGCCAAATACCCCGATGGCGACAACTGGATTTGTACACGCGTAATGGAAGAAGTGGTCGGCGCAGAACTGCACCGCTAATCAGGAGATAGAGTAAATGAAACTTGGTGTAATTTGTGACGGCATCAGCCGTGATTTAAAACATTCCATCGACGTGATGGATGAATTCGATCTGAAGTATGCAGAACTTCAGTTTGTAGGTGAAAAAGAAGTTGGCGACCACTCCGATCAGGAAATCAGAGAAATTGATACCCTGCTACGTGATCGCGGCAAGCCTGTATCTTGCCTCTCACGTCATGTCTTTGCTGGCATGACAACAGCAAACGAACCTGGAGATGAGTTGCACACAAAACATATGGACGCGCTCAAGCGCGTGATGGAGATGGCTCATATTGTCGGCTCGCCCTTGGTCAGGATCATGACAAACAAAAAGGAACAGATTCTGTGGGGCCATGGTGGTGCCGAAAAATGGAATGTGGCGCATGGAGCATGGGACAAAACCGTTCCGTTGATTGCTCCGGCGGTTGAACTGGCCAAATCCGAGGGGCTAACGCTGGTGGTTGAGACCGGCAATGGTACGATGGTCAATTCCAATTATTCCGCGCGCAAGTTGATCGATGATCTTGATGCAAAGGATACGTTGAAAGTGTTGTGGGATTCCGCCAACAACTGCTGGTGCCACGAGCTTGCTTATCCAGATGGGTACAACGAAGTACGCGACGGTTATCTGGGACACGTCCACATCAAGGATGTGCAGGTTGATACGCCACGCGCGACCCTTACCGTTAAAAAAATGGGTGAAGGTCAGTTGGCCGATCTGTTCCAGCCCATTGCCGATGCGTTGCGCGCTGACAATTATGACGGCGTGGTCTCATTTGAGAGTGTTTACCACCCGGGCGACGGTGATTTCGAGGCGGGCTTCCGCCAGTGCATCGGTCGC
>NVWB01000308.1 GCA_002733575.1 Blastopirellula sp. | reverse complement strand
AAAACTCCAGGGACGCATCTCGTTTCAAAACACACTGTGAAAGGTGCTGCGAAGATTGCCTGGCAACAGGGACCGCAGATCGCTCCGAAGCTTTCTTATCCAACGGTGTTTAGAATCGCTGGCGGTAAAGAGGTCATCTATTACCGCACCGATGGTCACACCAGTTCGTGGACTTATCGCATCAGCGACGACAACGGCAAAACCTGGACTGGGCCTGAGAAGGATGTCACCGATTTAGATTCCAAGGGCAGATTGGATTGGTCCTCTTATCAGACCAAACTACCCAGCGCTGATGGCAAATTTTTGCATGTGGTCTACACCGATTATGATGACAATAAAAACTCTCCTGACCCTCAAAGATTTTACAATCCTAGGTATAACCAACTAGCATCTAATGAGTGGAAATACAATCTCTCGTATGTGAAGATTGATCTTGAGTTAAATGTCGTCTCCAACTTCGACGGAAATATTCTAAAGACACCCATCGATATTGATTATTCAAAACAACACTGCCAAATTTGGGATACCCAGTGGCGAGGAGCCGGCGTGCCGCCAGCGGTAACACTCGACGAAAATGGCGATCCCGCGTTCCTGCATATTCTTTCAGAAGATTCTTTGACGGAACACCAGTACTACTACGTGCGTCGAGTCGACGGACAGTGGAAGCAGACGCCGATTACCCACTCGAATCATCAATGGAACAGTTGTCACTTGGCCAGAAGCGAAGATGGAACGCTGCATGCGTATTTGGTGGTCGGCGATGGATATCTCGACACGCACCGCACTGTGGAGAAACCCAACGGTTCAACCGAAGAATTCGGCTATATGGACAAACACGGCGGCGGCTCCATCGAAGAGTGGACGTCGTCGGACAAGGGAGAAACCTGGAAGAGGAAACGTGAACTATCTCCTAGTAAACCTCAGTACCCTGGCTGGAAATTCAACAACTTCCGCCAAGTCACCCGGCCTGATGGAAGCAGCGTTGACGGCATGTTTCTCTTCTACGGTTGGAAGGAAAATAACGCACAAAAAGCGAGAGCATTTCTGCATCATGAAAGTATGTAGTTCCACTCGGGCCAACTAACTCCAATTCTTTGCGTAGAGCATGGTTGTTTTTTTTGCAAATGCGTTCGCCGTTGATAATTGCCACCTCACAACCACAAGGATGGCAGCAAAGCATTTCTACTTCGATTGAATCGATTGGTCGCGGACGATATAATCGATGATAGGATTTTGTGTAAACCATCCATGCTACTTTTCTGAATTCTCACAGCCGCTAGAAGGATTTCATGTTGCTTCTCACTCGTTTCGTGTTGCCGACTGTTTTTCTACTGGTCACCATTTTCGGCGTACCCGCCACGCTACACGCTGCCGACAATGTACACGCCGTTAACCTCACGGTAACTTCTAAGCTACCGTCAGGTAACGTGCCGTTTGACCCTACGATAGATTTCGCAAAAATCATTGCAGACACGAAGTTGCAAGGCGTGTTGGACCCGAACTCTATCGAGGTGTTTAATAAAACAACCGGCGGCAAAGTTGCGTTTGCTCGCACTGAGGATTTTGCTTACGGTGATCGGGGTCGACTCGAATGGGTTATCACAAATCCGAACGAGAAAGAGTTTGAGATTCGATTTAAAACCGTCGCTAAACGCCCCGCATTAAAGCCGCAAGACTATACGCCCTTGGTCGGTCTGGGCGATCTGATGCGATACAATGCCGGCGCGGGGCGACCTTTTGCCATGCCTTTTCCTGCGAGGCTTGTTGACCTGACAGGCGACGGGCTACCCGACTACGTGGGCACATGGAACTACGCTTACCGCGACGACTCGCCCTGGGACGGCATCATCTGCTACCCGGGCGTAGGCGATCCGAATGCTCTTGAATTCGGTGACTTGACCCGAGTTCGCTATGTCGATAAAGCAGATTCAACCAACTTAAAACATTTCAGCAAGATTTACATGACCGCCGATTTCGCCGACCTCAACGGCGATGGCCTAGTCGACGTGATCTACAGTCCCAGCGGCGGCGAGAAGTTACATCTCTACCTAAACTCCGGCAGACGCGACGCTGGCGGGATGCCTGTCTTTGTCGCCTCTGGTTCGATCTCTCGACATACAACCAGTTGGAAGTCGTGCCGCGTGGTCGACCTTGATGCCGACGGGCTGCTCGACATTATCGTCGATAACATGTGGATGAAAAATATCGGCAAGTCTGCTCAGCAATGGCCGCTCGAACTGGCGACAGGTACAGCCATCGATGCTGGCAAGTCGAGTTGTTTCTACGATGTCGATCTTGATGGTCGGCTCGATTCGGTCTGTCTTGAAGACGTGCCAGGGCAAGAAGGGCTTTCCAACTTTCGCGTCTGCTGGCGGAGGAACATTAGTACGCCCGAAGATGCACTGCCGCAGTTCGCTCAACCTGTCCCGCTCGCAGGCGTTGACGCCAATTATCCCAAAGCAGTCATCCCGGTAGAAGTCAGTGGCCAGCGAGGCTTGTTCGTTGTACACAACCACATTCGGGCCACCACCTTCTTCGCACAGACGAACAGAAAAGGCGGCCAGCCAATATTCAAGACTGATAAAACGGCCCAATCTCGATCTGCCGTGCTCTCGCTGGGCGATCAGGCTTGGCCTTTTGCGTGCGACTGGGACGACGATGGCGACATGGATCTGCTGGTAGGCGGCGGATATGGTTGGCCGAGAATTGTGATCAACCAAGGCACGCCCGAAAAAATGATGATGGCCTCTCCACAATACATTCTCAGCGAAGACCGCCCGATTCGCATCACTAGAGACGAAGTGCTCGGCCCGCCAGAGAATTGGCACGACATGGGCTACTCGTACCCGGTTTATGTCGATTGGGATGGCGACGGACTGCCCGACCTGATGATGCCCAACGAAACCAACCGCATCTTCTGGTACAAAAACACCGGCACCCGTTCCAGCCCGAAGTTCGGGCCGCGGCTGCAAATCACCTGCGATGGATTCCCCGATTCGCCCGAGTTGCGAACCCTATCAGCAACGCGGGCTACCGACAAAAAAACGAACAACGGCGTCTACCCCTACGAAAAAGAACGACCGTTCATGTGGCGCACCGGCGTGGCCTTCTTTGACTGGAACGGCGATGGCCTGATGGACATGATCACCCTCGATGGCCATGAACGAAAAGCCACGCTTTTCACACAGTACCGAAACAAGAACGGCAGCCTGAGATTGCGACGCGACCGACACGTAAAGCTCTCCGATGGCCGCTTGATCGACGACTCGATTGTTTCACGCGGGTCGCACTGGACCGAATCGTTCAAAGCCATCGACTGGGACAGCGATGGCCTAACCGACTTGATGTACTCGCTCTCCTCCGGCAGCATCCCCAGCATCGTCCTGTTGAAAAACGTCGGCACAAAAACCGCCCCAGTATTCTCCCCGCCACGCACCATGTCGTGCTACGGCAAACCGATCAAGGTCACCAACCACGGCCCGAACGCCTTTGCCGGAGACATCGATGGCGATGGCAAGCCTGACATCCTGGCCTGCACAGAATGGAGCGTTTACCCATTCTTTAGCCACAACGCCTTGGAGATGAAGCAGCGGCCCACCTATAAACTCTCGCTGCTATTGCAACCGTGATTGGGCAAGTAGACAGGCTGCCGGGTTGTTTTAACTCCGTTTCACGCCTCGAATCTGCTAGGGACTTTGCGTAGAGTATAGATATTGACTAATTCGCATCTCACCTCTGCATGCGATATAATCTGAGCGTTCTATTCTTCTAACGCCCAGACGAGTCTGTTCCCATGCGAATAATAATTTCACTCTACGCTTGCTGCATCTGCCTGTTGATCCTGGCCACTCAGATTCAAGCCGAAGACCCAATCACATTTAAAAAGCTGGTTCTTTCAGACAAGTATTACTGCGATGGCATCGACACCGGCGATATCAATCAAGATGGCAACATCGATATCGTGGCAGGGCCGTTTTGGTACGCAGGGCCCAGTTTTCAGCAGAAGCAGGCCTTTTATTCGCCGGTTGAACTTGACCCTGAACCGAGCCCTAGCGATAGCATGTTCAGTTTTGTGCAGGATTTAAGCGGCGATGGCTGGCCTGACATTATTGTGCTTGGTCGCGTGCATAAGCATGCCGCGTATTGGTATGAGAATCCGAAAAGCCAAGACACGCCGTGGAAAAAACATTTTATGTTCGAGCGTGTACGGGGCGAATCACCAGCGGTGACCGATTTGAACAACGATGGAATCGTGGAACTGATATGCCACTGGGACGGCCAATGGGGATTCATTCAACCCCATAAAACAGAACCGCGTCGACCTTGGCAATTCACCCCAGTCGGCGAAAACCTAGACTGGCCGCAATTCTATCACGGCACCGGCACCGGCGATATCAACAACGATGGCCGCCCCGACATCATCATCAACGATGGTTGGTACGAACAACCGAAAGATTTCATAGGGCTGTGGACCTTTCATCAAGGCAAGTTTTCCCAAGATCGCGGCGGTGCCCAAATGTTTGCATACGATGTCAACAACGATGGCCAGGCCGATGTGCTGAGCGCTATCCATGCCCACGAGTGGGGACTGGCCTGGTATCAACAAAGTGTGAAAGATGGAAAGCAAACCTTCATCGAACACAAAATCATGGGCGACCGCAGTCAGGAAAAACAATACAACGTGGCGTTCTCGCAACCGCATGCCATGGTACTGGCCGACATCAACGGCGACGGCCTACAAGACATCATCACCGGAAAACGCCGCTGGGCACACGGACCCAAGGGAGACGTAGAACCCAGCGCGGCCCCCGTCGTCTATTGGTTTGAACTGACCCGAACCGCGAGCGGAAAAGTAAAATACATTCCCCACCTAATTGACGACAACTCCGGCGTCGGCGTGCAAATAGCCGCCAAAGATGTGAATGCCGATGGCCGTATTGATGTGCTAACGACTTCAAAACTAGGGACGTTTGTGTTTTTGAACGAAGGACCAAAGTGAGCGAATGGAAGAGAGTGAAGAGCCTAAAAGTGGACTACGCTTTACACTAAAGAATCTCTTTGGTGTCACAACATACTGCGCAATAGCATGTGGAACTATCACCCTTTTCCATGAAATTGGTTTACTATTAGTTTTAGTCACCAGTGCAATCATTGCTTTATACTATGCATGCACACAGGATCAATTACCCTCATTATACATGTGTATCGGTGCAGTATTGCTGCTTTTCTTTCTAGTTCCATCACTTGGACCTCCGTCAGAAGCTGAACTAATTTTAAGTGATATTGCAGTTGGAATTGGAATCTGGCTATCTTTCAATGCAATTCGATATGGGCATTGGTCAACTAAACTCGTCGCATGTTGCACTTTTATACTTTATTCATTACTAATCGGAGGAGCAATCTTTGGTGCCATAAGAAACTGGAATAACATAATAACTTACTGGACTAGCTAAAACTATTTGACAATAAGAATATTAACGCTGAAAATATGCTCACTCGATAGCCAATCAATAAACTCTCAAAAGGGATATCATGACGGAAGAACCAATCAACCCTTACCAAACTCCTGAGTGCCAAGAACAAAATCTACGCTTTGATGATAACCCCGATAGGCTGGTTGTCTTGGCAACGTTTAACAACCTTACCGAAGCTTCTTGCTTAGTCTCAGAACTTGAACAAAACGGCATCGCATCTAGAACCGCCAATGAACAATCTGGTTCAACACTTGGATCATTAATGAGTACCATATGGATTGAAGTTTTAGTCATGAAGGAAGATGCCGACAGAGCTTTAGCCGTAAAAGAGAAGGCAAATTTCTCGACTAGCGAAGCAGAGAGCATTCCTGAATGGACCTGCACCTGCGGAGAAACAGTCGACGCCGGATTTGAACAATGCTGGTCTTGCTTGAAGCCATTTGAACCCAACGAGGTTGAATAAAATTTAACTTCATCAACTCTTCCGCACTACTTACTTTTCACTTGCTTAAAAAGCCATTTCATGAAGTCGGATTCCTGATCACAACGGTCACTGCTGGATTGGGTTGACCCGTTTTCCGCTCCTGGTATGAACTTACCAGACACTCCGTGGTTTTCTCCTTTCCAGGTGGTCAACTTCATATTACCACCTAGCTCTTTCATCTCCGCAAACAATTCCGCCACTTTTCCATAAGGGCAAACTCCGTCCTTGTCACCATGAAATGTCCAAATAGGGATATCCTTGATTACTTTTGCATCAATAAAATCTTCGGTTCTTTTCAGACCCGTTCCAGCAGATGGTGCAGCGGCGGCAAAGTAGGATGGGTCAATCTGGATCATGATAAAAGTTCCATGACCACCCATCGAATGCCCCAGAATATAGATCCTATTCATATCGACCGCAGGCAGATCTTTGATGATGTCTTTAATCTGTTGCAACTGGGTTTCATTCCACAAGCCTTTTGACTGAGGCGCCAAAACATAGCATGGATAATCTTTACGCAGTTGTTTATCAGCCAGCTGTTTATTCCAGTCCTTCAATTGCTTTCTATTATCATTGCCTTTACCGCCAGCACCATGCAGTGAAACAATCACAGGGTATTTTTGCTGGGCATCCAAGTCGATAGGGCTCATCAGCCGATAGGGCAGATTCTTGTAAGTCGCCGGTTTGTGTAACTCAACCCAATCATTTTCTGCAGCAATGATATTGCTGGCCAGGATTGTAGAAAGAAGCAGAGCAACTAAAGGAAGAAATCGATGGAAGGCCATTTGTTTAGAACCTGTCAAAAAGGGGATCTCAAAAAGTTTATCCCCATTATAATCCGATGCGGCAGGCCATGGCAATCGAATTGACAGAAAGTGCAGCAGGATGGATGCAATTATATTTTCCATCAAAATTGATCTTCACTTCACCGGTATGTTAAAATCGATCATAATGTGTGATGGAGAATCTTTCAAAGGTGGATGAATAAAGATTAATCCACCCTTTATCCTACGGCCACTTACATCTAGAACCTATGTGACAGCACAATGAATAAAACAACCATCTTTCTCGCCTGTATTTTAACTTGTCTACAAACAAACTTCGCAGTTTCCGAGCAACCGAATATTGTAGTTTTTCTTACCGATGACCAAGGCTGGGGTGATCTAAGTTCCAGTGGCAATACAAATCTGGAAACGCCCAATATCGACTCTTTGGCACGAGATGGTGCTACGCTCGAGAATTTTTATGTATGTCAGGTGTGTGCACCTACCAGAGCTGAATTTTTGACCGGCCGATATTATCCACGGACCGGAGTAAGTGGAGTCAGCCAAGGCGAAGGTCGGCTCAATTACGACGAGACCACGATCGCTGATCTGCTAAAGACTGGCGGATATGCAACAGGATGTTTCGGTAAATGGCACAATGGGACACAGCCTCCCTATCATCCAAACAACCGTGGATTCGATGAATTCTATGGTTTCACCTCAGGTCACTGGGGGCACTATTTCAGTCCTCCATTGGACCATAATGGCAAACATGTTCGCGGCAAAGGGTTCGTAGTCGATGACTTTACCAATCACGCATTGGAGTTCATTGAAGTAAACCGCAACCGGCCATTCTTTTGCTATTTGCCCTACAATACCCCGCATTCTCCAATGATGGTCCCTGATTCCTATTACAAGAAGTTTGATGGCAAAGAACTTCAAATGCGTCATCGAGATTCGCAGCGTGAAGATATTATGGTGACTCGTGCCGCTTTGGCAATGTGTGAAAATATCGATTGGAACGTGGGTCGAGTATTGAAGAAGCTGGAAGAACTTCAGCTTCAAGACTATACAATTGTGATCTTCTTTTCTGATAATGGTCCCAATTCGTATCGCTGGAATGGCGGGCTGAAAGGACGCAAAGGTTCAATCGACGAAGGAGGTTTGAAATCTCCCTTTTTCATCCGCTGGCCGAAGAAAATCCAGGCCGGAAAGAAAATTCCACAGATTGCCGGAGCGATTGATTTGCTGCCGACCATCATAAAACTCTCAGGTGTGGAAGCAGTGATAGATCAGCAAAAACCGTTGGATGGTCGCAGCCTAAGCTCATTAATTCTCACTGACTCAGCCAAGTGGGCACCACGCTCGATATTGTCGATTAAGAACAACCAAGTCAGTGTACGAACCCAACAATATCGACTTGACGCCAGCGGGAAATTATTCGATATCGTGTCTGACCCTGGCCAACACACAGATATCACTGATAGCCACCCTCAACTGGCGAATGAATTACGCCAGCAAGCAAACAAGCATAATGTTGAGATGCAAACGCATTTTAAACAAAACGAAAATCGGCCCTTCACGGTAGGCTATGGACCTTCTACCACATTAACGGCTCGTGATGGAATCGGGCACGGGACAATCCAACGTAGTTCCAAGGCACCTAACAATTCCTTCTTCACCCATTGGACCCAAGCCGATGATTTTATCACCTGGGATATCGATGTAGGAAAAACAGGTCGGTACGAAGTCATCCTCTTCTACACCTGCACCAAGGGCAACGAAGGCACCACGCTACAGTTATCAATGTCAGGCGGCAATGCAACCCAAGCAACCGTCCAAGAAGTATTTGACCCTCCGCTCTATGACAAATCCAAAGAGCGAGTTTCGAAATCTCACTATATTGTGAAAGACTTCAAACCACTTAACTTAGGCACAATTCACCTAAAAAAAGGAAGAGGCACGCTCAAACTAAAATCCCTCGACATACAGGGCAAGCAAATTATCGATGTCCACTCACTTGATTTGCTGCTCAAACCAGCAAGCTAATTCGAGATGGTCCAGGTTTTAGCGTCTGGTGATACTGACGAAGTTTAAAACAACAAAGAGCCCTTTTCGTGTGCCACTGGCATCTTGCCAGTGTGAAGTGTGATTGGGGTTGTAATCGCTGTTTTGATTAAGAAGTGGGGTGGATGAATTCTTGACTTTCATTCACCTTCAAACAGTTTTCCATCGAAACCAATCATCACTTCACCAGCATCTTAAAATCGATCATTCTGTGTGATGGAGAATCTTTCAGAGGTTGATGAATAAAAACCCATCCACCCTACGGCACTTAACTATTTCGATGTAGGGCCGTTCAACTTGGGTGCACCAAGTGTCGCAAAAACACAAACGAGCGTGAACAGAATTGCCATCATTAAATTTTGCTCGTAACGAAAGTAGTCCATCCATGTGATCGGTTGAACTTCCGGCAAACTCTCCAGTCGTTGCAAGCTCGCTACGCGAACACAAGCCCTGGCGTGCATTCTTGACCATAGGTCAAGATGCTTTGGCCGTAGGTACGAACGTAGAGCGTCGATCTGCACTCCCTCAGGCACACCGTATATTTGCATCAATTCAATCGCATCAACCGTTGCACGATGATCGCTGTGGTTCAATTTGGTATATTGGGTAAACCCGCCGCGTGGATGCCCAAATTTATAGATTAAAACCTGGTGACTGACTAGCGTCTGGTGAACAAAATCGCGATACAATTCGAGGTCGAGGGGCCGGTCGATAAATTGAGCAAGCTGGGTAATCGCCAACTGTTCCTCCAGAATAGGCACAATGGTTTTCGTCTTGAGGCCCTCCATCGTGGCCGCCAATCTCTCGCCGAGATAATCTCGCTCACTTTCGCTCAGTTCGCCTCGCATCACCAAGGCCTGAATCAAAAAACGGATATGGACATTGACCGAATAGAACGGTTCCCCGCGTTGGTACTCGCTAAATTTGAGATTCTTCCTCACAGCCAAGTCGGGTATTTGGTCCAGATCCTGTGGGTGAATCAAATCTGCCTTGATCGCGGGACATAAGATATAAGGGTTCGGCTCAGCTAGAACCAGTTCCTTTTTCAGTAACGCACGTGGCTTCGACAAATCCAGCTGCATCTTTGAATCATGCAGCCATTCGGCTGGCACTTGCCACTCTCGCCAACTCGCCGATGAAAACCTCGCGTGGTCGAATGATTCGACATAGGTCTTCAAATCCTGTGTCGTAACAGGATTCCAAACCGAACTGGAGAACAAACCGGCCAGCACCACTAAAAGGATGCCGCCAAACCATTTTCCAACCAAGCCCGTGTCATAGACATTTTTGCTCGCGGGGTCACACACGACCAACATCACGATTCCGCCCAACAACAAAATAGCAGGAATGAGCATTTGATCCAGAAACGGATTGCCGTGGATGAACATCGACGACAAGTGTGTGAGTTGGCACAGAATTATCAAGGCGGGACACAAAACTTTGGCAATCGCCTTGCGGTCGACGAGCCGTTCCTTTCCCAGCTTCGTGATCAATGACACCATGGCGATTCCTGAAACGAGAAAAATGATGAAAACGGGAATCGTGTAACCCGTGAACATCAACGGCAGCATCAGGAGAGACATGCCTCCAAGCAAATATCCGTTCTGCCGCCACCAAGCTGCCGTGACTTCACCCGCCTTGAGCACGTCGATGTCACCGGCCAGTTGTCCACGCTGAACCCGTCGAATCTTTATGATCGCCCAGATGCTTGCCGTGACCATGAGCAGCAACCCTATCGCAGGCAATGCGGCAACGGCAACCATCTTCTTGCCCAATGTAAGTTGCCCTAGCTTGACCAAACCGGAACTGCCTGCATTGCCAAACAGAGGCAAAGGAATCACGGAAGCTGCTACCTGCAGCCAATCGGAATTCTCCAATTTAGCTTCGTCGAAATCCTGGTCACGCAGTTTGACTTCAGCCTCTTCAACACGTTGCCGGATGCCTGCTGCAAAACTGTCAGGATCAGGGCGCAACGGTTGTAAGGCAGCTCGCAACTCGGCTTCGTCGATCAATTCGTTGGGATGTTTCTCGTTCATAGTAACAGCGCCTTTCTAATCCCCGATGAGGAGGGTTCGTCTAGCATTCGCCTCAGCACGCGTCTGGCTTGGTAGAGTCGACCTTCGACAGTTTTTGCGGTCACAGACAAGAGGGCAGCGACATCCTTAACAGACGTCTCCTCCAAATAGTGCATCATAATGACTTCACGTTGCTTGGTCGGCAGTTGATCAATCGCCATCCGCAGCTCAACCACGCGTTGATCCTCCTCAACTTGGGTTTCCCCAACGGTCTGTGCCAAAGTCGCGGTATCCATCAAGACAACTCGACTCTCGCGCCGTTTGCGAGACCGCAGCCAATTGCGAAAATTGTTACGAGCGACACCTCGCAACCAATGACCGAAAACCTCTGGATCTTGCCAATCGCCTCGACAACGATCACGGTTCAGATAGGCGTCCGCAAAACTATCTTGAGCAATCTCAGACGCATCAACATGCGACACCCCCCAAGAGGCAATCAGCCCCACAAGTGGTCCACGAAATCGGTCGATGGCATCCGTCAAGTCCAAAAAATAATCCTCCACCACTATAGTGTCTGCTCACCCACATGATCACTCAAGAAACTTGTCAAAACATCGAAATTATAATTCTGGAAAGACCATGGGTGCCCTGCCCCATGTCGGCACCTCTCCGTCTTCAGTTGCCTCGCCGTCCAAGAGCCAGCTCAAGTTGAAACGTGCGACCTGACTACCCTGATAGCGGTGGTTCTTTCCGGCTTCCATTTGGCAGTAGATCCAGCCGGCGATGGCTGTGCCTGCCCGCCCAATGTTCAAAGAAGAATAGGCACTTGGACCGTCAAAAAGCCGTCGCTTGATTGGCCAGGTCTTCGCGCCGTCGAAGCTCACCCAGACGGTGACGTTCTTGCGATCACCATTGTCACTATCGCAGTTGCTGTAGAGTAGAATATCCCGTCCCTGGATCGGCAAGCGAGTCAGGCCGGCCA
>NVWB01000307.1 GCA_002733575.1 Blastopirellula sp. | reverse complement strand
TCAATCGCGGAATTAAAAAGTTCAAAAAAGGCAAACGTATTGGCCGTGGAACCGGGTCTGGCACAGGCAAGACAGCGGGACGTGGTCATAATGGTGCGAAGAGCCGTGCAGGTTATTCGAGACATCCTACGTTCCAAGGTGGAACGATGCCTTTGGTACGTCGTATTCCCAAACGCGGTTTTAATAATAAATTTGCATTGACTGTCGTTTCTGTCAATATTTCTGATCTTGAGCGAGAATTCTCTGCTGGCGATGAAGTAACACCTGTTACTTTGCGTGAAAAAGATCTAGCCAAACGCCGCTATAATATCCTTAAAGTGCTTGGTGATGGCGAGTTAACCAGCAAACTGACCGTTTCAGCTCATCGCTTTAGCAAATCAGCCAAAGAGAAGATTGAGAAGGCGGGCGGTGAATGTATCATCATTCCAGGTAGAATTTCCGTAGAAGTAAAGAAGAATGAAGCCAAAGAAGCAAAGAAACTAGCCAAAGAAGCGAAGAAGTAATCTAGTCGCAGGTAGGCATTCTCCTTTATACTCTTACCTTTCAACCATACTTAGCCTAGGAATTACGATGAGATTAATCGTCGGTCCTAGGCTAGTGGTCTGATAACTCCCATGGATTGAAAGATCATGCTGGAAAAATTTCGCGTTATTTTCACGATACCTGAACTTCGTAATAAGATCTTCTTGACCTTATTTTTGTTGTCTATCTACCGTGTTGGTTTTCAAATACCGCTGCCCATGGTGGATGCTCAGGCGCTCGAAATTCTAAATGATGATAAGAAGAATAGTACAGATCCGATTTCGGTCGCATTAGAGAAAGTGGCTGTCTTCAGTGCTAGTGCTATAAGTCAAATTACGATATTTGGTTTGGGAATCATGCCCTATATCTCTGCTTCTATTATTTTTCAACTCTTGGGGACTGTATATGCCCCTGTTGAAGCAATGCAGAAGGAGGGTGAAAGCGGCAGGAAGAAAATCAATGAGTATACTCGTTATTTGACGGTATTCTTGTGTGTTATTCAGAGCGCGATGTATTTAAGTGCATCTCTTACTCCTAAAATCACAAATCCAGTGTTTATGGCTTCGGGTAGTGAGGATTTATATTGGGGCTGGTATGTCGTTGGAGTCACGATTATGACTTGCGGTACAGTCTTCCTGATGTGGCTGGGTGAGCAGATTGATGAATATGGCATCGGCAATGGTATCAGTTTATTAATCATGGCTGGTATTTTAGCTCGAATGCCTCAAGCTGGCTATGAAATTCTCAATGATGCAGATTTTGAATTAACCAACTTTACTTCGGTAGGTCTAGAGACATTAGTCTTGTTAGCGATCATCTTTGTATCAGTAGTAGCTGGTGTGGTGTTTATCACGCAAGGTCAACGGAAGATTCCTACCCAGAGTGCAAAGCATGTTCGTGGACGTAAGGTTTTTGGTGGAACACGCCAGTACTTACCACTGCGAATTAACCAAGCGGGCGTTATGCCGATCATTTTTGCAAGTAGCTTACTGATGTTCCCTCAAGTTGGTTTTGGGATGCTTTTCAATTGGTTTCCCAAAGTAACTATGTTTAACACGATCGCTAGTACCTTTAATGGAACATCATTGATCTATAATCTTAGCTATGTAGCGATGATCTACTTCTTCTGCTTCTTTTGGACTGCAATTACCTTCAACCCTAAAGATGTAGCTGACAACCTAAAGAATTTTGGTTCCTTCATCCCAGGTTATCGACCGGGACGAAGAACGGCCGAGTATCTTGAAAAGGTGATGGTAAGAATCACTTATGTAGGTGCAGGTTTCCTTGTTTTGGTTGCCATTATTCCGACTCTCATTACAAGTCAATTTCCTGGAATTAGTCCTACTGCTGCGAGCTTTTATGGAGGCACGGGCCTTCTAATTGCTGTGAGTGTTGCATTTGATTTGGTACAAAAAATTGATAGCCATCTTGTAATGCGAAACTATAAAGGTCTACTGGAAGCGTAGTATTTTCACCCCTTTATGACTTACCTGCGGAATGGTCGACATTTATCCCTAACTTGTCGTTGCTTCGTCGAATGACCATTTCGTTTGGACCGACCCTACTAAATTGCAATGCGGATCATCTTCATTGGACCACCTGGAGTCGGCAAAGGCACCCAGTCTCAAAAACTGGTTGACTATCTCCACATCCCACATATCTCAACCGGAGATATGTTAAGGGAAGCGATACGCAATCAAACCCAAATTGGCATAATTGCTGCTAAGCACATGGAAAATGGCCAGTTGGCTCCTGACCCTGTCGTTGTTCAGCTGGTCGGAGAGCGGCTTGACCTTGAAGACTGCCGTAATGGGTGTTTGCTGGATGGTTTTCCCCGAACATTAGGTCAAGCGAAATCCCTTGATGAGTTCTTGCACACTCATGGTAAAGATTTAGACCTGGTGTTGAATCTAGAAGTCAATCAAGAGGAACTATTCAAGCGACTGTTGTCACGCAGCCAGATCGAAGGTCGAGATGACGACACGCCTAAGACCATTCGCAATCGAATGGATATCTATCGAAATCAAACAGAACCATTGCTTGATTACTATGATGAAATGGAAGTACTTCGTCGTGTCGATGGGTTGGGTACTCCTGAAGAGGTCTTCTCACGGATTAAAAGCATTATTGATGAATTAGAGCCTGCTCATTCTCGCAGTTAATTTTTTATTTCAGTCTAGTTGTCCTCCTATCGCTTCATTTATTGTACTTTCTAATGATCACGCTTCGTTCAAAACGCGAAATCTCGTTGATGCAAAAGCCGGGGGCTGTCGTATGGGAAGCGCATCAGGCTGCCGCCAAGTTGGTAGAGCCAGGCGTGAGTACCATGGAGCTCGAAAACGCGGTGGATGCTGTTTTCAAGAAATATGACGCGATTCCGCTGTTTAAAGGAGTTCCCGGTAAGATTCCATTCCCCGCGGTGACTTGCATCTCAGTGAATGAAGAGGTGGTTCATGGAATCCCTGGCAGTCGTGTTCTCAAAGAAGGTGATATTGTTAGCCTTGATACCGGCTGCAAAATCAAGGGCTGGTGTGGAGATGCGGCTGTCACGCATGCGGTTGGTGCAATTTCAGAGCAAGCACAGCGGTTACTTGAGATAACTCAAGGAGCCTTGCAGACGGCGATTGATCTGATGGAAACAAAACAAAGATGGAGCGAAGTTGCCATTGAAATGCAGCGACATGTGGAGGAAAGCGGTTTTTCGGTCGTTACTGCATTTGTTGGGCATGGAATTGGCCGCGAATTACACGAAGATCCGCAAGTTCCCAATTATTTCAAAGAAAGTTTTCTGAAAGATGGAGATTTTCAATTGCGTCCAGGACTGGTTGTAGCCGTCGAACCGATGGCAAATATAGGAAAACCCGAAGTAAAAGTGACAGCCGACCATTGGACTCAGGTAACCTGTGACGGCAGTTTAAGTGCTCATTTTGAACATACACTGGCTTTAACGGCAAATGGAGTCGAGGTGTTAACGGGTCAACCACAAAAATCATAAAACAAGGCAAGAACCCTCCCTAAACCAGAACACCAGGGGTTGCAAGCCCAATCTAAAACACGTTATACTGTCCCGCTTCCACTACACTCAAGATTCGGAACTGAAGAAAAATGAAAGTACGTGCCAGCGTTAAGCGAATTTGCGACAAATGTAAAGTCGTGCGTCGAAAAGGTCGGGTGTATATCATCTGCAGTAATCCTCGACATAAACAGCGTCAAGGCTAATTGATCCACGCTCGTGTGGTTGATGCGGCTAATTGAAAATAGATATTCGTCGTAACTGGCGTACTGTTAATACTTTAGATAGTTTTCCGGAATACACCGGAACCCTCAGGAGACTAGAATGCCCCGTTTATTGGGTGTCGATATTCCCAACGACAAATCAACGGTTATTTCGTTGACATACTTATATGGTGTCGGCCCACAAATTGCTCGCGATTTGTGTGTCAAAGTAGGAGTTCCATTGGATCGCCCTGCATCAGAATTGCACGAAGATGAAGTAAGTAGGTTAGCTGGCCTTCTCGAAAGTGAATACACCGTAGAAGGTCCGTTACGCCGTCAAGTATCACAAAACATTCAGCGATTGAACCGCATTGTTTGCTATCGTGGATTACGGCATCGGCATGGTTTGCCTGTCCGTGGTCAACGAACTCGTACCAATGCACGGACACGAAAAGGTCCGAAGAAGACTGTTGCCGGTAAGAAGGGTGTAAAGGATCTTCGATAATCCTTGGGGGATTTTCGGACTTTACACTTATGCCTAATTATTTTAGGTCACCAGTACAGCATTCGTGGTCAATTCGATCTTATTCAGAATTGATTAATCGAAAATACAAATTATAGACATCAAACACCGTTACGATCATCGCTTGTATACACAAGTAACTCTTGGAGATAGCCTCAGTGGCCAAGTCACAAAAGAAAAAAGTTAAACGCAATGTGCTTCAAGCAATTGCTTATATCAAAGCGACCTTTAACAACACACAAGTGACCATCACCGACACCAAAGGGGATACTCTTTGTTGGGCAAGTGCAGGAACTTGTGGTTTTAAAGGTAGTCGAAAAAGCACTCCTTTTGCCGGGCAATGTGCGGGTCAGCAAGCAGCTGAAAAAGCCGCAAAGTTTGGCGTCAAAGAAGTTGAAGTGCGTGTTAAAGGGCCAGGCTCTGGACGTGAAAGTGCCATCACCGCCATTGCTTCCGTCGGACTCAAAGTGAAGTCAATCGAAGATTGCACCCCGATTCCTCATAATGGATGTCGACCTCCAAAGAAACGTCGTGTTTAATCGATATTTGTTTGGCCGTTTATTGCTACATCCTATAAAATTACTGGCTATCATTTTAGCCAATTCCCCCTTAGCTTTCATGGTTCGTTAAATCGGACGGAGATTTCAGATGCATATTCGATGGCGTGGTTTAGAACTGCCTAGCGTTGTCAATTGCGAAGCCGAAACTTTGTCATCTACTTATGGCAAATTCACGGCAGAGCCATTCGAACGAGGCTTTGGTGTTACGGTCGGTAACAGCCTGCGACGCATTTTGCTTTCTAGCTTAGAAGGTAGTGCCGTAACGCAGATTAAAGTGCGTGGTGCTCAGCATGAGTTCACATCGATCGAAGGTGTCGTTGAAGACATGACCGAGATCGTTCTGAATATCAAGTCCGTGGTCGTAAAGAAACATACGGACATGACCAAAGTCATCACGATTGATAAACAAGGACCAGGCGAAGTCACGGCTGCCGATATCCAATGTGATCCTGAAGTTGAAATTATCAACAAAGACTTGCATATTTGTACCATCTCTGATGACAAGCCATTCATGATTGAAATGGTGGTTGAGTCTGGTCGTGGGTATATTCCTTCGACTGAGCACAGTTCAGAAGAACATGAAATTGGCATCATTCCTATTGATGCGGTTTTCAGCCCTGTTATTCGTGTTCGTTACGAAGTAGAAGAAACACGTGTTGGTCAAAAAACCAACTACGACAAACTGTCTCTTGAGATTTGGACCGATGGTTCAATTCACCCTGAGATGGCCTTGGTTGAAGCAGCGAAAATTCTTCGCAAGCATCTCAACCCGTTTGTTCAGTATAGCGAACTTGGTTCTAAAATCAGTGTTCCTAGCCGAACGACACCAAGCGGTTTAGATCCTGTTTTAGAATCCAAACTCAACATGAGCTTGGCCGAACTGCACCTTTCGGTTCGTGCTGGCAACTGTTTAGAGTCAGAGAATATCAATACTGTCCGTGATTTAGTTCGTCGGTCAGAAGATCAGTTGATGGAAGTTCGCAATTTTGGCGAAACCACACTGGTTGAAGTTGTTGAGAAACTTAAAGACCTCGGTTTACATCTTGGCATGCGTGTTCCGCCTGCCAGTACGATTCGTTAAAATTTACGGTCGTTAAACCTTACGGTCGTGAAATCGCCTGACCACTTATTGGCCAGGCATCCATCCGAATATTTACTTTTAGAATTAGTTGAAATACCATGCGACATCGCAAACTAGGCAGACGTTTAGGTCGTAGCTCAAGCCATCGTAAGGCTTTGATGAGAAATATGGCAAGCAGTTTATTGCTGTCAGAGCGAAGCGAAGAGCTGAACGAAGCTGGATACGAATACGATAAACACGATGACACTCCTGCTTCGGGACGTAACATTCCCAAAGTGAATGGACGCATTGTGACCACCTTGGCCAAAGCAAAAACACTGCGACCTTATATCGAGCGTTGCATTACTATTGCTCGTAAAGCTTTGCCTCACATGCGTGAAGCTGATAAGCTGAGGATTTCGGCTGAGCAATATGCGGTGACTGCCAATGGATCGCCAGACGAAGCACAGCGTAAAGAATATCGCGAATGGCGAAATAGCGATAAGTGGGTTGCGTGGAATCAAGCGATGGCTCCAGCGTTAGCCGCACGACGTCGTGTTGCTACAATGCTCGGTAACCAGCGTGCCGCAGAAATCTTGTTTGATGATGTTGCTCCTCGCTTTGAGGATCGCGATGGTGGTTACACACGTGTACTACGACTTGCATTTCCTCGATTAGGTGATGCCGGCACACGAGCTATTCTAGAGTTCGTTGGCAATGATCGTGATCGTGTCAAACAAGAGAGCGAACGACCTGCGTTTGAAGATGAAGCTTCAAATGTTAGCGAAGAAGCAACTTCTGAAGAGCCTGCCACTGAAGAAGCAGCCGAATCTTCTGAAGAGGAATCAAAAAGCGAATAAAATTGGTTTTGCGTTGAACCTACAAAAGTCGTTATACTTAATCCAAGTATAACGGCTTTTTTCATGGATGGATTTAATGGGGCGATCAACTACTAATCTAACTACTAGGCGTCCCTTAAAAACGCGTCGGCGCCGGAGTTTACTGATGAAGTCAATTAAATCGTCAGGCTTCGACTTTACTTGGAACATGCGGCGACTCATCGAAGACATGATAGAGCGTGTTCCGTTGCTTCAGCACATTGATCTCTCGCGTGTTGCCATCTGTATCGTTCAGGCACGTAAGAATGTTTCTCACGGCATTTACGCCTCATTAACGCCTATGCGATTTGAGGCAGGCAGTAAAACAACGGTTCGTCGAGGGAAGTCTTACGCTGTGCAGCAGTTGTACGATGAGAACGGGCGAGAAATGCTCTACATTCTTAGCTTCTACTTGCCCCGTTTCATGGAGACCGATTTCAACGAGAAAATGATCACCATCTTCCATGAACTTTGGCACATCAGTTCAAACTTTGATGGTGACATCCGCAGGATGCCAGGGCGATGCTATGCCCATTCCACATCGCAAAAGGAATATGATGAACAGATGGCCGTGTTGGCAAACGAGTATCTGATGACCAATCCAGACGCTGCATTACACCGTTTTTTGCAGTACAACTTCAATGATTTGTACCATCTTCATCGTGGTATCTATGGGGTCAAAATCCCTCGGCCCAAATTGCTGCCTGTTAAATCGGCATAAAAACAGTCCAAACGGGTGGCTTTCAACTCTTCGTCATGCTTCATATATTCTGCAAATCTTTGTCTTCTCTGCCTAAAATACGAGGGTCTTACTTGAAGTAAAGACTTAAAATAGCTATCCTTAATGATAACGAGAATGAGACTTGTTCTCAATAAGGAGGCGGTTACTTTGGAAGACATGATCCCACTTGCGATGTTACCAGTAGGTGATGTTGGCGAAATAGTCGAAGTGCTTGGCGACGAAAACGATGTTAAACGCATGTCTGAATTAGGCTTGCGTAAAGGATCGTTAGTTGAGGTGGTGCAAAGTGGAAGTCCTTGCATCGTCCGGTTTGGTGAAACCAAAATGTGCTTTCGAGACTCCGAACTTCTTAAAATCATGGTTTTATCTAGCAGTCATGCCTTATGAGCGATCTTTCTCAGGCCAAGGTGGGCGATACCTTCACGGTTCAAAATGTGACCGGTGACGACGCGGTTTCAGTACGTTTGATGGAAATGGGAATCACGCCAGGCATTGAAGTCTCCGTAATCGGCTGTGCTCCGCTGGGTGATCCCATCGAAATTGAAATCCGCGGCTACCGACTTAGTCTACGCCGCACCGAAGCTGCCTGTGTTGTGTGTGACCCTGCTTAATGCACTTGGCTGCCAGTTAAATTCCTCCCCAATTAAAACTCACATCCTTCTTCGATTCTAGATAGACACACGAATGTCAACCGACACTCAAACATCATCACTAACCGTTGCATTAATTGGAAATCCCAACACAGGGAAATCGACCCTTTTCAATGCCATCTCAGGTGTGCATCAAAAAACAGGGAACTACCCTGGTGTAACGGTTGAGAAAAAACATGGCACGTTTGAACATCAAGGGCAATCGATTGAATTGATCGACTTGCCGGGTACTTACAGCTTAGCCCCACGTTCACCAGATGAGATGATCACAGTCGATGTCTTGTTGGGTAGAAACGCATTCGAAGCGTGCCCTGATGCGGTGCTTGTGATATTGGATGCGAGTAACCTTGAACGAAATCTGTATTTAGTTAGCCAAGTGCTAGAGTTAGGCTTGCCAACTCTGCTGACGCTCAACATGGGAGACGTCGCTCAGGGCAGAGGAATCACGATTGATGTTGCAGAGCTCTCAAAGCGGCTAGAGATCCCCGTCGTTGAAATTCAAGCCAATAAAGGCAAGGGTTTAGAGAAATTAAAAACGGAACTAACGAAGCTGGGGCAAACACCTGCGGTTGAGTACGCGAGCCCTTTTCCTGATGCTTTCCAAAGCGAACTTGCGGAACTTGAAAAATCGTTGGTTGCTCAAGATGTCAAGCTTCCCAGTTTTTTGATCGAGCGTTTGTTGCTTGATACCAGTGGCTACTTGGAGACTGAACTGCATGCGGCCGGTTCGGAGTTTCACGAACAATTAATCCAAGCGCGTGATCGATTAAAATCAGCAGGCGTTCCAGTTCCTGCGGTCGAGGCCATGTCTCGTTACGGCTGGGTCACCTCTGTGCTTGATGGAATTGTGACCCGAGAGAAGAATCGCCCGGTGACGTTCTCTGATAAACTCGATAAAGTGTTGACCAATCGCTGGTCTGGCTCGATTGCGTTCCTTTTGATTATGTTGGTCGTGTTTCAATCCATTTTTAGTGACCATCTTGCAGGCAAATTGATGGGTTGGATCGAGGCTGCGTTTGGAGCGTTGAAAGATGGTGTCTCGTCGGTTCTTGCTGAAGGACCATTGGAATCTTTATTGGTCGATGGAGTGATCGCTGGTGTGGGTGGCGTGTTGGTTTTCTTACCGCAAATCTGCATCTTGTTTTTCTTCATCGCGTTGCTTGAAGACTGTGGGTACATGGCCCGAGCCGCTTATTTAATGGACAAACTATTTTCAAAGATCGGGTTAAGCGGTAAATCCTTCATTCCGCTGTTATCTTCGTTTGCTTGTGCTATCCCAGGCGTGATGGCCGCACGTGTGATTGAAAACCGCCGTGATCGATTGATCACGATCTTAGTTGCCCCGCTCATGAGTTGCAGTGCCCGGCTGCCGGTGTATCTGATTATGATTGGTGCGTTTATGCCAAAATATGAATTTTTGGGTGGCTGGCTTTCCTCGCATTCCATCACAATGTTCTCAATGTACATGCTGGGAATTGTCACCGCGGTTTTGGTCGCTTGGCTTTTAAAATCAACAATTCTCAAGGGGCCTACGCCTCCGTTTGTAATGGAATTGCCTTCGTATAAATTGCCTTCGATCAAAACCGTTTCAATCCAGGTTGCTGGTCGTGCTTGGGCTTTTATACGCCGGGCAGGCACATTGATCTTTGCTGCTTCCATTATTGTTTGGGCGATCTCGTATTACCCACGTGATCAAGAAAAAGTGGAAGGCCCTTATTCTGCCGAGTTAGAACAAATTACGTTGGGCCTAGTAACAAAAAGTGTGAGTAGCGCAGAGCGAGAATTGCTAAAAGATCGTCAATCGGTCATTGAACAAGAGATTGCTGGTAAATATCTAAGAAACAGTTTGCTGGGCCAATCAGGCCAATTCATTGAGCCAGTGGTTAAGCCACTGGGCTGGGACTGGCGAATTGGTTGTGCCACGATTGCTTCATTTCCTGCCAGGGAAGTGATTATTAGCACGCTAGGGGTTATTTATGATCTTGGTGGCGATGTCGATGAAGAATCGGACTCGTTAAGAGAGCGACTTCAAGATGCAACTTGGGACGATTCCGACGAAAAGGTGTATAATATCCCTGTGGCCTTATCGATCATGGTGTTTTTCGCATTGTGCGCGCAATGCGCGGCAACACTGGCCGTAATCAAACGAGAAACCAACAGTTGGCGCTGGCCAATTTTTACGTTTTGTTATATGACGACCTTGGCGTATGTCGGGGCGTTTATCACGTATCAAGGTGCCTCTTGGTTCTTGGCAGCCTAAGAGGCAACTTCAATTCTTACAAGAAGGAGTCCTGGTTATGTTCTGGCAAAATCTAATTGTCTTGATCATCGTCTTGGGCTCTTGTATCTATTTGGCACGCCGTCTTTACTTCTCGATTTCAGGGAATTCCTCAGGCTGTGGAAGTGCTTGCAATGGTTGCAGTGCTGGTGATAAGGCAAGTGAAGATCAGAACCTGGTTCAGCTTGTCCAAATTGAGCCATCGCCGAAAAAGCATGAAGTAAATCGCTGATTTACCGAGCGTGATGATCTTTGTACCCAACTTTAGTAGAACCAGAGTTGACTCCTTCGCGTAGTTTCTACTATTGTCGCCCTGCTAATGGGCTTGCTTGTTTTATCTCATGGAGGAGAACCGAAGTGCATCGCTTAGTGTTTCTTTTGACGATCTTGTCTCTTGTTATTTTGAATTGCTCAAGCACGATTCAAGCACAAGGATTATTGAGTGCTGTGTCTGATGAGAGTCGCGCGGGCTCTGCTCCATCTTCTAGCTCAGATGACGAAAAGGACGACGACGACGATGATGACGATCATCATAATAGTCACTCATCACATGGGTCTAGCCATGGGCATTATGATGGCGCTGGTGTGATGATGGGGCTGTATGCTACGGGCGTTGTTGTTACGTCTCCCTATTGGATACCCATTGCTATCACTGGCGATGATTACACACAGCCTGGCTTGTTTCAAAGATTTCCGAATGACATCACCAGCGGTTACATGCTTAAAGGTGAGGAGTGGAGCCAATTGGGTAAGCCGTTTTCGATTCGGGCTTCTACGGAATACGGTACCGATTTTAATAATTTATCTCGAAGTGGCACCAAGTTCTTAATCGAAGGAACCCATGGTTGGGGGCTTGATACGCAGTGGAATCAGTATTTCGAGGATGTCCCTGCTGGCGGAACGGATGAGTTGACGACTGGAGATATCAACGTGGTTTTTCGCTTTGCCGAGAGCTATTTTGCCCAGTTTCGTACTGGGTTGGGCGTCAACATGCTATCTGATCAAGTTGGCACGGAATGGGGCCTTAACTTTACTTACGGCGCCGATATCTATCCGTGTGACAATGTCATCTGGTCTTCCGAACTCGATCTAGGCAAGGTCGGGACTGCTTCTTTTTTTAACATCCGAACCACAGCTGGCTTGCAGTGGAAAAGAGCCGAGATCTTCGGCGGATTTCAGCACACAAATTATGAAGGGACTGAGCTAAACGGATTAATTACCGGTATCCGATTATGGTTCTGATCAGGATGCTGGCTGCCATGACCTCGCGCTTTCGAGTGGGCATGCTTTGGATCAGCTAAGTAGTTTTGAATGAATCTGATCATCGAGAATTGTAAGCGTTAGAACCGATTCTCGATTGATTGGTAGATTTGAATTATTGCCTGTTGTCCAATCGTTTGCACTAGATCACGGCCATGCTTCTACTTGTTCAACAAGTCCTCTTTTTACGGGGTTGTGTCATCCATCGCAGCCCCTTCTTTATCATAATAACACTCCAATAACATGCCCACGCGAAAGCGCG
>NVWB01000306.1 GCA_002733575.1 Blastopirellula sp. | reverse complement strand
CACAATACGAACTTGCCTATCGTATGCAAACCGCAGTTCCGCAAGTGATGAACATCGCCGATGAACCCAAGAATATCCTGGATCTGTACGGTGCGCAACCCGGCCATCAATCGGTTTCAGAAGATGCTGACGATCCGCGCCCATTGTACAAGGGTAATGATCCTACGTTCGCCAACAACTGTCTGTTAGCCAGAAGACTAGTCGAACAAGGTGTCCGCTTCGTTCAACTCTACGACTGGGGTTGGGATCACCATGGCAGTTCGCCTGGAGAATCGATTGACAAAACCTTGCCGATCAAGTGTCGTCAGATAGATAAAGCCATTTCAGGGCTACTTACCGACTTGAAGAATCGAGGGTTACTCGAATCGACTTTAGTCGTCTGGGGCGGCGAATTCGGCAGAACCCCGATGATGCAAAACAACAAGAACTCTGAACTGAAAGAAGGCTTCATCGGGCGAGACCATCACCCTGATGCGTTCACCATGTGGATGGCAGGTGGCGGAATAAAACCAGGTATCGCCTACGGTCAAACCGATGAAATCGGCTATTACATCGGCGAAAACCCCGTCGGCATCCGTGATCTTCAGGCCACGATCTTGCACCAACTGGGAATCGATCCATTTCGATTCAGCTTCCCATTGCAAGGACTCGACAATCGGCTGATTGGGCCAACCAATGATGGGAAAGTTCTCACAGATATCCTGGCCTAAAGTTTGTTTTAATTTCACTGTGCCGCTGTAGGCAATCGATAGCAGGCCGCTTGTTCCGCATTTCTGACTAACAGCAGATCTCCATAAACGCACAGGTTATTCCAGCAGGGAGAGTTTTCGCTATAGAGGGCCTTGATGCGACTGGTTTCGGTATAGGCATCAGGATTCGTTTCCGTAATCACCAACTCGCCCTCTTCGGTCATGATTAACAAAGCGTTGCCCACGATTAACAATTGCCCATGCCCGAAGCCGCGTTGTTTCCATTGTCGTTTACCGGTTTGCAAGTGAACACATTCTAGCATGCCTTCGCTTAAGCCATAGATATAGCCATCTTTGATCGCCACATTCGTGAACTTGGTTTTCAGCGTGCGGATATCTTCCCAGATGACCTTCGTGTGGTAGTTGCCGTTTTCATCGTTGGAAACTTCAAACAACCGTGCTCCTTGACCGTAGCTTTTTGAGACAAAGATCTGATTGTTGCCAACATCTAAAGCCTGAGAGCATGTGGCGTTTGTTGATGAATTGCCTGGCCAGTCGGTGCCCCATAATTCTTTTCCGGTAGAAATCTCATGCCCGGTAATTGTGTCTTCATTGACGGAAATAATTTGCTGTTTGCCATTCATTGAGAATAACCCAGGTGAAGCATAACTGATTTTGCGATCTCCCCCTTGCCAAATAATTTCGCCGGTATCTGCATCAAAAGCAACAAGCGATACCGAATGATCTTCACTCGGTCCACCTGCCGGAATCACGACAGCATTTTTACCCTCAATGGAAACAATCAGCGGAGAATTGGCTCTGCCCCACAACAACCATTTTTCATCAGTTTTTAATGTTGAGCCAAATAAACCGAGAAGATCTTTCTGCCAAATGAGTTCCCCTGAAACCGCGTTAAGACAGACAAAATTGCCCGATCCACCCAAGGCGTAGACTTTGCTCTCAAAAACTGTAGGAGTCGAGCGAGGGCCAACATAGCCCATGACTGAATAGTGCCGCGATTCGTGAGCATAACTCCAAAGAGGCTTGCTTCCAGAAGTGGCCGAATAACAACTCACATACTCAAAATGGCCACGTTGTTCCATCGTGAAGGCACGATTGTCGACAACCACAAACCCTGACCACCCAGCACCAAGCGGTTGTCGCCATAATTCTTGCGGCGGATGAGCGGCCCAGTCCATTTCAATTGCCGGACCACTGAGCACTAAATTTCGTGTAGGGCCTAAAAACTGAGGAAAGTCTTTGTCGCTGGTGACAAGCATTGCATTTTCATCGACCTGCGTTTGTGTTTTCGTTCCCAGTTTTTCCAATCGCTGATCATGGCTTTTGGAAAATCGAGAAGTGAAGGTAGGGACCAACTCACCAGAAAATTGTTCAAGCTTGTAGAAGATGAAAAATAGAACGATCATGGAAAAGATCAAAGAGACTGGCGTGATTCGTACATTCCATGAAGCCTTACTAAAAAAGGTAAACCAGATAAGCGAAATCATCGTTGCGAAAAACAAAGCAATATACGAAAAAAAGTTTCCCATAGCCGCATCGGTTAAAATCCAGAGTCCATCAGGCAGCCCTGCCAAAAGACTATCTTGAAAATAACGGGCGATTTGACCATACAACGCAAAGCATAAAAAAAAGAGTATCGGTGATAATACACGACGCGGTGGGACAAACCAAAATGGACCTAGCTGGTCATTATGTTTCTCTGATGATGGCTTATCAAAGGTCGCTTCTTCGTGAGCAGATTCTGGCATGGGTTTTGAACTCAACCTTGTTATTTTTCTATTTTAAGTGACTGAAGATAACGATAGAGGTCGGCCAATTGTTGGTCATCGACTCCATTGAGTAACCCTACCGGCATTATTGATCGTTGGCTTTTTCGTTTCTCGATAATTCTTTCACCAGCAATTCGTAGCGTTTTTCCTGGCCCTGTTTGAATTAATGTTCCATCTGGTGATTCATAGATCATCAATCCAATATAGCTTTTTCCGGCACTTGTCATAATTTGCGTTGAATGAAATAACGGGGAAACATCCTTATTAGGGTCGACGATGGCCATAAATAGATCGTGACGATTAAAACGGCCGGTGATGTCATCTAATTTTGGGCCCAATCGTCCGGAATCAGCATGGCATTGCTGGCACCCTTTTGCGGCAAACAATTTTTTGCCTCGGTTCAAATCCCCGGCATCTAAATCGAGAGCTGCGATTCGATCTTTCCACTCTGATGCATCTCCGCCTGCATAGGATTCTAAAATTCTATTTTTTTCTGGATATTTCTCAGCAAACCAAGTGAACCATGGCTGGTACATCTTTATCGGTAAATCACCCGGTATTTCACGGATATTGATTGGCTCATCGCTCCAATAGCGTAATAACCGGGAAACGGTGGATCGGATCACTGAATTCTGACCCAGCGTGCAACTAGATCGCAAAGTTTTCATTGCTGTCAGCAGGTGCTCTTCGGTCACTTCCTCGACAGGCATACGTCTGAGTGTGTCTGCCGCTAATAACACCGACTGAGACTTGACCGACAACAAAGATTCAACAAACCGATCACGATCTTCTTCCTGCTTTAACTTGGCTAATTCTACAAGGATAAGTTCTCGTAAGTTGTAATCTTCCCAGCGGGCTCGCAGTAGTTCCAAAGCATTTTTATTTGAAAGTGTCATCACTAGAGTGACAGATTCAATTGGCCAAGACTCTTCTAAATCTGCGGGGTCATTTTTTTTGATGATTTTACGCAGCCCTTTTCGTTGCAGTTCCTCTTCCAGGAAAGTTAGAAACAGCGTGTGTTCTAAACGGCCAAATTGTCTAGATTTGATGACCGCAGTGGCTAACGCCGGGTTCTTCATTAATTCTTGATCATAGGCCTCGCCGACACGGTCAGGCCAGTTTCTGCTGGTGAAGTACCTGTTGTCTTCCATTTTTTGATGTAACGAAGTGTAGATACTTGCGATTTGCTGTGTCGATTCCTCTGAACGTTTGCCAGGAATCTTAGAGAGACAGATCAAACGATGTACGTCAGATTGAAGCGTTGCAGTTGAACTAGTGTTGCTTAGAATTTTTTCAACTAAATCTGGAACTTCAACTTCCAGCATGGCTAACGTGCGTAGGATTTCTCTATCCACTGTTGGACGATTCGTCGGGAAAACTTCAGCAAGATTCTTTGCAAGTGACCCACGCTCTGCTTCAGCAATAGCCTCTAAGTCACCGGCCATGTAACCAGCGTAAACATCAGGTCGAGTCATGGCTGCTGGGATATCACCTAACGCTAACTGAATAACACGCACGGCGTCTTGTTGTTGAAAGACCGATGGAGAATTCGCCAAGGTTTCGAGTGCATGTTGCGTGATTGATTTACTGTCAATTTCACTACCATTCTCAGTTGATTGCAGAACCCATTTTGCTGCAATAGAGTTACCGATCTCTAATTCAAACGAGTTGTCTCGTGCCGCCACACGCTTCAAAGCCGCCAAACATGCGGCCCTTACATATCGGTCGCTACTTGCAAGACCTAAACTCCAGGCCGCTTTCTCAATGGAATCATCGTACGTTGCCGCCGAGGTAATTGTCTCCCAAGCGGTTCTTTGAACCCACGGCGATTCATGATCGGTTGCCAGAACGACACGGGCATCGAGCATTTCCTCTCGCTTCACACCCAGGCTCCAGATGGTTCGACTTACCAAATTCGCCTGGTCTTGATTAAGCAGTAAATCGACTCTCTTTTCAGATGCTCCACCAAATAATTCAGCAAGAATTTCTATCGCTCGCAATCGAGAAGCAAGTGGGAGTGTTGAATCGATTGTCGCCTTATCAAATGCTTCGCTTCCAATTTCCTTTGCCATAGGAAGCCAATTCGCCCGAGACCAAGCCGCTGTTGGCTGTGGGGCTTGGAGTACAGCATTCAATTTGCTCATGTCGGCGATTGATTTTTCTGTTTTCTCTTTTCCTACATAGTGAATCCGATAGATGGCACCTCTGGTCCCACGGCCACCAATCGCGAGGAACATATCTCCACTAGGGCCAACGGCTATGTCGACTGGTGCCAAACCGGCATCGCCTGTTGTGCGTAAAAAGGTGGTTTTCTGGGATTGGTAACCGGCTCCCTCTCGCTGCATGGGAAAGAAGTAAACCTCTCCTAGTGTCCAGCAGCAACTGAAGACTCCGTTATGGTACTTTTTGGGAAATTGGTGATGCCGGTAAACTTCTACTCCGGTGGGCGAACCTCTGCCGACTTCGACCAATCGAGGCCCACTGTCAAAGAAAGATTCAGGCCGGTTCCAACTCCGCTTGTGCCCATGGAGAATCCATCCGTGATGATGGCCCGTGGAAATATCAAACAATCGATTGGGAGTAAACCACGGCAAGTATTGGTCTCGTTCCCCATCTGCATCTACAGTAAACGCTCTACCGTCGGCATTGAACGCGACATCGTAAGGATTACGAAAACCGTGTGCGACAACTTCGGACTCCCACGTTTTTGGATTAAAGCGGAGTAGCGTTCCAAATTTTGGAGCAAGGATCGGTGAGTGGGGTGTTCCGACATGCTTGGAAAAGACATTGGCATCGTTGCCGCAGATCAAATAGACCCAGCCATCAGGCCCGACAGTTAAGCCGTTGGCTCCATGTTCTGAATGCCGAACATTCGTTACGATTTCAGGCGGTCCATCGGCTTTGTCGTCTTGATTCTGATCTCGCAACAACATCAGGCTGTTATCGCCGGTGCATAATAAATCGGAACCGAGAAAAACCATTCCATGGGCACCACTCTTCGGCACATCAGAGAATAAAGTAGCTCGATCAGCGGTTCCATCTTGATCGTCATCGTGAAGTATTTTGATATAGTCTCGACCTGCTACCACGATTCGGCCTCGACTATCAATCGTCATTGAGTAGATGTCATGGGCCAGATCATCGTCGGCATATAAAGAAATTTCAAATCCATCAGGCGCAGCCAAGCCGAGTGCTTGTGCCGCGGCTTGTTGCGGGGAAATAAGCAAACTAATAACCGATGCCATCACCAATAAGCGAATCATAAGAAATTGACCAATCTAGAAACGAATGAAAGTTGTGCGTAGCCTATTATCCTAACGGTAAACAGGCAATCAGACAAACCTACATAATTCGTAACAATTCAGCCATCTGAATTCTTGGGTGCTGCTACACTATATGAAAGAATTCGGCACAGTGAAATCAAAAGCGCTCTAGTCAAGTCCTTTCAATCCTTCGCCAAAGCCAGTTCATGCGACTCTTGTAATATCTCAGAATAATACTGGTTGCCATTGCGCTGGTTAAACCGCTGGGCAAGATCATTGGCCTGATTATAGAACCAATGCGATAATTCCATCGGATCATACTTGGCATCTTCACGATAACAGGGCAAGCTACTTGGCAATCGCAACTTTCGGGTTGAACGTTTGGTGTTGTTTGCCAACATCTCTAGAAATGGCCAACAGGCAGCGTAGAACCTAAAACGGTCGTCATCGTTCAAACTGTCATGCACCATTGCCAAGGTTTTTTCATAGAGGCGTATTCCCTTCGTTTTATTTTTTGTGTGTGCAAGAAGTAGAAGATGCTCAGAAACTGGTCCAATTAAATCACGCTTGCCTGAAAGCATACGAAAACACTCTTCGTGCCGCTTCGTCGCCTCTTCGATTTTCCCAAGTCTCAATAGCGGGCGTACGATGCCACCATAAGTTGTTTGTGGAACAGACGAACAGGACATCTTGCCATCAATAATTAAACTTGCGAGTTTAAGTGCCTTGGCATCCTTTTTTTGAGCCGCAAAGAAATATACTTCGGAATTTTTCTCACAAGCTCGGCAGTCGGCAATGGAGTCGCGTTTTGCTTTCTTCCATTCTTTGAACCATCTTTCCGCTTCTTCAAAATCTCCCATTGCATTAAAGGTATCCATACGAAGATAGTGAATTGGCCGGAGACTAAATTCAAAATGGTTTAACCTCTGTTCCATTTCATCTTGCAGGCCAATGATGCGTTCACGAGAAATCGAAGTGAATTCTGTACTGCCATCCAGTATCCATTTAAAATACCATAGGATATCAAAACAGTCATATTGATCAGGGTTTTTATCAAAGGTAGATAAACACCATGCAAAGGCAACCATTGCCTTTTCTTTGAATCCATTGTCGGTCGCAGACACGATTAGTTCTATTCTTGCATGATATCCGGCCTCAATATCTTTGATGGAATCTGCAATGCGAATTGCTTCCTCTAAAGCAGCCATTTTCTCAAGACCTTTGGGTAAATCCTGAGCTTCCCAAATCATCTCTTGAAGTGAATCTGAATCACTCATCACTCTCCTCCTCCTGCTGTTTATCAACCGCCTGCTCAATTAGACCAAGCAGTCCGCTGCTTAATAGTTTCATCTCGGCTGCTTTTAAGGGATAATGCCCGAGCAGTAGTGCTTGAACGTAGAGCATTTCTAGTGCTCTACGGAGTAATTCTCGATCTTTTAAACCCGCTAACCTGCGTACCAGAGGGTTGTGGTAATTTAAACAAAGCTGAGCATTTGCAATCGAAACTTGTGATTCTGAAATGGAATCGAGTACGCCTGACCAAAGATCGTTTGCCATATCTTTCGTTTGGTCAATCGACCGCATGAAGGTGCCAGCTTCATTAATGGTATAAAGGGTTGGCAAATTGGCCGGTTCATACTTACGCACATCGACACTGCATTGATAGGGCTGCAATACCAAGTTGCCGACCTGAATCAGATCGAAAACTTCTTCACGTTCTTCAAGCGTAATGTCGGTAAATTCTTGCGTTAATTCCGAAACATCAATCTTTTCGATCTGTTGATTGGGGAATACCAAAGGCAGTTTTTGCAATAGCTCATCATCGTAAACATAGCCACCATTAATTAAGCATATATCTTGCGCCGCTGCGACACTTGAAACTTGGCGGAATTGATCACGTGATGAAACATACCGAACCACTTCGTTATTCTGACGGTATTCTTCCAGCGTCATGGTCCCCAGCGAAGTTTCAAAAGGCAGCCAATTGACGAACATTTCGTAAAATTCGTCGTCCTCGACCGCTAACCCTTTGATGGGCAAATGATGCAAATCGATAATTCGGTTGAGCCGATCTCGATGTTCGTTTGCTAAGCGAACCAAATACTGTCGAATACAGCCGCCTAGCTCATCACGGGTTGCATCAAGATATTGGTCTTCATAAAATCCTTCACGAGCGGCCGTTGGCCGCAGATCCTTTGCATTGACAACGCATTTCACAAAGAATGCCCAGTCTGGCAGAAGGTTGTCCGCATCTTCGGACAACAACATATTTTTAAGGTAAACGCGATGTTTACGCCGTGTTGCTGTACTGGAACTGTGAGGCATCACGAACGCGATACCTTCTACCCCACCGGATGGTGCCGAAAGAGGGATGGCATCCAAAAAACGAACGCCGAAGACGTCTTCGCCATATTGCAGGAAACGCTCAAGCTGCATTTGTTCACTAGCAAACTCGTAACGCCATGGCGGTGTGTCGTTGATCAGGGTTCGATCTTCACCAACACTGATTGTGATCGGAATCGGAAGATGGGCCCCAAAGTGTTTTGCCGTATTGACGATAAACTCGGGCTCAAAAAATTCATGGCAACCAGGTTTGCATCGCAAATAGACCTGTGTACCTGGTTCGCCTTGATGTTCTAGAATCCGAACTGTGTACGTGCCATCGTTACGGGCCTTCCATTCGATCGATGGGGAATCAGGCTTTACAGATCGCGTGATGACTACGACCTGCTCGCAAACGACAAATGCCGATAACAACCCTATGCCGAACTGCCCAATGAAGTCGCTACGATCAATGCCTCGTTTGGTTGACTTGCCAATAGTGGATAGAAACTGATGGACTTCCTCTTCCGTTAGCCCGATACCATCGTCCGTCATGACGAGAGTTGGAGGCGAACTGCCGTCCGTCTCAATCACTTCGAGACGGATTGACGCACTGTAATCCGGTTCGATTTTCTTGCGTGCAGTGACCGCATCTACCGAATTTTGCAGTAACTCACGGATATAGACCTGAGGCCCACTATAAAGGTGATCCGATAGCAAGTCGATCATTCCACGAAGATCGACCTGAAAATGGTGTTCCGAGCCCATGTTGTATTCTTGAGAAGGAGAAAGAGGGGGTTCACGCACTACTGCGATAGTTAAACTAGATTCCATTGATAACATGAGTAGATGCAGATATCAATCATCGGTTCGCAAAAAAGTACAATTTTTTTAATCAAGATCTAATGAGGAAATCAAGATGGGCAAGCACATTTCCAAATAATGGTCTATCCTGATCGCTATGAAAATTCGGCTGCTTAGATTCCTGTAACAACAAATCCAAAGTAAACGGAATTGTTAGATTTCACAAAGATAATCTGGCGGCACGTGATCCGTTAGCCAGACTTGATTTCCTGTCACATAGAACTCGTGCCCATCTGTTAGCATCTGTTTGGCGTCGATTGACAATAGTATAGCCTTACCATGACGTTGGCCTACATCAAGCATTGTTTGCTTGTTCATAGACATGTGGACATGGTGGCGGTTTCCCTTGATCAAGCCCTGTTGAAGAATTGACTCCAGAAATCTAGTCGCTGTGCCATGAAACAGCACTTCTGGCGGAGCAGCCGGCTGATAACCCAAATCAACATCAGTAGAGTGTCCTTGCCTCGCACGTATCTTGCTATGATCATCAGAAAATTCAAACCGTTGCTTGTCATTTTCAGCAACGACCAGTTCTAACTTCGAGAGTGTGATCGATTGTCCAGATTGGTTCAATGCGTCGATTAGTTGATCGACAAAAACCCAACCGCCCTCTTCTAAGTCTAGATTAACACTGTCTGGTCGATGACGCAGCACGTAGCTTAGTCTTTTGCTAATTTTTTTAAGTTGTTCTTTATTCATTTTTTATCTAGTAACTTTCTTTTTACCATCATAACAAATCGCTTTCTCTCGACTTGTCACTGTGTCCCAATCAAACCGATGGGGCGGATTGAGATAATGTTTGTAGGCGGCTGCCATTTGTCTTGCGGATTCTGAATACTCCATGCCACCAAAACCACAGCCCATGGTTGGAAATACGACTGATTTAATTTTGTGATCGCTACTTACATTATGACGATAAACTGAAGTAAATGCTGCAAATGCCGCTTGATAGACATTGTCTGTTCTAGTGATCGAGCCTGGTGTTCGCATGGTCGGAGCGTGACAAACGTAAGGATAATTTTGATTTCCAGTTTCCTGAATCATTGCTGTACCCACAGGTTGCTCTCCAAGATATTCATCAAGAATTCGATGTTGAATCGCTCGGCATAGTTTCTCACCGTGGAAGCTTGTGACCGCTGCATCAATGCCTGCACTCATAATGCCGTAGCAATTTGCAGCTGTAACAAAGCAATCATGGGGTGCTAAATCTTCAAATCGTGATTTAATTACCTGAACATTCGGCATCCCATCAAATCGTTGGTTAAACGCAAGACAGGCAACTGGTTCAGGATGGATTAACCAAAGGTCAATCGCAAATGGCATCTACTTTTCTCCTTTCAAATTGGTTTTATATTGCTCAGCCGCAAACAATGCGGCTAACAGCTTTATATCAAGGGGTGTTTTATGTTTCTGCAACCACTGGAATACGCTCTTTATTGGTACTTCGTGGATGGTGATATCTTCGCTTGCATCTCCACCACCAGCGTGTTGTTTTTCAAGTCCTTCAGCTAAAAACAGCTCAATTGTTTCGTCGGTCATTCCAGGTGATGAAAATCCACCTCCAAGGTTTTGCCAGTGTTTCGCGGTGTAGCCTGTTTCTTCAATCAATTCTCGTTTGGCTGCTTCAATTAATGCTTCGTCTTCAGCACCTGGGATATCACCCGATAATCCAGCGGGAATCTCAATGACCCTAGAATTCACCGGTGGTCGAAATTGTTCTACTAACACCACTTTGTTCTCATCGGTAATCGCCACGATACCTACCGCAGGCTTGTTCGTATTTCTCTGGACATACTCCCAATTCCCACGAGCAACCATCGTGAGGTGATTTCCCTGGTGTAAAGTTTTCAGTTCATTGTTATCCATGGTTCTTTATCCTTATTACTCGTGCAGGTGCAACTGGCTTCCGTCGCCTCCATCAATTCGAATCAAGCGATCTGGGTGTTGATACTGGGCCACTAGGTAGCGAGTCAAGTCAACTTGAAGTCCTTGTATGTCGTGTAAGAAGCGAAGCCGTTCTTCATTTTTAGCATGCAAGTGGGTTACCTCGGCAAGCTGAACTTCCCGTTGATATGCAAGGTCTTGCTTCTCATCCAAGTCTCTACGCCTGCTTTCTCCTTCGTGAGATAGGACGATTAACCCTTCTTCATGCTCGGCTTGTGCTCGCTGCATTTCTCGACGTTGGGCATCTCGAAGGGCTTCTCCGTGGAGATCAATGGCGGCTCCACCTACGTCGGCTTCGGTGTAGTCGAGTTGCAGGTTTTCCTGCTTGGCGACGTGCTCAAGCACCTGCAAAGCGGCAGGCATGACTTCGGGGCCAATGTAGTCTCCAGCGAGAACGGCGAACTTGAGCGATGACATAAGAGAAAGGGAGGTAGCAAGGGGAAGCGGAAAGGTGAAGGGCAATTTTCACGATTGCGCGATCTGCGGCGGGCGACATGGACTGTATGACGATGAATATATACGTGCGCCCAGCCGGTTTGATTCAAACCAATGCTTATCTTCTGACCGATCCAGCACGAGGGGAGGCTGTCTTGGTTGATGCACCCGGTGATGTTTGGGCTGAAGTGAAACCTCTACTGGAAGCAGATAAATGCAAGTTGTCGGCACTGTGGATAACGCATGGTCATTGGGACCATACGCAAGGTGCGGCAGAGGTCGTGCGTTAGCCAGACGTTGCACCGTGCCTTTTTCATCAATAACTGCCGCCAACACAACAGGGGTGGCCTGACCATCCTGATCCATCGAAACGCCAGCGTGTTTCAAAACCTCGGTCACCGGAGCATTGAGGAAGCGCGCAATTTCATTGACTTCCTGCATTTGCATGTTGCGTTGACCGGAAAGCATACGACTGACTGCCGACGCGTCCAGCTCCAGATGGCGAGCCATTCCACGCAGGGATTTTTTTTCGCTGCGCAGACGGTCGAAAAACCAGTCCTTGTTGATTACGGGGTCGTTCTCGTTCATGTGGTTATTGGTGCCATATTCACCCTTACGTATCAACGCCTGCACAGGGCACCTGACGGGTGATCGTGCAATTTGGTTAATG
>NVWB01000305.1 GCA_002733575.1 Blastopirellula sp. | reverse complement strand
AGCCTTGATCGTCGGTCATGAACAGCACAACATTTGGCCGTGATGCCGACAAGGCTGTGTTGCAAAAGCAAATGAGAAGAAGCGAGGCGATCAGTGTTTTTTTCATTGACAGTAGCATGATCGTAGTTTCCCAAAAAAAATGACTGCTGAAGATTGATGTCTCCAGCAGTCAGAAGGTGTTCTAGGTAATACCGTTTGATGGACGCTGGCCGATTAGATTTCTGGAATCGGTTCATTCGGGTCAACATCTTGGGTTTCCCAATTGACCTTGCCACTGTCGTTGTCGTACAGCAAGATGCGAGCTCGGCTGCCAGGGACAGGTTTTAGATTCACTTTGGGAAGCCACTGCTTGTGTTCTTCAATGATCGCGGCAAACTTTTTGTCGCCAGCCAGGTTGGTCCACTCATGAGGGTCTGTTCGCGTGTCGTACAATTCTTCCGAGCCATCGGCGTATTGGATATATCGCCAGTGTTCTGTGCGAATCGCGTGATTGTCGTGATTATGCGTGGTAATCGCAGGCCATTTTCTTACAGCGTTTGCATCTTGCAGCTGAGGCAGAAGGCTGTGCCCTTCTAGTTTGTTGTTGGCAGGCAAACCACATAATTCTAACAGCGTAGGGTACATGTCGAGCAGTTCGGCCGGTTTGGTGCAGCGGCCTTGTGCAATGCCGGGGCCTGCGAAAATCAGCGGAACTCGGGTTCCATCTTCCCACAGGGTATTCTTGCCGGTGATTAGTTTTTCGCCAATATGCCAGCCGTGATCAGACCAAATTACGACAATCGTATTTTCGCCATACTCGTTGTTTTTCAGTGCAGTGAGAACTCTGCCAACTTGCGAATCAACAAAACTAACACATGCCAGGTAAGACCGAGTCAGGTTCTTCCACTCGTCTGCATCTTGGAGGAATTTCAAGCGTGGTTCTGGAAGTTTCCAGTGCATGTACCAAGAGAAACGAGGCGTATCGTCTCGGTCATCAAATTTTACTTTGGGTAGTTCCAACTCGTCTTCAGGGTAAAGGTCAAACCATTTTTGAGTTGCATAACAAGGGACATGTGGCAAGAAGAACCCTACCGACAAGAAAAATGGTTCTTGTGGTTTGGCGTCTAGTTGTTCAACGGCCCAACTGGCAACTTTGTAGTCGCCTTTGTCTTCGTCTTTATGTGGGAAGACTCCCCAGTCAACTAATCTGTTTTTGGCAGGCGTGTCTACCAATTTTTTCTTCGGCCAAACACCTACACCGGCAGCCGGTCCTAGATGCTGGAATTCGTTGTCCGTTTTTTTACGTCCATATCCGCCGTGATAAATTTTGCCTGTGGAATAAGTCGTGTAGCCTTGGGCTTGTAGGGCCTGCGGTAATGAAACAATATCTTTCAGAGCATCGACATTCCGAAACCAAGGAGCCAATCCATAAATCCCGGTCGAAGAAGGGCGTCTGCTGGTCATCAAACTTGCGCGAGAAGCGTTACACAGCGGGGCTTGGCACTGTGCGTTCAAGAACAGCGTGCCTTGCGAGGCCAGTTTATCAATGTTCGGAGTTTGCGCTTGAGGGTGCCCGCCTAAACAACCAATCCAATCGTTTTGGTCATCGATGGCAATGAACAATATATTCGGCTTCTTTTCTTCTGCCTTTACATTGGTAGAGCAAGGATAAAGAATAGCGAGAGCCATCAGTGTAAGCAGATACCGCATGTTTTGAGTCCTTGTTGTCAATCAGAAAAGCAGCGATTGATATGAGAGAAACCGGAGTTCGTATACTGAATATACCCTACAAAAACTCGGTATGCACCTCCTGAGAGCAAGATGTGACAAGAATTATCGCTACATTAGCCCTGGAATCGGCTCGCCATCGGTAATTGCACGTTGGGCATCTAGAGGTAGCCCTTGCACTAAACGAACGCGGCCAACATCTAGCAGAGTGTGCATGATGGTGGAGATAAGATGCCGATTGGTGATCGGTTCGCTGGCTGGTTCGCCTGCATCACGCGTCGATTGCCCGATGACTTGGCCCATGTTGAGACCTCCTCCTGAGAGCATCAGCGGCGATAGATTTCCCCAGTGACCTCTTCCCCCTTTATTATCAATCTTAGGGGTACGCCCCATCTCGCCACAACAAACTAGCAAGATTTTATCGGAGAGCCCTCTCGCTTCTAAGTCCTCAATGAAAGTGGAAACTGCATGATCAAATGGACGCCCCATGTAGCCCATGCCTTCTTCTACGCCAGCGTTGTTTTTATCGCTGTGCATGTCCCAGACAAAATTGGTGGTCACGGTGACAAAGCCGCAACCAGCTTCACACAATCTGCGTGCCATTAACATCAGCTTGCCGAGTGTTTTGGCGTTGTCGACATAGTTGTTGTAGTTGTTCCATTTCTTACTAATCTGATCCGGGGTTACCAATGGAGCGGTATCGTAGCGAGCAATGGTGCCAGCGTCTTCTTTGCTTAGATCAAACGCATCGGCCACTCCGCCGAGGATAGTTCGAAATGCTTGGTCCCGAAATTTATCAACGCCTTGCATGCTGCCGGAGTTATCCAGGTTGCGATTAAGTCGATCTAATTGTTGCAGCAATGTTCGACGGTCGTCAAGTTGTGTTGGGCCCAATTTGAGCTTCATGTCTTCTTGCAGACTGCCACCTGCTCCGGGCATGAACGGCGCGAATGATGATCCTAAATTTCCGGTGGCTGCAAAATTACCGAACTGAAAATTACCCGGTTGCCGTTCCTTATCGATTGACTGAGGAAACAAGGCAACATTGTTGGGCACACCGGTTGCTGGATTACTGGCCCCGGTGATTTTGGAATAGAGTGAACCAATGTTTGCGTTGGCCGAATCTTTGCCCACCAGCGGCTTGATATCGTGAGCGCTGGTACCAGTTTTAAAGGATCGTACGATGGAAAGTTTATCGGCCAAACTGGCTAACTTAGGAAACGTGCCTCCAAAGGTAACGCCTGGAATCTTTGTGGCAACTTCGCCTGTTGCGCTTCTGATTCCTGAGGGGGCTGTCATCTTCGGGTCAAATGTTTCAATTTGACTGGGGCCACCGTGCATAAACAGAAAGACGACCGATTTGTCTTTCATCGTCGAAGCTTGCACTGAATCGGCAGCAACTTGACTGCGGAAGAGTTGGTCTAAAGTTAGGCCAGCTAACCCTAAGCTTCCTACTTGTAAGAAGCTGCGGCGGCTTGACCGATTACTCGAATCGATAAACGAGAGCATGATCCATGACTTTCAAACAGCGGCGGGTAGTTGGTTGAACGGACTGTCAAACAACATAAAGTGAAGTGTGTAACTACTGTCTTATCAGAAATGGCCGATCAATTCAACTATTTTTTTTCATGTCGACTCATCACCACAATGCGGTGGGCCGTTAAGTGAGGGCGTGTATAGTTGCCCTTGGGTGACATTTGCCCGTAAATGCCGACCTCTTGTTTCAGATAACGGTGTAAATTAACACCAGGAGACGGGCTCACAAATTGGAGAACATTTCCGTCTTCATCAGTCAGTGCGTAAGGCGGAGTCAGTTGCCCACTGGTGCGACCCTTGGAAGAACGCTTGATTACCGGCATTAACCAGCCTTTGCCATCAAAACGTGGATCGAGAACTTGACCACTTCCTGCAAGCCCTGACCCAATGGGCAGTTGATTTGCGATGCTCGATAATAATCCTGTTATACTTGTATCGATTGGGCTAGCTGTATCCGAGGTATCGAGTTCTTCGTTTAAACTCGTTCTTCTCACAGGGTTGGTCGCCAGCTCTACTTCGGTAGATTCATCTGTCGAATCGTTGATGGTCTGAGGAATGATGCCTTGCTTCAAAGCGATCTTGCGTAAACGAAGTGCTTCAAATTGCTGAACCTTTTCAATCATCAGTCGGGCCTTGCCACGTTCCAGCGGAGTTTTTCCGACGTTTAGCAAACCCTTTGACTGGCTGATAATATCTCCGAAGTTCCATTGATCACTTGGTTTCAATACTTGGCGACTCAATGCGAGCTCTAACTCCATTAACTGTTTTTCTAATGGTTGCTCAGATTGAATCCATGTAGAAGATCGATCACGAACCAGCGGAGCGGTCTGTGCTGTGATGGTTTCAGTTGGAACAGCGGAACTTGCATAATTTTTATTGGGTACCGCTTCAATTGGTTTGACTGCAAAGGGTTTGGTTGTCCAATTCGCATTTGGTGTTGTCGGTTCAGTTGTGGTCGGTTGTTGTTGAGTGAGATCTTTTGGATCACTTGATGCGGCGATCTTTTCCTCAGGCGGTGCCAGTTTAAAGTTGCCTCTTTCGACATCACGGCTATGGACCCAACGGAACTCGCCAGCAGGTGGGGCGATTTTATACCAAGTTTCAAAAGAACGATTGTTCTCTAGCTCGACTTCTTTGGCTTCGATGACTTCAACTAGTTCACCCACTTTGAGTTTGATCTGATGGGCATCCCGTTCTGTGCCGATGCTTGACCCGATTTTGGGTACCAGATCAGTGGCAATGATTCTTCCAACATGTGGCTCATTGGTCAGTTCCACATATTTGGCAGGCAACCAGCTATAGCTGCCATGCGGTGGACGAATTGCCAGCCAGTCATCAGCACCGGTTTGATGCACCTCAATAATATCGCCGCTTTTTAGATAATCGGTGGCGTAGAAGTCGAGACCTGGCCCGCTGCGCACTTCAATCTTTTTCTGAATCACTTTCGCGGTATACGGCCGCTCTGCGCTTGCAGATGCAGCAATCGACAACGAAAGAAAGATGCTCGATACAATGAAGGTACGAGCCGACTTACAGTGGTTTTGATTTAAGAGCATGATTCAGATCGTGCGCAGTGTTCCCCCCTGCTTATTTACGGAGTGTTAAATACACAATTTAGAGGATTGCAGCAAGATCAGCAGTAAATATAGAACTGAAAAGGCGGGCCATCGGGTAGCACCGCCGACGATTCCGGCGTTGGCTTGGCTTCAGAAACAATCGTATTCGGAACGTCGTCGGTGTGGCCACAGGCGATCAGAGGCTAGAGGGTGCAAGATTTCACCGATTACAAATAGAGTTATTGAACTAATTCAAGCTTGAAATCTATTCCAAACAAAAGAAACCGGTCTGACCTCTTATCGACGACAGTCGAACCCGGCATCGTTTTGAATGAGCGTTCCGAAGTGGCTTGCGTATTCCAAAACAATGGCGCGGCCACCCAGGAGAAACCATCGCAGTTCCAGATAGCAAGTGCTAGCAAGTCGTTTGATATCAGACTGACGAATGGCGAGTTCTGCACAAGCCACCAAGTTTAATTCGTAAACTTGTGCCCCTTTTGTGGGCCATCTTTGGTGTCGGTTAAGATCTCAGGGCCATCTTCGGTCATTACGATGGTATGTTCAAACTGTGCGCTCAATTTTCCGTCTTTGGTACGGACAGTCCAGCCATCGGAGTTATCGAGAACGGTAATCTTTGTGCCCAAGTTGATCATTGGTTCGATGGTAAAGCATATCCCAGGATATAATTTCACCGAGTTAGCCGCTCCGGTGGGGACATGAGGGATGGACGGGTCTTGATGAAATCGTCTTCCCAGGCCGTGCCCTACATATTCTTCTACCACACCAAAGTCATATTTTTTGGCTTCGGCAATAATGGCGTGACCGATTTCCGAAACTCTCGATTCTGCTTTAATCGCATCAATGGCCAAGTGCAAACTGTCAAACGCACATTGGGTGACCCGAAGTGCATCGTCAGAAACTTTGCCGATCAAAAAGGTTTCAGATTGATCTCCATGCCAGCCATCGACAATCGAGGTGATATCGACGTTGACGATATCGCCTTCTTGTAAGGCATAGCTACCAGGAATTCCATGGCAGATGACTTCATTCACACTCGTGCAACAGCTTTTTGGAAAACCGTGGTAACCCAAGCAGGCCGGTTTGTGTCCATGATCTAGTGTGTATTCGTGGATCAGTCGATCCAATTCTTCAGTAACAGCCCCTGGAATAACATAAGGGCGAATGAAATCCATGAGTTGCGCGTTAAAACTACATGCCTTACGCATTGAGTCTCGCTCAGAATCTACTAACTGAAGATGTCTTCTGCCATGAAGCATCGGTAATTTATCCGTTGACACAAGATATGGGATGAGTGCATTCCATCTACAATATGGGCCGCTAATCTAAAATTCTATCAGACGAGAATACGACTGGATACGCTTGATTCAAAAAAATGCTAGGCTGAGTCCAATGATATATTGATCGTCCGCCTGATTATTCGATGCGAACCGACCACCCGGAGGGTGACTCCTTCAATTGCAGGAAACGCTTCAAAGAACTAGAATCAGTGCTTTCTTGTTAGCCGATGGAATCAGTAGGTAACAGATTGCCTATTTCCTACGAACTATCACTGCTAAATAGCCAACTTAGTACCTAAGATGCCTTAACTGTCTGTCTTTTATTGATCGCCGTTAATAGAGAATTGGAACTACAGAACCGATGCCACGCTACAATCCTGCCGAAATAGAGCCTCGTTGGCAACAATTTTGGGAAGAAAACAAAACATTTCGTTGCCCAGAAATGCCGCAGGGCGAAAAAATGTATGTCTTAGACATGTTCCCCTACCCAAGTGGTGAAGGACTGCATGTAGGGCACCCTGAAGGCTACACGGCAACTGATATTGTCTGCCGCTATGCTCGGATGTGCGGAAAAAGCGTGTTGCACCCGATGGGCTTTGATTCATTTGGGCTACCGGCAGAAGAATACGCAATCAAAACGGGGACGCCTCCGCGCATTCAGACCGAAAAAAACATCAATAATTTTCGTCGACAGTTAAAAATGCTCGGTTTCAGTTACGACTGGGATCGTGAATTGGCCACCACCGATGTGGAATTTATCCGCTGGACACAGTGGATCTTCTGTTTGTTGCACGATACCTGGTATGACGATGCTCAAGATAAAGGGCGTCCCATCGCGGAACTACCCATTCCAGCCGATGTTCAGGCCGAAGGAGAAGACGCGGTCGCTGACTTTGTTGACGACCATCGCTTGGCCTTCGTCAGCGAAGCCTTAGTCAATTGGTGCCCCGCCTTAGGCACAGTATTGGCGAACGAAGAGATCATTAACGGAAAAAGTGAACGCGGCGGGCACCCGGTTCAACGCCAGCCATTGAAACAATGGATGCTGCGGATTACCTCGTTTGCTGGCCGCTTAGAAAAAGATCTCGAATTGGTTGACTGGCCAGACAGCGTCAAAGCCTTGCAGCGAAATTGGATTGGCAGCAGCAAAGGGGCCGAAGTCGACTTCTTTATTGGGGAACCAAGTGAATCAGATGCTTGGAAAACCGCACGTGCTAGTTCTGGATTTTCTCGAAAACCGGCCGAAGATGTGTTGCGAGTCTACACGACTCGACCAGACACGCTTTACGGTGCTACTTATATGGTGATCGCACCGGAACACTCGTTTGTTGATAAGCTCACAACGCCAGATCAAGCCGAGCAAGTTAAAGCCTATTGCGAAAAGGCAGGTCGTAAAAGTGACTTAGAGCGAACCGAACTGGCCAAAGAAAAAACCGGCGTCTTCAGTGGTTCGTATGCCACCAATCCTGTGAACGGCAAGCAAGTACCGATCTGGATTGCCGACTATGTGTTGATCAGCTACGGAACAGGCGCCATCATGGCGGTGCCGGCCCACGATACGCGAGACTTTGAATTCGCCCAGCAGTTTGATATTCCAGTCATCGCGGTCGTCGATCCTGGTAACAGCGATGAGGTGAACCGCGACGAAGTATTAGCAGGCCGCGAATGTTCGACCGAGCAAGGCGTTGCGATTAACTCTGGCGAGTACGATGGACTATCGACCGCTGAGTTCATGCAAAAGATTGCCGCTGTTCTGCAAGAGCAAGGCACAGGCCAAGAGGCGGTCAATTACAAGCTGCGAGACTGGTTGTTCAGTCGTCAACGATTTTGGGGAGAACCGTTCCCGATCTTAAAGGAATTGGACGAAAACGGAGAACCCAACGGTAGAATGAGGGCCGCTCCACTTGAAACGCTTCCGATCAACTTGCCCGTCCTAGAAGACTTTAAACCAATCGGACGACCTGTTCCTCCACTTGAAAAAGCGGACGATGATTGGCTCTACCCGGTGATTGATGGAGTGAAGTACAAGCGAGAAACCAACACCATGCCACAATGGGCCGGGTCGTGCTGGTATTACTTGCGTTACATTGACCCGAACAATAGCGAAGCCTTCGTTGACCCTGAAAAAGAAAAAGCGTGGATGCCTGTCGACCTCTATGTCGGTGGAGCCGAACATGCCGTATTGCACTTACTTTATGCCCGATTTTGGCACAAAGTTTTGTTCGACCGTGGCTATTTAAGCACGCCAGAGCCGTTCAAAAAGCTGGTCAACCAGGGCATGATCCTCGGCGAGATGGAGTTCACTGGCTTCCAAACCGAAGACGGTAATTGGGTTAGCTATAAAAATGTCGCTAAGCAGGAAGATGGCGAGTACACGACTAAAAGCGACAACACCAAAGTTGTTCCAGTCAAAGTAGAACCTGATGCGGCGGAGAAAAAAGGCGAAAGCTTTGTGCTTAAAGCAGACTCTGGTATTCGCATCGATGCCCGAACTTTCAAAATGTCGAAGAGTCGCGGCAACGTGGTCACGCCTGATATCGTAGTCAAAGACTTTGGTGCTGACAGTCTTCGTCTCTACGAAATGTTCATGGGCCCACTCGAAGCCACGAAACCGTGGAACATGTCAGGTGTCAGTGGTGTACGCGGATTTTTAGATCGCGTGTGGCGGATGATCGTTGATTTTGAGAGCGAAGATCTCAAGATCAGTGAAGCGGTACAGCAAGTTGCGCCCACTGACGAACAAAATAAGGTGATTCATAAAACCTTGAAAGCTGTGACGCTTGACCTTGAGAATATGGATTTCAATACGTCGATTGCCCGGATGATGGAGTTCACGAACTTCTTCACGAAAGAGAAAGTACGTCCGCAACAGGCAATGGATAAAATTGTGTTGATGCTCAGTCCCTTGGCTCCACATATTGCGGAAGAACTTTGGAGCTTACTGGGTCATACCGAGACATTAGCCTATGAACCCTGGCCGAAGTACATCGAAGCGTTGACGAAGGATGACGAGATTGAAATTCCGGTTCAGATCAAAGGAAAATTAAAGGCCAAAATTAAGGTGGCCGCCGATATCGGGAAAGACGACTTAGAAGCGGCTGCCTTAGCAGATGATAAAGTCCAGTTATTGCTCGATGGCAAACAGATTGTGAAGACCATTGTCGTCCCTGGCAGATTAGTCAATTTTGTAGTGAAATAGTTTTACCCTTTGCCTGGCTGTTTGACGCTTAAGTAATTGAACGTCATAGTACACAGTCCCTGGCAACTCCAATGCAACCCAGCCAACCCATTTCAGTAGGAAACATTCAAGTGACTCATACTTGGCACGATGTGACTCCCGGAGAAAACATCCCTCAAGAATTTTGTGCGGTAATCGAAATCCCCACTGGTTCGAGTGTAAAATACGAACTCGATAAACAAACCGGGCTATTGAAGATGGACCGAATGCTGTACTCCGCAGTTCACTATCCGGCAAACTATGGATTTATTCCACAAACCTTGGCCGAAGACGACGATCCATTGGATGTCTTGGTTCTCTGCAAAGAGCCGATGGTGCCATTGACCCTGATCGAAGCTCGAGTTGTGGGGCTGATGGTGATGGTTGATGAAGGCAAACTCGACCATAAAATTATTTCGGTCGCCATTCACGACCCCGAATACTCGTCTTATCGAGAAGCTTCCGACTTGCCTTCGCATCGACGTAATATGCTGCGTCGATTCTTTCAAGATTACAAAATTTTGGAAGGTAAAACCGTGGAAGTCGATGAGATATTACCGGCCGAGAACGCGTACCCTATAATCGAATCCGCATTACAACGCTATAGCGAGCAACGCCGACGGGGCTTTTACACTAAATAAACCTTTCAGAAGCTTTTCCTCTAATTCTATAGCTACACTATTTTAAGATGTAATGATTAGGCAATCAATCAGGTTGATTGCCTGAACATTACATCTATTTTTGTAGATGCAATTTCATATTCTGTGGCCGATACTTGCCAAGGTATCGTTGTGCCTGATATGCTTTGAGACAGCTTATTAATTCGCCAATCTTTAGGTGTCTTCAGCATAGAAAGCATGAACCATGAAAAATGTCATCTCATTGGTGCTCGGTGGTGGTCAAGGCTCACGTCTTTACCCTCTTACAAAATATCGTTCCAAACCTGCTGTGCCATTGGCCGGTAAGTATCGTTTAATCGATATTCCTTTATCGAACTGCATTAACAGTGGTTTAAATCGCATCTATGTGTTAACGCAATTTCTCTCCGTCAGTTTGCATCGCCATCTGCGACAAACTTATCGGTTTGATAATTTCAGCGGTGGATTTGTTGAATTATTGGCAGCCCAGCAAACGGCCGAACAAGGAACCGATTGGTATCAAGGCACCGCAGATGCTGTGCGCAAGAATCTAAAATACATCAAGCAAAGCCGTTGCGAACATGTGTTGATCCTTTCCGGCGATCAACTCTACCGGATGGACTATGCCGAGATGTTGAAGACCCACGTTGATTCTGGGGCAGAAGCAACCATCGGCGGAATGCCAGTGCATGGAAGTGAAGCTTCGGGGCTTGGCGTGATGCGACTCGACGAAACTGGTCGAGTGGCTGGCTTCGTTGAAAAACCACAAACTGAAGATGAACTAAGCATGGTACGCATGGACCCTGCTTGGATTGATGCGCGTGGAATCGAAAGCAAAGGGCGAGACTGTATCGCCAGCATGGGCATCTATTTGTTCAACCGAGAGACCTTGATTGAAGTCTTAGAAAAGACCGACTACCAAGATTTCGGCAAAGAAATCTTTCCGGCCGCAATTCGTGCCAAGCATGTTCAAATGCACCTGTTCGATGGCTACTGGGAAGATATCGGAACGGTTCGTGCGTTTTACGAATCGGCTCTCTCACTAGCAGGCCCTAATCCACCGTTCAAGTTTGTGGAAGAGTCGAGCCCTATCTACACCAGAGCTCGTTTTTTGCCACCGACATCGCTAGGTGACGTTACGATCAAACGAAGCCAACTTGCCGATGGTTGTACCATCGGAAACGGTTGCATCATCGAGAACAGCACAATCGGCTTACGCAGCTTAATCGAAGAGAATGTGACCATCAAAGATTCGGTTTTGATGGGTGCTGATTATTACGAAACGGCTCACGATGTCTCGGAAGATAAGTCCGACGGGCGACCTGAACTGATGATTGGCGCCGGTTCAGTGATTCAAGGGGCCATTATCGATAAGAACTGCCACATCGGTAGGAATGTGCGAATCGTGAACGAATCTGGCATCGAATCAAAAGAATACGAAATCGGGATTACGATTGTCGATGGAATCCCAGTGGTCGAAAAAGGGGCCAGTGTTCCTGATAACTTTGTTTTGGACTAACGTGCCAAGTTCATAGTCAGGCAGCCACACGGCAAGGTTTTCTGCCAAATCACAAAAGTGTAAACCTCGCAACTATTTTCATTGCATACGTTTTCAAATCTAGCCACAGAGGACGCAGAGATCACGGAGAAGAATCTAAATTCAAACTCTCTGTTTTCTCCGTGCCTCGGTGTTAAAAACTCTTTCCTTCTTCCTTTCTTGGCGCCTTTGCGCCTTGGCGTGAGACATCTTTTTGCACTTCAAAAGTCGGCTGGCGATCAGCCAACCTACAAGAAATTTTGCTGAACATAAAAGTGTAAACCTTGCAACTATTTTCATTGCATACGTTTTCAAATCTAGCCACAGAGGACGCAGAGAAAGATCTGAATTCAAACTCTCTGTGCCCTCTGTGTTTTAATCTTCTTCTTCCTTCCGTCCTTCGTGTCTTCGTGCCTTAGTGGTAATATCTTTTTTATTTTCTTTTTTGCAAAGCGCCCGTGGCGTACATTCCGTTGTCATACTAACTTTTCTGAATTGTACTTTTGTTAGGCGAAGTTTTGGGGATCGGCCTTGGGACGGAGCCGTTTGGGAAAAATGTTTCA
>NVWB01000304.1 GCA_002733575.1 Blastopirellula sp. | reverse complement strand
TTCTAATCGTACACGAGGGTTCTCGTCGTTAACTTGCTGTTCAAGCAATTCCAATGGTTTTTCAAGTGGAACTACAAAGGGCCGAACAATTGGGCATTCCTTATGTGGTAGTCCATCCTGGTGCGTTTGTTGGCAGCAGCGAAAAAGAAGGCATCGATAAAATTGCCAAAGCGTTGAACGAAATTCATGCCGAAGCACCCGAATTGACCTCGTGTGCCTTGTTAGAAACGACTGCCGGGCAAGGAACTTGCCTCGGACATCGGTTTGAACACTTGGCAGACATTCTAGATCAACTCGATGAACCAGACAGGGTAGGCATTTGCTTGGATACTTGCCACGTGTTTGCCGCAGGGTACTCGCTGGCCCCTAAAAAAGACTTCAACGCCACGATGCGTGACTTCAACAAACTAGTCGGCATCGACAAACTAAAAGCCATTCACCTGAACGACAGCAAAAAACCACAAGGTTCACGCGTGGATCGCCACGACCACATCGGCCAAGGGCACATTGGAGAAGAAGCGTTTAAAATACTACTACAAGATCGCCGCTTCAAAAAAATCCCCATGTATCTGGAAACGCCCAAAGGTGACCCGAAAGAAGAATTGTTCGACCCGATGAATTTGGCCACACTACGGCGTTTGGAAAAAGAGAAATAATTCACCATGATTCGTTTGCTGTATCTATCGTCGTTTGTATTCTGGCTGACGTTGTATCAAACGTGTGCAGCCCAATCGCCAGACCGACGACCGATTGAGCGTGCGATTCAATTTCTTTCCAAGGAAGTTCCGCTCTGGCAGAAACAGAACAAATGTTACTCTTGCCATAATAATGGGGATGGAGCGAAGGCCTTGTATCTGGCGAAGCGGGCCGGGTATGCTGTTGAACCAGAAGTGCTTCGCACAACATCCGCCTGGCTTAAGCGACCTGAGTCTTGGCAGAAGAATGGTGGAGAGAACGAGTTTAGTGATAAGAAATTGGCCAATATCCAATTCTCTTCCGCCTTGCTTACTGCAAGTGAAGACAGGGTTGCCCTGCGAACAGCAGCACGGGAACTGGCCAAGATTCAAGAGATAGCTGGCCATTGGGAAATCATTGAGACCCGGCAGTTAGGCTCGCCCATAACGTATGGCAATATTTTGTCTACCGTGTTTGCGACTGAAGTTCTGATCAAAGCAAAGCGTGATGAAGACACCGACAGGATTGCGAAATCAATCGCTTGGCTCAAGCAACAAGAACCGAAAAATAACTTTACCGCAGCGGCGTTGTTGTTGGGTATTCATCGGTTGAAGATCGAAAACTCAGCCGAGTTAAATCAACAGTGCTTGCAGCAACTACGCGAGAATCAGAATCAAGATGGCGGCTGGGGCCCCTATGCTATTTCTCAAAGCGAAAACTTTGATACCGCGTTTGTTATGATGGCCTTGCACCCTTTTGCGAAAACTGAGGATCAGCAAATGAGCATTACCGATGGGCGTAAGTTTCTGATTTCAGAGCAATTAGAAGACGGAAGCTGGCTCGAAACCACGCGTCCCAGCGGATCAGAAAGCTATGCCCATTGGATCTCGACCACAGGCTGGGTCGTGCAGGCATTGTTAATGACCGAGACTGCTGACCATTAAAACAAAAAACGCCCGGCTTTTCATTAAAACCGGGCGTCTAGATATAGAGATCATACGTTCAGCATAACCGTTACGGCAAGGCAACGGTTGAAAGATTCAATTCACCGGAGTCTGCTTGTGTTATGATCACAGCAGTGGTGTCGTTCAGCTTCGCGAGTTGAACCACGTTGGTAAGTTCTTTCACGGTTTCATATCCTTGACCAGCAAGGCCGCTGATTTTTTCGTTGATACCAGCATTGGTCTCAATGTTATCGGTGCCAATTTTCATCACGCCACGGCTACTGTTGGCCATCAGCACATAATCTTTACCATCTTTGTTATAGACGATCATGTCCAATGGACGATTGCGATTGCCTAATTCGGCGACAGTGGTTCCGCGGTATTTTTTACCGGCAGTAAGATCTTTGAGAGGAAACTTCACTAGTGGAGTACAAGTGAAACCAGCTAGTAGATGAGGTTCGCCGCCAATGTTGAATGGCACGAATGAGCGAATGGCGGAAGTGCTTTCAACACGACCGTGGGCTCCATGATAGATTTCAATTGGTGTGCCGGTTTCTAGTTCCGTGAATGGAAATGGAAAGCTGTGAATGGTGGATGACGCATCAGCAGCGGTCAAACCGGTGACAATCACTTTACCATCGGTGTACGCAATGTCGGTGATGGATTCTGTTCGCTTATTTTTTTTACGTCGACCTTCTCCGGTTACCGCATCGGCAGGAGCATTCGGCAAGATCGCTTTGGCGAATTTCACTTTTCGCAATGAGACTGGTTTAATCACGCCATCGCCATCAATGCTAACTAGGCCAGCTTGTGTGCCGCTGGTGCCTGAGAGATAAATGATGCCTGTCTTAGGGTTCACGGCCATATCAACAATCTTAATCGAATCGGCAGCTTCACCAATCGCCGCGCTGATTTTACCAGTAAGGTCATTAATGTTTCGATCTGCTTTGGTGGCCTCTCCACCGGCGGTTGCAATGGCATAAACTGTTGCTGCTTTGGGGTCACCGACCAATAGCACGCCATCGTCGGTAAAAGCAAGCGGGCCTGCCGATTGAAGTTCGACACTGCCAGGCTCTAGATAAATAGTGGAATCGACTGCATGTAAACTACCGATAGATGTCACGGCCATCGCCAGTGCAGCACATGGAACCAAAAGGTTCTTGAACATAATACGCTCCTTCAGAATTGAAAAACAGAATGGGTAATGAGGGGAAAACAAGAACCGCGCACCCGCTATTATCTACTTTGTGCAAACAGAATCAAGCAATTCCGTAAAATTTTTCGGCATTGTCGTGAAATAATTTCTTTTGTGCTTCGATTGATCGATTGCCCACAATCTGCTTCAACGCGTTGACCCACTCGGCAAAGCTGCCGCCGATCTTGCAAACCGGCCAATCGCCGCCAAACATGACCCGGTCTGGCCCGAACGAATCGAGGCAATGATTCACAATCGGGGCCAACATTTCGGGTTTCCAGCCTGTTTTAGGAACCCTGGCGATGACGCCGGAGATTTTGCAGACCACATTGTCTTGTTTCGCTAGATCCTCGATGCCACGCTTCCAAGCATCGACACTATGCCAAGGTGCTTCGCCATCACGCTTAGAATCAGGCAAAAATGCCTTGGGATCGGCATTGCCACAGTGGTCAACGATAAACCGCGTTCCTTTGCACAGACTGGCCAGCTTCGCTCCATCACCTAGTTCCTCTGGTCGCATGCACAAGTCCATGCTCATGCCCAGCTCACCTAGTAGTTGGGCCGATTTGACATATTGGGGCTCCAAGCACATTCCTTGTGGGGCGGTTGGAACATGCATCACCTGACGAACTCCTTTGATATAAGGGCTCTCTTTGAACTGCTCAATGTACGCTGCAAAACCGGCAGAGTTGGGTCGGCCTGAAATCACTGCCGCCACGGTCGGGTGATCTTCGCTTTTACTCAACGCAATCACATGCTGGGCTTCTGCGACGTGCTGTTTTGGGGCAACGTCGATTTCCATATAAACCGCTTTGACAACATTCAGTCCTTTGGTTGCTTCCAAATAGTTCTGAGTCACATGGGTCGACGAGATCACATCCGGCGCTGTTGCTAACCAGGGGGGAGTGAACTTGGATAGATCCCACAGGTGTTGATGCGTGTCAATAATGGGAAGCGGCATCTTCTTTTCTTTGGCGGTTAAAGTCTGAGGAGCGATCATTGCCAGAGTTGATCCGGCAACAGTTTTTACAAAATTCCGGCGATTGATGTTCATGGATGTTGGGCCTAGTTCGAGATCATCAGGAAGAGTCCGTTATCTACAACATATCGTAGCTGGCGCTATTTTTCCACAATCAGTGGGAATATTTCTGTGAGAGCCAAAAGAACCGCTCTTGCATCTAATCGACGACAGTCGTCGAATAAAACGTAGCTGAAGTCGTTAGACTTCAGAGAACCCTCAATGACGATAAGACTTGACGAAAAACCGAATTCTTACGAATCCGTCTACAGGGTAGCACAACTAGCCAGGGTGTCATGTGATCTCCAAAACCGACGGCCCGGCTAACCAATCTTTCTTCCTTATTTGGCCGTTTCAGATCGATTGACACAATTATACCGGTTCTGCACAGATCGATTATAGCGGTTTTCAATGTAAGCGAGAGAAGATTTTGCTTCACCAGGTTGATTTGCGAGGTACGATAGAGGGTCTGTTTTATGTTCTCAGATTGTTTCTTTGTTGTTTGATGGAAATTGCCCGATGCGTTTTTTCAGTTTGATTCTGCTCGTTTCGATGACCCAACTTACATTGGCGACCGATATTCATGTCGATAACCTTCAGGGCGATGATCGGAATAATGGAAAATCGGCCGCCTACGATGCCGGAGACGCAGGGCCTGTGCGAACGATTGCGAAAGCACTTCGCGTCTCGAACAAAGGAGACCGTATCGTTCTTAAAAACAATGGTACTCCGTATCGAGAATCGATTACCTTTCAGGCTCGCCGCAATAGTGGCTACCCTGGCAGTCCTTTTGTTTTCGTCGGCAATGGGGCCGTGCTCGATGGTTCAGCATTCATGATGAATCGTGATTGGGAGCATGCAGTTGATGATGTCTACCGGTTTTCTCCACGGCTGAAGTCCTTTCAACAAATGTTTCGTGATGACAAACCGCTTGATAAGATTGATATAACAAGTGAAGACCAACTTGATCAACTCAAACCGCTAGAGTGGGCCATGTTTGATGGCAATATGTACTTTCGCGCAGAACCGGGCAAAGGGCCTGGGACTTACCGGCTGACTTACAGCGGATTGACCGTGGGCATCACCTTGTATGATGTTCGATACTTGCGGATCGAAGACCTTACGGTTCAAGGATTTCAATTAGACGGAATCAATGCCCATGACAATGCAGTCGAAGTACAGCTTGAAAAAATCACCTCACGCGGCAACGGTCGAAGTGGCATCTCTGTCGGCGGGTCATCACGTGTAGAAATCTCTGACGCAGTCATCGGCAACAACGGCAACGCACAACTACGCACCGAAGGTTATTCCACCACCAAAGTGAAAAACACCGAACTGTTCGACACGTCAGCCCCGGCTGTTGATCAACAAGGTGGCAAGCTAGAAATTGATGGCAAGCCTTACGCTGGGTAATCAAAACGGTTGCTCGATAAAAAATCGTTGATCTTTTATCTATCTCCTGTTGACTCTCCCGTTACTGGAGCCTGTAAACTGGGTGCATAGCCAATTGGTTAGTTGCACTTCAGTCAGGGTCTGTCCATGTTTAGTATCGGTGAATTCTCGAAGATAACTGGTTTGTCGGTAAAGACTTTACGTTTTTACCACGAGCAAAATATCTTAGTGCCCACGCATATCGATGAACAATCTGGTTATCGATATTATAACGAGAGCAAAGTGGAAACCGCTCGGGTCATTACCCAACTGCGGAATCTTGATTTCTCGTTGAACGATATAGCCGAGATTCTAGCTCAACACGAAGACGATTCGGACATTCTCGATTATTTGGCAACGCAGAAAGAATCGATTCAGCAGAAGCTGAAAGCCTATCGAGAAATAAGTGCATCGCTTAATCAGATCATCACCCAAGAAACCGAGGCCAGAATTGCCATGAATCATTCCACCTTTGAAGTCGAAGAGAAACAACTAGAAACCATGCTGATTGCCGGCGTTCGCATGCGAGGCAAGTACAGCGAATGCGGCAAAGGCTTCTCCCAAATCGGCAAGAAATTTGGCCGCCACATCTGCGGCAAGCCGATGCTACTGCATTACGACACACAGTACAAAGAAAACGATGCCGACTTTGAAGCCTGCATGCCAGTCCGCAAGGGAACTAGCACCGACATCATTTCAGTCCGAGAACTACTCGGCGGAAAATGTGTGGCCCTGATCCACAAAGGGCCTTACGAAGACCTTGGGCGATCCTACGAAAAGATCATTGCCTATGTGAACGAAAAAGAATACGAGATTGAAGTACCATCCCGAGAAGTTTATATCAAAGGACCGGGGATGATCTTTCGAGGGAACCCGAAGAATTATTTGACGGAGATTCAGTTTATGGTGAAGGAGTGAGAGCACGTTATTGGCAAATTGTGCTCAATAGTCTATCTCACAATTGGGGAGCAATCGTTTCAGTTCTTTGACGCCAGCTTCTGTAATAAGACTATGCTCAATATCGAGATACTCAAGGTTTTTTAATTTACTCAGGGTGGGAATCCCAGCGTCAGAAACTTCAGTGAGATCTATCATTAGCACTTTAAGTTGCCGAAGATTCGAGAGGTGCTTTAGACTTTCGTCAGAAACTTGGGCGTCGAGCAATAATTCTTCTAACTGATCAAGTGATTTTAAGTGACGCAGGCCATCATCCGTTATTTTAGTATTCGTAAGATCCAAATACCTGAGTTTGGTTAGTTTACCAATTTTTTCAAGCGTATCGTCATTGCAATTCGTATAGTGAAGGGCAAGTACCTCAAGGCTTGTCAGGTGCTCCAACCCATGACCACAATAACTTGTATCATAGAGGTTGATGCCCCGCAAATTTGGTAGCCTTGGTAAAACAAAACTTTGATATTTATCTTCTCCACAGACAACATGATCACTGTCATCAGAGACGTTGACAAAGGTTAAATTTAGAGTTTTGAGATGAGGCAGCTTCTCTAGGTGTTTTAACTGACTACTGCTTGCTGATTCCCAAACTACGACACTCCGAAGGTGGGTGAGTTGAGAGACAGCCTCTAAGTAATCTCCCTTTGTCTCAATCGAAACAACTCGATCAAATTCTCGCATAAACTTACCACCTGTCATGTGCATCAACCAAGTTGGGCTATTATAATTTCTTTGTACATCTTGGGTGTAAGAATTGCCGTCTTGATTTAACGTACTTTCAACTTGTTTCAGAATGCGCAGCTCTTTTTGGTACTCCTTTCGATTCATTGCATAATACCCGAGAGCAATTGCTACAACGCTTAATAGAAGGAAAGCCGTGCGTAACGATATTTGAATTTGCTTAGAGCGGCGCCGCCACCTTTCAATCCATATGCCCACGACAAGAGTCAATACGGCAGCAATGGTAACATCTACAATTAGTAGCAATGGGGTAAAATCAGTGATGTCTTGATCAATTCTCCAGATTGAGGGAGCACTAAACCACGCATAGCGTTTTGCATAGGTGAATGGCCAGCCATGTTCGTAATGTACAGATGGGCCGTCCAAAACTGGCCCAAACTGCCCCTGACCACTAAGGTCCATCTCAAGAGAAAGCTGACCAGGTACGTTCATCAAGAACAGAAATGCCACGCAAATCGCAACAGCAATATACGTGGTCATGTGCATCTCTTTTAGCGTTTTAAATCGCATAGATGAATATTGCTCTTGCTCCCACTACTTCTGCGTCAAAGTCACCGCATTCTCAACATGCCCCGGCTCCCTAACATTTTTGCCCGGCACATCAATCCCATCGTCACCGAGATCGGCACGAATGGCTTGGATATGTTGCATCAGTTGGGCGACTACTTCAGGGTGATCGGCGGCCACGTTGGTGGATTCGCCGATGTCGTCTTTTAGGTTGTAGAGTTCTGGCTTGAAGTTATCGTCTAGCTTTTTGTTTTGCCGGCCTTTGCGGGAGACGAATAACTTCCAATCTCCGCTGCGGACTGCGTGGAGTGTGCCGCGGAAATAGTAGTAGTAGGCTTCATGCGGCGTGGCAGCATTCTTTTCGCCGGAGATCAACGGCCAGATATCACGGCCATCGATGATGCGATCTTGCGGAGCTTGGCCGCCGGTTAGTTTGGCGAACGTCGGGAGCAAGTCCATGGTGATTCCAAGTTCGCTGCAAGTTGTGCCAGCCGGAATTTTACCAGGCCAGCGAATCACCATTGGCACGCGGTGACCACCTTCCCAGGTTGTGCCTTTGCCGGCTTTCAGTGGAAAGTTGCTGGCTCCATGCTGTGTGGCTCCGCCGTTGTCGGAAATGAACACAGTGATTGTGTTGTCGTCGATCTTTAATTTTTTGAGTGTGTCTAACACTTGCCCGACTGACCAATCGATTTCTTCGACCGTATCACCCCACTTGCCATTTTTTGATTTGCCAGCAAAGTTCTCGCTGGAATACTGCGGCCAATGGGGCATCGTGTGCGGCAAGTACAGGAAGAACGGGCCCTCTTTGTTTTCGGTAATGAACTGAACTGCTTCTTGGGTGTAGCGTTGGGTAATGTAGCGTTGGTCGGGTTCCTCTTCAATCACTTCTTCCATGCGTAATAGCGGAAGTGGTGGATAGATTTTACGAAGGCGATCTGTTTGGCCCATGTCGTTGGAAAACGGAATGCCGAAGTAGTAATCAAATCCTTGGCGAGTGGGTAAGAACTCAGGCTGATCTCCTAGATGCCATTTGCCAACACACGCAGTTTTGTAGCCTTGTTCTTTCAGCACTTCGGCCATCGTGATTTCGCTAGGGTTCAACCCTCGTTTGTTACCAGGGAAGAGTACCCAGCCACCGGTTTCGTTTTGATGCAGTCCAATGCGTTTAGGATAACAGCCAGTCATCAAGCTAGAACGTGATGGAGTGCAAACACCACTGGTGACATAAAAGTCAGTGAACCGGCGACCTTCTTGTGCCATGACATCAAGATTGGGCGTGCGATGTAACTTCGATCCAAAGGGGCCGATATCGTTGTAGCCTAAGTCGTCGATATACATCACGATGATGTTCGGCTTCTCGGCAGCCAACCAACGTGTAGGAGCAAATAACAATGCCGATAAAATTAAAAGCGAATTGATACGGTACATAGGTGGGCGGCTCCCAAGGAAGTTTGATTGACTAGGTGATTGACTAGGTTGAATCAAGATAGGTTCGATTATAAATGCCCTAGCACGAAGAAACGATGATAGAGCCGAGAATTCTCTCTCAGAGCAAATCTGCCCCAGAAACGGAGTGTTTCTGGGTTTGCGCAAAATCAGCAATGCCTGACGACATGCCGTATCTCACTTGATACAAAGGGTTTACGTCTATTGAAGTTTAAGGGAATCCGCAATGGTCTGGGCTTTTGCGTACCCAGGACGTACCATATTCGGTTTGTAGACCCCTTAATGATTTTGCATCGAAGACAATCTTCAAAGCATAGTTCTGGTAATGCCTAAGTTTCAACAACATATCTTTGTCTGTTCCAACCAGCGATCCGCAGGCCATCCGCGTGGATGTTGTGATGCGGCTGGCGCTGATCAATTGCGCGCGGCATTGAAAGCTGAATTGAAACGCCGAAACTTAACTCCATTGGTTCGAGCCAATCAATCTGGTTGTTTAGATCAGTGTGAATATGGGCCTGCGCTGGTCATTTATCCACAGGCCATCTGGTATGGCCATGTTCAGCTAGAGGACGTTCCACGAATTGTTGAGCAAACTATTGTGCAGGGAAAAATTTTAGAAGATTTACGAATTCCAGACGAACTACTGAATACCAAAGGGGGCAAAGTAAAGTTTGCCGATTCAGATTGCAACGTTTGCGATAGTGATCTTTCTTCACCTTCTGAGAAAAACGAATGAGAATAGTTGTTCTAGGTGCAGGCACCGTTGGAACTTGGATTGCGGATCTATTATGTCAGAAACGCCACAGTGTGACTGTGGTTGATCGAGATCCCGAAAATGTTCGACGCATCAACTCTGAGTTAGATGTGCGTGCCATATGCGGGTCTGCCTCGGAGTCGAGTGTGATGTTCCAAGCCGATATTTTAGGCTGTGACCTATGCTTGGCCGTAACAGGCGATGACGAGGTCAATATCGTAGCGGCCAGCATGGCGAAAGCGATGGGTGCCCGGCGAACGGTGGCACGCGTGTATGGGAGAGTCTTCCGAGATTTAAGCACGTTTGATTATCAATCGCATTTTAAAATCGACCGACTGTTGAGCCTTGAACATCTTTCGGCAGTTGAATTTGTTCACAGCATTCGCAGCCCTGGCACGATGGTGCTAGAAAACTTTGCCCGTGGCGAACTCGAAGTGCAAGAGATCATCTGCGAAGAATCGACGGACTCGATGGGCAAACCGCTGAAGAGCCTTGAGTTCCCAACTGGGGTACGAGTGGGCACGATTCAGCGTGACGAAAAAATGTGGATTGCCGGAGCCGAGGATTTTATTGAAAAAGGTGACCATGTCACTTTGATTGGCGAACGTGATGATATCGACGAAGTCAAAGGCTGGTTCCAAACTAAGCCGGACCCTCGTCGGTGGATCATCATTGCCGGCGGAGGAGAAACCGGTTTGCATCTTGCCCGTTTGTTAGATGGCCAGCAGTTTGATGTGACGTTAATGGAACATGATTTAGAACGCTGCCAAACACTTTCACGACTACTGAGCAATACCACGGTTGTTCATGCCGATGCGACGCAAAAAGCGGTCTTAGATGAAGAACGCGTCAATACGGCCCACGTATTTATTGCATGTACCGGTGATGACGAAAACAATATCATGGCGTGTGTTGAGGCAATGGAAATTGGCACGCCCAATTCAATGGCGATTGTACAACGACCGGACTATGCCAACATCGTCAACAAGCTAGGAATCAACTTAGCCGTTAGTCCTCGGAATGTGATGGCCAGCCAAATACTTGGTTTCCTCAACAGTGGGCCGATTATTACGCGAAAGCAACTGCCCGGTGGAACTATCGACATTGTAGAAATTGAAGTGCTTGAAGGAACAGAAGCGACCAAGCATGTGCTGGCCAACCTTCGACTTCCGGCACAGTGTTTGATCGCTGCGGTCATAACTTCCGACTATGTGCGTGTTCCGGCAGCCGATGATCGACTCACGCCGGGCGATACCGTGGTCGCATTGATCGAGAATTCGGTCATTGACGAATCGTTGGTTCTATTCACTCCAGGCAGTGAGTAATTGATTACCTGCTGCTGCGTGTTGCTTTACCCCTCTCATTTATTTCACTGGTTCTACGATGAATTATCGGTTAGTCAGTAAACTTTTATCGATTGTCTGTTTGCTCATCGGCGTGACGATGGTCTTTAGCCTGCCCTGGGCCTTTCCTGCAATTGGACATCGAACCGCAGAGCAGTCTCAATTTCCCTTGTTGTTTGAATATCAAGGGTTCTTTGCGCTGTTATGCTCCATCGCGTTTAGCTTAATTGTGGCAGCCCTGTTTTGGTATTTTGGAAAAAATGCCAAGGGCGATATCTTCAGGAAAGAAGCGATGGCGGTGGTCGGCCTGAGCTGGGTTGTTGCCACGATTCTGGGAGCAGCCCCATTTATGCTCAGCGGAACTGCTCGCGGTGTAGCAGTCCGGCTGTTTGACGGACCAGATTATGCGCCACAGGTTTATGGAAAAAACGTAGACAAGCTCGGCGATGACCAACATGCCGTGATCACTGCATTGGTCAATGCGAACGCTGCCGGCCTGAGTGAAGCAGACTTGATTTTAAATTCGCAGGTAAAGAATGCTGTTAGCCTGTTTGGTACGCTCAAGAAAAAAGAAGACTGGAATAAAGCACTCGTCTCTCCTGATCAAGAGTCTGCACCGGAAGATCGTGTTCACAATTATCGTATTCGAGCGATACCCATGAATATCGCAGATGCCTTGTTTGAATCACAATCTGGTTTTAGTACCACGGGGGCGACGGTCATCGCCGATTTGGAAGACCCTGTTTCTGTGCCGCACTGTATTCTGTTTTGGCGCAGCAGTACGCATTTTCTGGGTGGGTTGGGCATTATCGTTTTGTTTGTGGTCATTCTCGGACAAGGCTCTGCCGGTAAAGCGCTGATGCAAGCAGAGATGCCGGGGCCTAGTAAAGAAGGTTCGCACTCGCGGATGCAACATACGGCTTGGTTGTTTACGGCCACGTACTGTGGATTGAATCTCGTGTTGACGGTGATTCTCTGGCTGCTCGGCATGACCATGTACGATGCTATCTGTCATGCGTTCGGGACGATGGCCACCGGCGGGTTCAGCA
>NVWB01000303.1 GCA_002733575.1 Blastopirellula sp. | reverse complement strand
CCTTAGAGAGCAATCTGCGTGGTAGTGTTATTGGGTTTTAGGTACATTCATTAACTGCTTGAGTTCATCGAGAGTCATTCTAATAACTTCAGTATGCCTACATTTCTCACATAGTTCCTTAATAACTGCTGATTGATCGTCCGATTCATTGGCCACTATCCAAATCCAGTTATCGGTTGTTAGGCACTTGCATTTAACCTTTCGTTGTTCGCGAAGACTTTCTACTAATAAATCTAAAAGATCATCGTCCTTCTCACTCGATTGATTTTCCAATTGAGAATCAACAGTTGTGCTGACACAGATTCTTAGAGCCAGCTTCGACTCACATCAATAACGCAGACTGCATACCCGCATTCATCCTAAATTGAAGCTTTGTCCGGTTTTCCATTTTCCCTAGTGCATCATCCAGTCTTAATTTTTGGGTAGAGTCGGATGAGTTTTGTGCGGGCCTCATCGATTTGAAACTGCCAATCGACTCCACGTTGGTTAGTGTTGATGTGGTCCGACCACGCACCGATTTCCTCGATTAATTCTGGCCGTTCCCCAATGCGTCGCCCATTGAGACATTGACGAGTAATCGCGCTCAGTTCACATTCGGCCACATTCAGCGTTTGCCGCCCGGAATGCAAAGACGTCCAGCGTGTTTTCCATGCTTGAGCTGGATGCCACGTCCCGAACCAAAAACAGCGATTGCACCAACATTATTGCCAAGCATTTCGGTAATTTCATGCGGTTCGCTCCAGGTTTCTCCGCCATCCTTCGACACGATATGAAACTGCTTGCACTCCTTTTCGAGGTCGCCAGATTTAACTAGCTCACTTCGACCTTTGCTTCCTAGGTTGAAGTCCCAGAGAAACAGGTTATAGAGACAATGAATCTGATCTGTGTCGTTGTCATACACGATAGCGTTGGGGCAGAGGGAAAAATCTCCGGTGGAAGCCGCAATGCCAACCTTACTCCAAGTCCTTCCATAGTCGTCGCTATAGCGAACCACTAAATCCTGTCCAGAGCGGTCTGACCAGCCGCTATGATCACGTGCCTGGGCGAGTATGACAATTCGACCGTTTTGGGTGACAATCATTCCGGGCTCGCGGAATTGGCCATAACGTGTTTTTGAATCGGAAACTCCTGCAACGGAGGTTCCCCCTGCTATCATGATATCGGTGGATTTGATGGTGTCATTTGCTGAAGCGTAGCAACATACCGTCAGGGCCGCGAGGATAAGCGGCAAGGTGGGTTTACCCATTTTTCATCTCTTTAGTTTATTGTTTCGGAACGATAAATGACCATCTCAATGAACTCATGCTTCTCGTCCAATTCACGCGTCAGTGGAGTTTCGTATCAGGTGTACTAGCCCAGCGACCTTCGGTGGTTATTTTAAGTGGTCCTCAATCCACTCAAAGATGAGAAGTTGGCCATATATGAGACTATCGGTCAATGATAATGTCTGTATTTTGAAATGCTATCCACTATGAATTCAGTCATAATTGTAAAAGATCAGCTTGATTTATTCTATTTACTTCTGACCGACCGTAACTTGATTGCTACTGAACTAGTGGAAGTATGTTCACGCCGAAGGTCGATGGGCTAGTTCAGTACCAGTTGGTCTTGGGTAGCTTGCTGGAAGTTCTGCGGGCGTTGCCCCATTCCAAGGTGGTAATCATTGTATCGAAGCGAACCGGTAACACTGGTATAACATCCCAAGCTTGAAACCAGAATTCCATGGTCTCTTCTGGGGCGTGGCAGTGAGATTTCAGTTTGAACTTTCGGGTTAGTTCAATGGGTACTTCGGAATTGAGAAGAAAAGGATATTGAGGTTTATTAATATGTCTTGTTATTTTCCGAAGAGTTCATGTGATTTATCAACAGCTAATGTTGATTGATTCAAACTCTTTTTTTTAGCTATCAGCGAGACTTGTGGATTCGATTTTTCATAAAATCTATTGAACCTGATGTTTGAAGCTTAGAAGTCAGACAGGGGAGTTTTCTTAAGTATCTACTATAAGACAGGTTACATCAATCACGCTGAAGTCGTATAAAAGAGGCGTGTCGGTCGGCACGAACGTCTAGTACTATTTCATTGAGCCAATGATACGCGAGCTGGTTCTGACTCCAATCGGCCTATGGCCGCATCGGAAGTGCGAGCACTAGTCTACGGAACCGGAGGGTCACCGGCAGTTGGCTGAGGCCAAGTCACACCGATGATTGCACTCGCCGTGCGACTGCGGTTCAAGATCAACAAAACGAACACCTGTGACGACAGTTCATTTGAGCTGCTAAAAGTCGCTGAGCAACAAAGGAGGGCATTTCTGCGAAAATGAAAAAAAAGAACACTCTGGGCGTAAGAATCCACTCGTTGACGACGAGTTAGCATAAAATACAGTTTCTGTTCCTTCTAAGTTACGAAAGAAAACTGATTTGAGCCGATTTGACGCCGAACCTGTGATTGCCGCCGTCCTGGGCGGAGAGACGGATCGATTTCGGCTCATCGTGCGCGAATACGGCCTCGTTGTGCGGGCTTACTTGATTGCTCGACTGTACCATCTGGACGACGTGGATGATCTCGCCCAGGAAGTTTTCTTGATCGCGTTTGAAAAACTCGAGACGTTCGAGTCCGGGAAGAGTTTCCGTGACTGGCTGATCGGGATAGCAAAGTTTCAGCTCAACAACTACTGGCGGAAAAATAGCCGTCGCGCCAGCGCAATGGAACTGTTTCGAGAGGAAGTCGCGGCGGCGATAGAACCCGAACTGGAATCAGCGCATGAGGAACTCGGGACTAGTCAGACCAAACGCTTGTTAGATTGTATCGGTCAGTTGCAAGACCGAGCACGCCGGATTGTTCGTGCGGGGCTAGATGGCCTACGAGCCGAGTCACTGGCCAGCGAACTCGGCATGACTCCCAACTCACTGTATCAAGCACGCTTTCGCGCTCACGAAGCGTTACGCAAATGTATGGAACAGACAGAACCCGAGGCAACATCATGAGCGATATCAGCAACGATCCCGACTTCATCGACCTTGTCGCAATGTGGCATGGAAACACGGATCTACCAGAGGATCGCCGTGAGCAGCTCTTGAAGCGATTGGCAGAAGATGAAACTCTGCGAAGTGTCCTGGCCCGCGATATCCAAATGGCTGGCCTGACCCGAATCGTACAGTCCGGCGAGCCACGTTGGTTGAGGTTGGAAGAGAAACTGGATTGCTTAACAGCATCCGACCATTCAACTGAGACGGAAGATGCGGTGATGGCGGCAATCTCTGATAGCATGAACGCATCGCGACCGGAACGTAACAAGTTGCGACAACCGCTTGCCTGGACAATGGTTGTTAGCATACTACTGGCCGTGACGTTTGCAGGCTTGTGGGGCTGGATGCAACCGCCAGTAACCAACACATTTGTGGTGATAGAACAAAGCAAAAATGCCCGCTGGGAAAGCAGCGACTTGCCGACTTCGGACGGCACTCGACTGGGATTAGGTACACTGCGTTTAGCCGAAGGACTGGCCATCCTCCGTTTTGATTCAGGCGCTCAACTCATCATGGAAGCGCCTTCCGAAGTGAAACTGCTCGACGCCATGCGTTGCGAGTTATCCAAAGGAACGGCGGTCGCAGATATCCCCGAGTCCGCTCAGGGGTTTCGGATAACGACACCATCTGCTGACATCGTTGACTACGGGACTCGGTTTGCCGTTAGCTTTCATCAGGAAACAGGCGAGACGCACACTCAGGTAATGGAAGGTCGGGTCGAGGTGAAGCACACCCGATCCGGTAAAGTCGTCGAACTGAAGACCGGCGAGCGAAACACGGTGGGCGGAGAAGAGCTGGGACAGGTAACAGACGGACGCATGGAAGGTCATCGCACGATGCCCGTCCCCACGCTTGATCGAGGCGCTGGATGGGTCACGCGGACATCCACCAAGGATGCCTACACGGGACACATCAAAGGTCACGAATCGGACGTGCTGTTGTATGTCAAAAAAGGCTTTCAAGAGGATAGTCCCCATCGCCAGGCGTATCTCGGATTCCAACTTGCAGGTATACAGCGTGAGCACATAGTGGCCGCCGAGTTGTCGCTCTATTTTTCACCGACAGGATGGGGGCTGGCCTCTCATGTTCCGGACGCAACTTTTAGCGTGTATGGCATGACTGCCGGTCATGCCCAATGGAATGAAGATATTATGCGAAAGAAGTTTCCTGGAAAACCCAACTTTGTACACCTCGGTTCATTCGTGATCGAACAAGGTGTGCAACGTGGGCGATTTTCAATTCAAGGGGAAACCTTAGCCGCGTTCCTGCGGGAACATCCAGAATCAGAGATTACTTTACTCGTCGTTCGCGACACGGCCGAAATCGAAGATGCCGGACTTGTACATGGCTTCGCCAGTCATCGGCATCCCACCTTACCTGTCCCCACGCTTGCGATCCAAGTGAGATCCGACCGACCAATCCCCACCGAACTGTGAACCGAAGATCAAAATTCGCGTTATGAAGAAAACATCCACCATGTGCCGCTTTGCTGCATTCTTTGTTGTACTAACTACGTGCTCCAGCACAGTGTACGCGAAGCCAGATCAAGCTGCCAAGCTTGGGTTCTTTGAGTCCAAAATCCGACCTGTACTTGTCAAACAATGTTACCGCTGCCATTCGGTCGAGTCTTGCAAATCTAAAGGTGGATTACATCTCGATTCTCGGGCGGGTTGGCAAACCGGAGGTGACTCTGGACCAGCCATCGTTCCCGGCAAGCCGGAAGAGAGCTTCGTCCTCCTAGCGATCAATCGGAGTGGAGAGATGTCGGAAATGCCTCCCACTTCACATCTATCCTCACGTGTGATCAGCGACTTCGAGAAATGGATTACCGATGGAGCGGTCGATCCACGTGAAGGAACTGCTTCTGTTCGAGAGAAGGAAACAGTCAACATTGAAGAGGGACGGAAGTTCTGGTCTTTTCAACCTCGCCAGACTTTCCCAGAAGATCAGTCCATAGATGGTTTCATTGATCCCAAAACGCCACGTGCAGCAGCCGATCAACTCGTCAGGCGACTGTTCCTCGACCTGATCGGACTGCCTCCAACACTGACGGAACGTCAAGAGTTCCTTCGCCTATACCATGAGCAATCACCGGACGAAGCGGTGAACACATTTACCAATGACCTCCTGAGCCGAAAAGAGTTTGGTGAAAAGTGGGCCCGGCATTGGCTCGATATCGCTCGATATGCCGACTCCAATGGGGGCGATTTCAATCTGACGTTTCAAGAGGCCTGGCGATACCGAAACTATGTGATCGACGCTTTTAATCGCGACCTGCCCTATGATCAGTTTCTGCGTGAACAGCTTGCCGGTGATCTTATGCCATCCGACACAATCGAACAGCGGAATCGGCAGTTGATCGCAACTGGATTTTTAATGGTTGCACCGAAGATGTTGACCGAACGTAACAAGGCGAAAATGCACCTGGACATCGCAGATGAGCAGCTCGATACCATCGGCAGAGCGGTCATGGGATTGACCCTGGGATGTGCCCGTTGTCATGACCATAAATTCGATCCCATACCGACCTCCGATTATTACGCCATGGTCGGTATCCTACACAGTACAAGAACGGCCGACAGAGTTCTAATGAACAATGTCAATGTCACAGGTTGGACGGATACGGATCTGGAAGTCGATGAAGAGACACAAAAGTTGATCGCCGCTCACCAAGTGAAGGTGGCGATATATGAGAAAGAACTAAAGCAGAAGAAACAACGCACCAAAAACACTGAGAAGGTCTCCGCCGGTGTTGTTGTCGATAACACAGAAGCCGAACGAACGGGCCCCTGGCGGAAATCTACCTACCGTCCGAATCACGTCGGGGATCACTACCTAGCGACGGACAAGGGCAAGGGCCCCTACTCGATCAAGTGGACCGCCAAGCTCCCTAAACCAGGCAAGTATGAACTGCGAGCCAGTTTCGGAGGCGGCAGCGGTTTGGCTCAAACGGCAAGCTATGAAGTGAAGCACGCAGATGGTGAGACCAAACTGATCATCGACCAGACGACGCAACCCACCATCGATGGACTGTGGTTTCCGCTTGGGCAGTTTACTTTCAGCGCATTCGCTGAAGTCCTGCTGACCGACAAACAATCTGGCGGTGCAGTGATCGCCGACGCGATCCAACTTGTACACGTTGACGACCTGAAAAAGGAGCAGCCTCCTCAAGTTGCCTCACTCAGTGCTGAGATCAAGAAGCTCGAGCAAGCCCTCAAGATGCTTATGGCGAACTCACCCAAGTTGCCCCGAGCGATGGCTGCCCAAGACATTACCAACAAGCGATTAGGTGACTTACATATCCGAATCCGCGGAGAGGCGGAGAACCTCGGTCGCAATGCGCCCCGCGGATTCCTACAAGTGGCCAGTTATGCTGGCTTAGAGCAAGCCAATATCTCGGCGGAAGAATCAGGTCGGCTTCAGTTGGCTAATTGGCTGACTCATCCCAACCATCCCCTGACGGCCCGTGTCATGGTAAATCGCATCTGGCAGCAGCTGTTTGGCCGAGGGATCGTCGTGACTAGCGATAACTTTGGCCTACGAGGAGCAAGGCCTTCCAACCCTGAGTTGCTCGATTTCCTGGCGGACAAGTTTGTCAAGAACCAATGGTCAATGAAACAACTCATTCGCGAGATTATTCACTCCCAAACCTATCAACAAGCCGCTCAAACGGCCTCGGAGAAAGATCCTGATAATTCGCTTTTCAAACACCAGAATCGACGTCCTGCACCAGCGGAAACTTTGCGTGATTCCATCTTGGCAATTGCTGGCGAGTTGGATCGCGAATCACGAAATTCCGTTGTGGGTCCACTTGGGATGTATGCCATTGAAACTAGCGGAAAACGCCATGCATCTCTCTCGCAAACCGATTCACTACGGCAACGTAGCATTTACATGCCTATCGTCCGTGGAGCAGTGCCTCCGTCGCTCGCCCTCTTCAACTTACCCAACCCCGACCTAGTGACCGGCACGCGAGCGGTCACAACCGTACCCGCTCAAGCACTATTCATGATGAACTCGCCCTTTGTTCGCAAGATGGCCGAAAGCGTCAGTGCACAGGTTACCCAAGAGGCTCAACCGATCGAAGACGTAGTCCAGTCACTCTATCAACGTATTCTCATCCGCGAGGCGGACACTGGCGATATCGCCCTGGGAAAAGAATACATCACTCAGCTGATGAACGAAAACAGTAAATCACGCCTCGAGGCGATTGCTTCGTTTGTGCAGATCTTGTTTAGTTCCACCGAGTTTCGTTTTATTGAATAATGAAGTAGAGCTAAACGAGTATACTCGCCCGATTTACGTCGTGTAATTAGTCCAAACAACACCCCCGTGAAACAAAGTAGAATCATGAAAGAATGTCATCAATTCACGCCATCGGTTACGCGACGTCAGTGGTTAGAAACAGCAGGCTGCGGCTTCGGAGCGCTTGCCTTCCAAGCATTCGCTCAACAGATCTCGAGTGCTGCTGATTCACTCGATGGACTTCCTCAGACGCATCATGCCCCCAAGGCGAAACGCGTCATTTTTCTGTTCATGCATGGCGGTGTTTCGCAGGTCGATTCATTCGATCCCAAGCCCATGTTGAAGCAATACAATGGTAAGGAACTTCCCTTCAAAGGCCTCGATAGCCTGGACATAGAACTGAAGGACAAGGCCGGCAATGGTCGTGTGCTCGACACGACCTGGAAGTTTCAGCAACATGGAGAGAGTGGAGCGTGGATCAGCGACCTGTGGCCTCATCTTGCAAAACACGCCGACGACCTCTGCTTTATCAAGTCAATGCACACGCGTGGAACGTCCCACGGGCAAGCGGTCGCCATGATTCATACCGGGAGCGACAACCTGTTGCGTCCCTCGGTTGGCGCCTGGGTTAGCTACGGGCTTGGCACTGAGAATCAGAATCTGCCGGCGTTCGTGAGCGTGACTCCACCTGCTGGTCACGGCGGTGCTCGCAATTATGGTTCGTCATTCTTACCAGCGCATCACCAGGCAACGACGCTCGGCCACTCTGGTAGCAAAACGGGGGACGTAACCATCCAGTATCTGCAAAACCCGAGTGCCCGACAAGACGATCAGCAGCGGCAATTGGAGATGCTGAATCGGATCAATCAAAAGCACTTTGCGAAAACGCAAGATAGCCAAGTTGATGGGGTGATTCGCAGCTACGAAATGGCGGCACGAATGCAGGGAATCGCGCCGGAGGTAATTGATATCTCGAAGGAATCCAAGTCGATCCAGGAACTTTATGGGATGAATCGCAAAGAGACTACCGATTTCGGCCATCGTTGCCTTCTTGCCCGCCGTTTCTGCGAAGCTGGAGTGCGATACGTGCAAGTCAGTACGCCTTACGTCTGGGATCAACACGGTGGTTTGGTCAAAGGCCACACCAAGAACGCCCTTGCCGTTGATCAACCCATTTCCGCACTCTTAACCGATCTCAAACAACGCGGTATGCTTGACGACACTCTGATTGTCTGGGGCACCGAGTTCGGCCGCACGCCAGTCGCGCAAGGGAAGGACGGTCGCGATCATAATCCAGCCGGCTTCACCGTCTGGCTCAGCGGTGCCGGCGTAAAGCCCGGGTACAGCCATGGTGCGACGGACGATTTTGGCTACTACGCGCAGGAGAACAAAGTCCACATGCACGATCTCCACGCCACAATTCTGCACTTGCTTGGCATCAACCATAAGAAACTCACCTATCGCTATGCCGGTCGAGATTTCCGATTGACTGACGTTTATGGTGAAGTGGTCAAAGATATCCTGGCATAAATTAGTTCTGTTGACTGGAATTGCATTGATGAAATCTATCACTTCAAGATTAATAAATTTGACTTGTTTTTTAGTCTGCTCATTATCTTTCGAGGCACTAGCCCAAAATTCCATAGTGAAGGATGAAAAACTCTCAGAAAAAACTGAACACCCCAGTGTGCTTTTTCTGAATATTGACGATTGGAACGACTGGAATAGCGTGCTCAAGGGGCATCCTCAGGCGATCACGCCTAATCTCGACCGCTTTGCCTCTCGTAGCGTCATCTTCACTCGGGCCATTTGTTCCTCGCCCGTTTGTTTCTCCTCTAGAACGTCCGTCTTTTCAGGCCTGCATCCATCGCGCAGCGGCGCCAAGTCCAATCCCAATTGGGGCAAACCTTGGCGAAGCTATGTGCCCGATGCCGTCACCCTGCCAAAGCTCTTCAGCGCACAGGGCTGGAAGAGCGTTGGTATTGGCAAGAACTTCCATAATGCGGACAAGGCCGAATTCGATCAATACAGCGGCCGTGGAAAAGAACCAAAGGCTATTCCAAAAACTTACAGGAATATCAATTCCTCTGGCAGATGGGGAGTTGCCGCTGTGCCGACCACTCAAATGCCCGATTATATTTCGGTCAGCAAGGGGATCAAAGTCTTAGAGTTGAATAGCGATAGTCTCTTTCTCTCTCTGGGAATTTTTCGCCCGCACGTGCCCTGGGTGGTGCCGCAAGAATACTTTGACCGGCATCCCCTCGAGAGCCTGATCATGCCCGAGCACCAAGCCAATGACCTGGATGATTTGCCCGAGCGTTTTAAATTAATGGCTCACAACGAGGCCAAGTTCGGTCCCGATTATCACCACAAGGCCGTGGCTGCAGGTCATGACAAACGCATGGTTCAAGCCTATCTCGCCTGTGTGTCGTTTGCGGATGAGCAGGTAGGCAGAATCCTGGACGCTTGGTATGCCAGCCCTCATGCCGAGAACGGCTATGTTGTGCTTTGGAGTGATCACGGCTACCAGCTGAGCGAGAAAGAGGGGTGGTCAAAAATGAAACCCTGGTTCGACTCGGCCCGCGTGAACCTCATGATCTCAGGCCCCGGCCTGGCCAAGGGAGTGTTCTGTGATAAGGCCGTGTCCCTGTTGGATCTCTACCCAACTCTGGTCGAATTGCTGGAACTACCTGCACCGCCTCAAACACTAGATGGCAACAGTTTGGTGTCTTTGCTCAAGAACCCGCAAGCCGAATGGGACAAACCCGTTCTGATGTCGAGCGAAGCAGATGGGATACGCTACGACGTGGTCATGGACAATGACTACCGCATGACACGACTTGCTACTGGAGAGACAGAGTTGTACAAACTGGACAACGATCCCCACGAATTCACCAACTTGGCCCGTAACTCTGCGTACGCCAAAGTCATCGCCAAACTGAGCCAGCACCTGAGTTTCAAACACCCCAAACCAGACAAAGACGGATGGCTGGAGGCAGAAGAATTGCCTCACCAGACCTCATCCGACTATGGCCAGCGCGGCAACTTTCATTACCCCAAAGATCAGGCCGGAGCTTCGCAGGGGAAGGTGGTTTGCGCCGACCTGCGTATGGGAGAGGGCAGCTACATCGAATTTGTGGTGAAGATTGAACATGCGGGAGATTATGAACTCTCTGTCGCGGTCTCTGCAGAGGGCCCTTACTCACTCTCCACTGCTGCCGTTGTCGACGATGCCCTGCAAGCTGACGCTGGATACCCGATGAAGGAGCTACTGGGTATTCAGAAAAGCAAGTCTGGAGCTTTCGAAATCGTTTCGGCAGGCACAGTCCGCTTTAATCAAGCCGGCTTACATCTGCTACGCTTTAGCTCTAAAGTCAAAAAACAGCTGCTGCAGATCGACCGCATGCAAATTCGAAAACTCTAGTTCATGTGATACCTTTTACATTTTTTTATTAACTCTCATTTCTGTTAAAAGCAGTTATGATTATGCGTGAACTAGCCCAGCGACCAACGTCGTAAACTTCCTTCCACTAGTTCAATCGCAAGCAGGCCGTGATCGTTTAGAAATTCAATGAATAAATCTGGATGATCGCATGGCAGTTCAAAATACAGTCATTATAATTTATCAATAGCCTCGAATGTTTTAAGTTTTTCTTAATGCATAATCTCCACTTCTTTGTGTTGGTTGAGAATCGCTTAGATGAATCACCGAAAGCCGCTGGGCTAATACGCCTATCTGAGTGTCAGGCTTGATTGTGAGAATTAAAGCTATAAGTGCTATGATAGATTGCACTTGCGTATGAAAGAGGCAAGCTGCAATAGTGCCTGAAAAACGTCCACGTCATGGCTTTCGAGAATTTTTGAGATTCTTGCGTTAAATTTATCGGTGAGCGGAAGCGGTTAATTAGAGGAGCAACTATGGCAGCAATTTCTAACCAGAAAAACGACACACCTGATCCGCATGAAACGTTTCTGCGTTTGTGGATAGTGCATGAGCCAGAGTTGCGCGCCTTTGTGCGGTCGTGTTGTCCGAAAGCTCAGGAAGTGGACGACGTGATGCAGGAAGTGAGTATTGCGGCCCTGCGGAAGTTCTCGACGCTCGACGACCATTCGGCGTTCGGTCCGTGGGCGTGTCTCATTGCCCGTTACGAATTGCTTTCGGCGCGACGTCGTTTTGCCAGGGATCGCCTAGTGCTGGCCGAGGACATCGTGGAACTGTTAGCCGAAGAAGGGGCTCAGGAGTTGCCGTTGCGTCAGCGGCAACTGCGGGTGCTGGATCAATGCATCGAAAAACTACCGCGCGAGCGACGGGAACTGGCGTTAGCGGCTTACGCGAAGGACACAACTATTCGCGAGATGGCCGTGCAGCTCAAGCGGACGGAAGGTTCTTTGTATCAACTTCTCGCACGTATCCGGAAGCAGTTGCATGGCTGCATGGAACGAGCGCTCGCTGGAGCTGAATCATGAATAAAAATGAACTCAACTTGTTACATCGATACCTGGACGGCGCGATTACGCCTGAGGAACTTGAACCGTTAGAGGATTTGCTACGCACCAGCGCCGAGGCCCGCGCCACATTGCGCTCGCTTGCAACAATTGACGCGAAGTGGCAGCAGCTTGCGGCGGACGAAGCGGTTGCGATATCTAGTGACCGCGTTGCCGCTCCTCGACGTAGCAGGCGTGCGATTCCTATGTGGTTGACCAGGGGCGTGATCGCGGCTTCGCTAATGGTTGGTGCACTCGGTTGGTTTAGAGCCCCTGAAGAGCTCGCAGTCGAGATCGAACGCGGCATTGCCGTAGTGATCCGGATCGAAGGCCAGGGTAAGGCGGGCCAGGACCG
>NVWB01000302.1 GCA_002733575.1 Blastopirellula sp. | reverse complement strand
CGGTGAAAACAACTTGGCGTATGCCTGCATCGTGACCTTAGAAGAAGCGTGTGAAATGTTCGGCGTGGTGATCTTTATCTATGCACTGTGCGATTATATCGAACGCGAAATCGGCTCCTTAAGTTTTATCACAAACCACCAAGCGACTGCCTAAGTATCGCAATTCCAATCGACACCAACAACAATTATAAATAATTTAAACACCATGCACTGCATTATCGAAATTAACAGCATTGAAGAACTTGCACCCTATCGTGCAGATTGGGGCCGCTTGCTTCAGCAGACTGCCGGTGCCACTTTTTTTCAATCGCTAGAGTGGCTTGAAGCTTTCTGGAAGCATTATCAGGCCGACCGCAAACTGCGAGTTCTGTTTCTGGTTGAAGATGATGAACTTACCGGCATTGTTCCGCTGGTCGTGCAGAAAGAACAATCAAAACTCGGCCCGGTTCGTTATTTGACTTACCCATTGAATTATTGGGGGTCGTTCTATGGTCCGATCTCCGCTAATCCACAACACGCATTAACACTCGCCTTGAAGCATGTCAAACAAACCGAACGCGATTGGGATTCGCTTGAAATTCGTTGGGCCAATAACGGGCAAGCAACCACTCAGGAGATTGCAGCGGCCCTTGATCAAAACAATCTGAGTTACTGCGAGTCCGAACTCGACGTGACATCGATGATTTCGCTAACAGGCACTTGGAAAGAATACTGGCAATCACGTCCTGGCAAGTGGCGAAATAACTTTAAGCGTTGGAATCGCAACTTGGAAAAGCTGGGAACGGTTCGCTACCAGCGCTATCGACCGCAAGGCCAACAACATGGCGAGAGCGACCCTCGCTGGGACTTGTTTGATACGGTGATTGATATCGCCCGAAAAAGCTGGCAGGGTGATTCCGAAACCGGCACCACGCTATCGCATGCTTCGATACTTCCGTTTATCAAAGATGTTCACTTGGCCGCTGCCCAAACTGGTTCGCTTGATTTGAATTTGTTGTACATCAACGATCAACCGGCCGCTTTTGTTTATAACTATCACTATCAACAACAGTTGTTTGGCTTGCGAGTAGGCTTTGACCCCGAGATCAGCCGCAACGGATTGGGCAATATACTGTATGCCAAAGTGATTGAAGACAGCTTCACCCGCGGCGATACTCTCTACGATTTAGGCCCCGGCTCACTCGAACAAAAGAAATATATCCGCACCGAATTGGCACCCATTCTGCGCTACAGCCATTACCCCACTGCGTCCATCGTGCCGAACCTATTACGCATGAAACGCAACTACGACCAACAATGGAAAAAATGGTTCGATGGCGGCGGGCAAGAGACTCTTTCAAAGTAATGCGGTTTTCAATCTTCCCTTCCACGGCTAAAAAACACTCGTAGGGTGGCTGCCGCTAGATCAGCCGCCTGTTTGTGGGCGTTGTGTTCACCGGAATTTTATCACTAAAAAATGTCACGAATTATCACCGTCCTGAAGGCCGCATCTCTTCAAAGAGATGAAATCAATATCCGGTCGTGGTTTTGGTGCTTTTCGTGGCAGAAAATGAATCGCAGTATGCTGGCTTGTCAGTCTGATTTTAATTTCAAGATTGCTTTGGTATAATTCCCATTAAGCGACTTTTCTTTCGGCTGGTCGATTCTATTTTACTTTTCGCTGCATGGTTCTTACTCGAATTGGAATACCTACGGATGATTTGTCATAATTGTGGTATTGAAGCTCCTACGAAATCGGTGACCTTTTACCAAAACATCGGTCTGCTGTTCATGCGATTCTCCCGAACCGCTGATGGAGATTTTTGTAAATCGTGCATTCATAAAACATTCTGGGAGTTCACACTACTGAGTCTCGTGCTTGGTTGGTGGGGCATTATTTCGTTTATTGTGAACATCTTTTTTATCCTCAATAACATCATTCGATATACTGGCTGCCTGATGATGGAACCAGTTCCTTTCGATGCCACGACACCAGAGCTAACACAAGAAGCGGTCGAAAGAATTAACGCGCATGCCGATGACTTATTCAACCAACTTAACACAGAGGAAGACTATGAACGCGTGGTAGAAAATATCGCCATGAAAGCCAATGTTTCAAATGGACAAGTTGTAATGTTTATTCAAGCAGTGGTTGCCTCGCAAGAATCTTAGGCGAGGCGAATGTAGAACCAAGTCATCTCTAAGTTAATACCACAGTCAATCAGATCCACTTCTGTAGACACATAATTTCTGATCTTCCTATGAATTACTTCGCTCACGGTCGGCTTTATATTGCTTCTCCTTATTACTTGGCCGGGACTGCGGTGCCGGATTGGTTGAATGTGGTGAATCGCAAGGTCAGGGCCAGAGCCAAAGGCGCCAGATTGGTTGTCGGGCATGAAGATCATCAAATCGCAGAAGTGGCTTCCGGTATTTTGCAGCATCATCACGATGACGATTGGTTTCATCGGACCGATGCGTTCACTGAACTCTCGTGGGACTTTACCGTATTGATTCGTGATAACTTGCCGGTTGATGATGGTCTGCGGCCCAGCTTTTTGGGGCATATCATGGTTGAGCTACTGCTCGATTCGGTGTTGATGGAAGATAAACCCCAATTGCTGGACGACTATTATCAGGCCGTTTCGCAGATCGATGGGCTGGTAGTTCAACAGGCGGTGAACCTGATTGCGACGAAATCTACTGACCAGTTAGCCTATTTTATCGGTCGATTCAAAGAAGTTCAGTTTTTAAAGGACTATCCAGACGACGAAAAGCTGCTTCACCGCTTGAATCAAGTGATGCAGCGCGTCAAACTACCAGCTTTGCCAAATAGTTTTACTTCACTACTTCCCGAGATGCGAACCCGAGTTCGTACACGTCAGGAAGAGTTATTGGCCCACGAAGGGCAAAGCCCGGAAGTAGAACCGGCAGACTAAATCACTGAATCAAGACGAACTTTTTCTTTTAGGAGCTATCACTGATGAAATTTGGAATGAATCTACTTCTCTGGTCCGGCGATCCTGATGACACCTTGCTGCCTGTGATCGAACAACTAAAAGAGATGGGCTACGACGGAGTGGAAGTTCCTCTGTTCAATCTTGATGTCGACAAATGGGCCAAGATGGGCGAGAAACTCAAGTCTCTCGGCTTGGCATGTACCGCCGTGACGGTACGGAACGAAGAGGATAACCCCATTAGCCCTGATGCGGCTGTGCGAGAAAAAGGTTTAGAGCTCAACAAGCAAACTTTAGATTGCTGCCAAGCCTTGGGTGCCGAAAACCTGGTGGGCCCTTATCACTCGGCCATTGGAATCTTTAGTGGCGAAGGCCCAACTTTCGATGAATGGAAATGGGGCGTCGATGTGATGCGAAAAACTGCCGAGTACGCAGGCACAACGGGAACCACGTTAGGCGTTGAATGTTTGAACCGGTTCGAGACGTACTTGCTGAACACGCATGCAGACTCTGCCAAGTTTGTGCGTGAAGTGGATCACCCTAACTGCAAAATGATGTACGACACGTTCCATTCGAACATCGAAGAGCGAGACATTGCCCAAGCGATTCGAGATTGTGCCGATGTACTGACTCATGTGCATATTTCAGAAAATGACCGCAGCACACCAGGTGCTGGGCATGTACACTGGGACACCAACTTCGATGCCTTGAAAGAAGTAGGCTACGATGGTTGGATGGTTGTCGAAGCCTTTGGCTTGGCACTGCCAGAGATTGCTGCCGCCACGAAAATTTGGCGTCGCATGTACGAAACCGAGATCAAACTGGCCGAAGACTCATTGAAGTTTATGAAGGCCGAAGTTGCCAAACGCTGGAGCTAGAACGACTGGAAAGGCCCGCTTCGGCGGGCCTTTTTTATTTGTGATGTGACTTACATGGTAGCGATGGATGAATGGCCCTGAGAGTGACAATTCGGAACTGGAACCTGACGACCTTGGAGTTGTCCATGAAGATATTTTTGATGAAGATGATGACGAGGAGGATGGTGATGCTGGTTTCTCGCTAGATATGCTTAGCGCGGCTTATGCTGAAGCCTTGGGTACATCGGATTCTCCGTATGACGAAACCTCGGAAGAGGGCCAAGAGTCTACTGAGGGAGAAGGCGACTCAGAACAATCGACCGCAGACGCGGTTCGACAATTGGTTGAAGCGGAAGAAGTCGAAGATGATTGTGAGTTGTCACCACGAACTATTCTTGAAGCCATTTTGTTCGTAGGCAGTGCTGACAACGAGCCACTCACGACTGAACATGTGGCTTCCAAAATGCGTGGAGTTCAGGCCGATGAAGTGGCTGACTTGATTGATCAACTGAATCAATCGTATGCGGAAGAAGGTTCTCCTTACGAGATTGTTGCCAGCGGAACTGGCTATCGCATGAGTTTGCGGGAAGAGTTTGCCGGGCTGCGAGAAAAGTTCTACGGCAAAGTTCGCGAGGCCAAACTTTCTCAGCCGGCCATCGATGTGTTATCGCTGGTTGCCTATAACCAAGGGATCACCAAAGACGAAGTGGATGCTTATCGTGACAAAGGAAGCGGGCCTTTGTTGAATCAATTGATACGCCGGCAATTGGTGCGGCTGGAACGAGAGACCCAGCCGAAGAAAATCACCCGCTATTACACCACCGAGCGTTTTCTCTCGATGTTTCACCTGAGCTCACTTGAAGATCTGCCACAGCCACAGGGCATGGAACTGGATGACTGAGGGTGAGATTCCATCCGATAAATCGAGAAAGAGACCCGCTACTAATCGTGTTGAGTTGTATCAATTCTGTGGATTAGGCAAGATTAAGGGGCAGATTATGAAAAAACTTAGTTTTGTAAATCGTTATACCGTAGTGACTTATAGAAAAGTCGGTTCTAAAGCGCAGACGAAGAGAGTTTGGCTTGGTAGAATCTTTGAGATAGCCTGACATGTGATGTTTGGTTCTATGTAGTAGGTTTTAGATGATTGTTAGCTCATCCTGAATTCTTAATTGTCACAAAGGAAAGCGGTTTCATCTCCGCTAGATCAAAATCCAAGTATTCCTGGCATGAACTGTTGCTGGTGCCTGACCTACTGCACAATCGGGAATACATTCCATTTAGGTTGTTTGTCTTTGTACTGATACTCTATCCATAATTGTGATTAATTAACTGACGCTTGCTTATGTCTCGCTGGAATTCCACACAACTGAAAGCTAATGGTCCGGCAATCTTGCCGTCGATCTTGCAATGCGATTTTACGAACTTAGAGCGTGAAGTTCAGCGATTAGAAGCTGCTGATGCGATAGCACTGCATCTAGACGTTATGGACGGAAGTTTCGTCCCTAACATCACTTATGGCATGCCGATTGTTGAAGCTTTTCGAAAATTGACCGATTTACCGCTCGATGTTCACTTGATGATTGAGAAACCGGCCCGATATATCCGACAATTCTATGAAGCTGGTGCCGATTTAATTTGCATCCATCAAGAAGCGACAGGGTCCGAAACCCGGGCTGTGCTAGAACAAATTAAAGCTTTAGGAGCAAGTACAGGCGTTGCTATCAACCCTGACACTCCGACAGATGCTATAGAAGAATACCTCGATATCGTTGATTTAGTGTTGATCATGAGTGTCAACGCAGGTTTTGGTGGACAGAAGTTTAATCCTTCTGCACTCGACAAAATCAAACGAATACGAGAGCAAGCACCTTCCCACGTGCTGATAGAAGTCGATGGGGGCGTGAATGCTGAAACAATCAATCCTTGCACGGAAGCAGGCGCTGATTTGTTAGTTGTTGGTTCTGCAATTTTTGGTGAAGAAGACTATGCAAACGCAATGTCACAATTAAACCAACTTGCAGAAATTACTTCCGATGGTCTTTTGTAGACATAAACATGCAAATTGCACTAATCCGCCCTGGCTGCACCGATTACGATCAACAGGGTCGTATCCGCGGCACCTTAGATATTCCGATGAATTCAGACGGCAACGCACAGGTTGCGACTGAAATTGAGCAGATCAGCGACCTCGCGGTCTCTATTATCTACACCGGCCCCTGCTCTTCCGCGGTTGAAACAGCCGAGGCCATCTCCTCAGTGAAATCAGCCAAGGTCAAAAAGATTGATCGATTCCAAAACCTCGATGCCGGTCTCTGGCAAGGGAAGTTGGTTTCGGAAGTCAAACAGAATCAGCCCAAAGTCTATAAGCAATGGCAAGAAAATCCCGATGCAATTTGCCCACCCGAAGGTGAAATGTTGGGTGAAGCGCGTCAGCGGGTTCGTATCGGCTTAGACAAGATATTAAAAAAACACCTCAACACCGATAAAGTGGTCGCCATTGTGGCGCCTGAGCCTATCGCCTCGATTATCCGTAGTGAATTGCTGCATGAAAATATCGGCAATTTATGGAAAGCCGAATGCCAGTGCGGGAATTGGGAAATCATCGATTGCTCGCCCGCCACTGCTGCAAGTTAGTGTAGAATGAATTCAGCAGACCCAATGAATCAACCCTATTGTTGAATTCTAAACCGCGTTGAAATTACCAGTCACCACCTTTCAAGATATGTTAAGTGCTTATGTCGTCCTTATCCCAAGAATCTTCATCGACTCCTGAGACGAACGTAAAACGTGCCAAACGCGGAGTGCCTGAAGGTTTGTGGCAACGCTGTCCTGGATGTCAGGCGGTGATCTTTCGTAAACAGGCCGAGGAACTCCTGGGGGTTTGTCCTGAATGTGGTTACCACTGGTACATCTCAGCCAAGCAGCGGATTGAACAAGTTCTTGATGAAGGCACCTTTGAGGAATGGGACGCCGAGATTATGCCAACGGATCCGTTGGAATTCAAAGACAAAAAACCCTACGCTGAACGTCTTAAAGCCGAGCAAAAACGGACCGGATTAAATGATGCCGCGTTGACAGGCACCGGCATGATTCGAGCTCGTCGTGTCGTTATTTGCGTGACTGACTCTGCCTTTATCATGGGCAGTATGGGCTCTGTCGTTGGCGAGCGACTCACCCGCGCAATTGAACGAGCTACCAAGCAAAACTTGGCGTTGATTGTTATCAGTGGATCAGGCGGTGGTGCCCGAATGCACGAGGGAATTCTCTCGTTAATGCAAATGGCAAAAGTCACCGCAGCATTGGCCAAATACGATGAAGCAGGCGGACTGTTTATCTCGGTTTTAACCAATCCAACCATGGGCGGGGTTGCTGCCAGTTTTGCGTCACTGGGTGACCTGATTTTTGCAGAACCACAGGCTTTGATCGGCTTTGCAGGGCCTAGAACCATTAAAGCCACTATTGGGATCGAATTGCCCGAAGGCTTCCAGACGAGCGAATTTTTGCTCGAACATGGCTTTGTTGATCGAATTGTTTCGCGAGACAAACTGAAGAGCGAAATTGCCAGATCTATCGATTATTGCGGTAAATAACACAACAACCCTGTATCTCTTCTCATTCTTCGGTCAGAATTCCGATCTTGCGCTTGATTACAGGTTCTCATCGGGTAAAGTGGAATCATTCACGGAGCCTGGGAGAAGAGCAAGTAAACCAGTCACATCGTACACAATCTATTATTCACCAGTCGGAACCTGTTGAGTACGAAGTGCGGTTTGTAGAAATCGGTTTATCTACCAGGGAACCATATCCCATCTTATCGCTGGCAGCATTGGTAACTGATGAATATCCTGGACAAATTCAAATCACTCTTCAAATCAAAACACCTCGATATCGCCTCGCGTTTTACCATTGAACGCGAAGCGGTTAGTGGAACCATGAGCGAATTTTTTGTGGTTCGTGAGCATTCCACCGGGAAAATGCTTGGTTTGAAAATTTTAGATCTTGAAAAGCAAGATTTTTTTGAGTCTCGCTTTGAAGGCAGAACCCGCCCCAAAGAAGGCGAGATCTCTTGCCAGATGCACCACCCAAACGTGGTCGAAACCTTTGAACATGGCTATTTGGCAACTGGTCAGCAGTATATCGTGATGGAATACATCGATGGCCTGGGACTGGCCGCGATGATTCTAGACAATGACCCTAAATTAGTGGGGAATCAGGTCGATTTAATCAATCAAATGGCGGATGCGCTTGAATATGTTCATAAGCAAGAATTTATTCATCGAGATATCTGCCCCCGAAATTTCATCGTTTCCAAGGATGGAAAAATGTTGAAATTGATCGATTTTGGGCTGACCTTGCCTGCAACTCCAGAATTTATGGTCCCCGGCAATCGTACCGGAACCCCTAACTACATGGCGCCTGAGATCGTGCGGAGAAGGGCAACCGACCAGCGAACCGATCTGTTCTCTTTCGGCGTAACCGCTTTTAGGCTTTGTGCTTACGAGCTTCCCTGGCCGGTTGGCGAAGGAACAGGGCTTGCTGCCTTGAATCACGATTCGATGCCACCCAAAGACATATTTGAGCTATGCCCTGGAATCAATGAGACGCTAGGCAAAGCAATCATGAGCTGTATCGAGCAAGACCCGAATAACCGCCCAGATTCGGTAACGGCGTTCAAAAACCTGATTCGTGACGTCAAATCGATCGATCAGGCCTAGTTTTCAAGCCCCTTCCCTTGAAGAAATACGTTGGTTTTGTATACTTGGCTGTTTGGCTTCGGTCAATTATTGCCGATAGGGTAAGTAGACTTCCCATTTTGTGGAAGATTGTAATAGGCGCACTAACAATTAGTGCGTGAACTAATTTATAAATCGTGCCTAACACAGGTATGTGGAGAATTGAGAAATGACGATCGATAGCAGCCTCAAAATTAAACGGGGTGGATTGTCGAATCGCAGTGTTCTGAAAAGAGCAGAGCGTCTCGAAAAAATGAAACAAGACGGAACCTTCGACGAATCGACCGATTCACCTCTTGGCATTCCCAAAACCAAGGTGCTGAAGCTGGCGATGAAGAAAAAGAAGAAGGAAAAAACAGAAGAAGAATCAGAAGATTAATCCACTTCTTCTTGGTCTCTTATGGCATCCCAATAGAGACAAACCGAATACACAAAAAAGCCCAGGCCAACGTCTGGGCTTTTTTCATGCCATCTTTCTGTATTCGATCATTCCGTTCGACTAGAGCATTTTCAATGCTACTGCACCGAACGCTTTGATATCGTGTAGCACCTATATATTCACCGCCGACGATTCCGGCGTTGACTTTGCTTCGGGATCAAACGTATTGGAACATCGTCGGTCTGCCCGTAGGCCATCAGAGGTTACAACGGCCAAGATTTACTGAACTCAAGTAAAATTTTCAAACTAGTTTGAGCCTCGATTTATAGGGTAAAATGGGAACCTCTCTAACCTCTGATCGACGACAGTCGAACCCGACGTCGTTTTGAATGAGCGAAATCGAGTGGTTCGCGTTCTCCAAAACCGACGACGCGGCTACCCAGAATAGGGAATGATTTTCGAGACTGAAATTTTTACAGCAGAACAGTAATGCTAAAATACTCTAGCAGGAGAACTCACGCTCAATATAAACCTGTTTAACGTGCAGGTATCTAGTCCGTTGTCGTAGTACGACTATGTCCACGGTCGACAATCTGTTTCATCTCGGCGGTCAGCCGGGCAACGATCGCTGGGTGCTTCAAGTAGAGGTTGGTCGTTTCATTCCGGTCTTCCGCAAGATTGTAAAGCTGGCCTTGAGGGTTACCGGGGCCAGGTTTGATGTGTTTTGGCTTAGAAAACCCACCGGACCCAAGTCCGTTAATGAGTTTCCAGTCGCCTGAACGGATGGTCATCATCGAAATATAACTACCTGCTCGCATCACGAATTGAGAACGGACGGATGTCGCTTCTGGTTTTTGTCCGGTCAGTTCTGGCAGAAAGCTAAAACTATCGGGGCCAGCATTCGCTGGGAGATCGACGTCTAGCATATCGGCAAATGTGGCCAGCAGATCGGTAAAGCAGACGAGTTGATCCGTTTGGCTACCCGTTTGTACCTGTCCTGGCCAGCGAACGATCATTGGCATCCGGTGTCCGGCTTCCCAGGCATCGCCCTTCTTGCCACGTAGGCCACCAGCAGAGTCATGCCCTAGTCTCTCGACATCGGTGTCGTGCCAATGGGGTCCATTGTCTGACATGAAGATTAGCAGTGTGTCCTCTTCCATCCCCGTTTTGCGAAGCGTTTCTAGCACTTTGCCAATTTGTGCATCGACCATCATCACAAAGTCTCCGTACATACTTGCTCCGCTTTTGCCGACGAATTCTGGAGACGGAAGCCAGGGTGCGTGCGGAGCAGGGTAAGCCAGATAGAGCATCAAAGGCCGTGTTTCTTCTTCATTATCAGCGTGCTGCTCGATCACTTGAATCGCTTCGTTGGTAAACCGTGGCAAGACGTCTTTAAGCGTCAAGTTGGGTGCGATACCACCACCACGCCAGAACTCTCCACGACTTCCCTCCCAATCCTTGCTGCGATGACCTTCGATATGCTCGGTAGGAGGCTGAACCGCTTGATCGCCTCGGATATAGAAATAGGGAGGGATATCAGTCGAAGCTCTGATTCCAAAATAAGATTGAAATCCGCAGTCCATAGGACCGCCTGAAAGTGGTTTGTCGTAGCCTTCTTCCTTAAAGCCCACGTGCCATTTCCCGACCATGGCCGTGTGATAACCTTGCGACTTCGCCAGTGATGCAAAGGTCATCTGGCCGGGTGCAATCAGAGGCTGAGTTGGCCAAACAGTTACATCGGTACGAAACGGATAACGACCCGTCATGAGTCCATAACGAGACATGTGACACAAAGGGCCTGGTGCATGGGCATCGGTGAATCGCATTCCGTCTCGCGCCAGCGAATCAATGTGTGGCGTCGCAATTTTTGATTTGGCATTGAAGCACCCAGGATCGCCATAGCCCATGTCATCCACAAGAATCACAACGATATTGGGTTTTGCCACATCGCCAGCGGTAACTCTGTTCGCAGTAAACGAAGCGAGGCAAGCAGCTTGCAACACAATCAACAGACAAAGGGGGAATCTCATGAAGTTTGTTTCTTGATGCAAATGATAGGATAAGCCGCTAGTGAGGAATGCTGGCGGTGTGTTGAACCTGTAACTCTTCTAAATCCTCTTCAGGGACAACTTTTCTTAGATTTTCTAAGACTGTTGATTCAAACAAACCGTCTCTTAGAATAATTACTTCACCAGGTTGATCAGCAGGGAATATTGCTAGTAAAGGAATTGAATTGGCTCCCAGTTCTTCTAAGAACTCTTCGATATAAATGGCCTCGTCGCTCGCAGTATCTGACCAATCAACAATCCGCCGTTCGATCCCATGTTTTTTAGCAAATTCATTTACCTTCTCAGTATTGATTGCAAAATAGAAGTTCGTTTGGCAAGTTCCACACCAATTCGCAGTGAAATCTACCATTACGGTTTTCCCTTGTGATTGCATGTCATTAATGGATCGTTGCATTCCAGCTAATTCATGTTTGCTATATCGATGCCAACCCTCATGTTCGAGGCCAGTGATTAAAAAATTGAACGATAAAACTCCAGTTATAACGACTACTGTAACTGCTGCTCCCCAAGCCTTCAAATGAGAGATTAGTGAATGCGAAACTGTAACTTTACCAATCATCCAACATGCGACACTCAAACTAATTAAGAATGTGAGTGTCGCTATCACATACTGATTATTTAGTGTGTACAGCAAATAGACAGCAGTTAGCATCATCACAAAGCCCATGGAATGCTTGAAAGTATTCATCCAATTTCCAGGCTTCGGCAGAAATCGAATCAACTTGGGAAATACCCCGATCAATAGATAGGGTGACGCCATTCCAAGCCCAATAAATCCAAGGCTTAGAAATACTATGGATGGTGGCTTGTTCATCAATAAGGCAAACACACCGCCGAGCAGCGGGCCACTACAAGGAGTCGACAGAACAGTGGCAAGAGAGCCTTTGAAAAATGCGCCAATGTATCCATCGTTTTGAGCCGCTTTACTGGCACTGCCAGTGCCCACAAAACCAGGAACGGATAGTTCCCAGACATCTAACATGCTTAATCCAAAAACAAAAACAACAGCCGTCATCGGTATGATAAATCGATAGTCTCCGCTCTGTTGGCCCCAAGCCATGCCAGCGAAAGCTAATAGACAAGCCAATACCATAAAGACTGCCATTACACCAAGAGAATAGATGAAATTGAGCATGAAGGCCCGAGCTCTATTTTCACCAGACTGCTCGACAAACGATAAAATTTTGATTCCGATAACCG
>NVWB01000301.1 GCA_002733575.1 Blastopirellula sp. | reverse complement strand
CAATAAATACAGCGGAGGATTTTAGATCAAGTACGCCGCGAGTAAAAATGAGCCCATAGATTAAATTGCGAACTTCCTCAGGCAAAACACCAGCATGCCGAAGGAGTTGATCGACGCCAGCATCAATGGCTACCACACTATCAAATGTGCTAGTTTGGGAATCAGGGTCAAGTTGCAATAGAATTTTGCTAAGAGCCATTGGAGGTGTTTACCCAATAAAAGTTGAGACTCGATTAATGAAAAACCGCACGGTACATGAGTACCGCACGGTTTTGCTTGAACGATTAAGATGACAGCAATTAAACGCTGCTCTTAGAATCCGCGGAACGGATGCACGGCGTCTTTGCCAGCAATCATTTCATCAGCAGATGGCTTGGAGCCCATGGCACTTTTGATTGATTCCAAAGTGGCTTCGTAGTTGTAATCGTAAATCTTTTTGTCGTCTTCAGCTTCCCAGTGAATGAAGACACCACAAACGATAACCAGATCTTCGCATTGATCTTTAGGAATGATTCCTTGATCAACGGCGTCTGCAACAGCTTTGGCAACTGCGGCTTGGGCTGGGCCAAACATTTGAACTGCTTGCTTTGCACCTTTGATGGTCACTTTAGTAATCATCACGGTCGAAGGCTTAACAGCCAAGTTCGGTGCAAGTACAGCTAACAAATTGGAATGACCAGCAGATTGGTTAGACAATGCATTCGCAAAAGCGGCGCCAACAGGTCCATCTTTTGTACCGATCATTAGATCGATATGTGCAATTTCGTTACCATCACCTGCAAGTGCTTCACCGATAAACATCGACATAAAAAGGGTCTCCAAACAATATGTGTTAAGTAAGGTTAGTTGTGACTAAATAAGTGGCCAAACAAGAGAATAACCGACTCTATAGCAAAAAACTTATCAGACCTGACGCCAAATGCAACCGTACAACAGGCCATTATGCTTAGAATACAAAAACAAGACCGTTGTGTGGGCAGGTACACAACGGTCTCTGGCAGAAGGGCCGAAACCCTTCAACGTATCGATGTCTAGATTTATTGATTGAGCGACTAATGCCGAACAATCATCGCTTATGTCAAACGACCTCTGTTTATGGTAAGAATAGACCTTTAGAAGAGATTAGGATGACTCTCTGGCCCATCTAAAACATAGCTTACAAATCTCAGGCAGAACCCTTTTTTCTTTCAAGATTTCGTTCAAACAGCCCTCTCCAAGATTTCAATTGAATGAGCAGCGTGGGAACCATTCCACAAAAAATCGCCCTTGTTGGTGCCTCAGGTAGAGCGGCCGCCTATTCTGCAAAACAAGCAGGTTTTGAGGTTTGTGTTGCAGATTACTTCTCCGATCAAGACACCCAGTCGATCGCCAGCGTGCAAACCATTTCAAGCTATCAGGACCAGTTAATTCCGTGGCTGAAACAGACCCAGCCCAGCGGCTGGATCTATGTTGGTGGTATTGAGAACTACCCTGACTTAATCGATCAAGCCGATAAGATAACGCCACTTTATGGCAACTCTTCAATCGTGCTAAATAAAGTCCGCGATCCATTTTATCTTCAGGCTTTACTTAATGATCACAGCTTACGTTTTCCTGAAACATTGCGAAACGCTAAGTCAACAATGCGTGATGCTGGTTGGTTAGGAAAGAAACAAGATTCTGCTGGTGGGCTAGGTGTGATCGATTATGAAAATATCCCGCTTGATCAGCATGGCGACTATTATTTTCAACAGCGAATCGATGGCGATCTTTTATCCGCCTCGTTCCTGGCTGCCGATGACCAAGTTGTACTCTTAGGCATCTCACGACAATTGGTTGGCGATGCCTGGAACACTCCCTTGCCTTATCAATATGCGGGCAGTATTCATGCGGGAAAACTGCTAGAAGAGCTTAGTCGGGAACTAAATGCCATCGCTCAGGTACTAACGCAAGCGACTGGAATTCAAGGACTGTTTGGAATCGATTTTATTGTGCAGGATGGTCGATGCGTTGTGCTAGAGATCAACCCTCGCTATACGGCATCGATGGAGTTAATTGAAGCAGCGAGGCAGAGTTCATTAATCGGAGCCCATGCGTCTGTCTTTACGAACAGTGGTATCAATGGTCTCGGGAGCATCAAAGATGAAAATCATCGAGGTAAGCTCTTTCTTTTCGCCCAACAAGATTTTACTTTTGAAGTTCAATTGTACGAGCAACTAAAGCAAGCGGTTTGCGAGAATTCATCTGAGCTTGCCAGTCTTCCAACGATGGCCGACATTCCGCAGGTCGGCACACCCATCAATCAGGGAGACCCGATCTTTACCATATTTTCCGAAGCGAGTGACGAAGCCGAAGTAGAATATCTGTTGAAAATAAAAGCCAAGAAATGTCAGCTACTGATCAATGAGTATTCCAGCTAGTTTCGGGCCGCTTTCCGGATTCGATCCGCTGATGCGAACGCTTGTTCCAACTCTTCTGCGGTGGGCTTCCAGTTCCTTCCAGCAAACTTTGGTTGATAATCATCTCGATTTGCCAATTTGGCCAAAGCATGTACGGCTCGGAGCATTACCGTGCGATAGGTATGCTCGTTCATCTCTTGATCCCACAAATCAGAAAGATCGATCGGATCACCGATTTTCACTTTAACCCTGCATGGCATTAAAAATGGACTGTACGGAACGCGATCATAAGGTGCCCCATCGATATAGAGCGGAACGATAGGAACTTTGGCTTTTAGGGCAATCAGCGCGGCGCCAGGACGGATGGGCAACAATAATTCCTCGGTCATGTTGATTCGTCCTTCCGGCAAAATGCCAATCGTTTCGCCAGATTCTAAGTATTCGATGGCTTGGAGAATTGCCTTGTTATCTTGACCTCCACGGTTCGTACCAATGGCCCCGATTTGTCTGAAGAACCAAGCAGAAAGTGGGTGCTCTACATACTCTCGGGCAATCATCCAGTGCAATATACGATGGGCGGCAACTTGGATGAAAAATGGATCAACACTGCTACGATGATTGGCGATCAACATAACCCCTTGCCCTGGCGGCACCGGTAGTTCATCTTCGATTTCAACCCGCCACAGCAGCTTTGCTATACTATTGCAGAAGCAAGCAAGACAATACTGAAAAAAAGTAAACGGGGAATAAAAGAACCCGGCCACCCAATAAATCAATGGAGTGACGACCACGAGTGTCAAAAATATCCAGGCAATAGTTTCTTGCATGTGTGAATCTTTAGTCCAGATTAAAATGTTGCCTGGGTGGCGTGAATGAAGGGAATAACAATAATTAATAGGCTACTTATAATACCACGTTTTATCACCAGTAACATCTAGTAGACCGAGTCAGAGTATGAAAATTGGCGTCGTTTCTGATACTCATGGGCACATACCGTACACACGGGACGCTATCTATATGCTGCAATCGTTTGAAGTGGAGCAAGTGATTCATTGTGGAGATATCGGCGGACCAGAGATCGTTGAACTATTTCACCACTGGAAAACTCATTTCGTCTTGGGTAATGTGGACGAATACCCGGAAGAAATTAAAAAATCAGCATTGGAACAAGGGCACAACTATTATGAGAGATTTGGAGAACTTAATCTCGAATCGACAAAAATTGCCCTGCTGCATGGGGATGATACCAAGCGTTTAGACAAAGTCATTCAGAGCGGCCACTATGATCTTGTGTGTCATGGACATACACATCAATCAAAAGTTGAGAGGGTAGGGCAGACGCTTGTGTTGAATCCTGGCGCTTTATATCGCGCTCGCCCGCATTCAATTGCTATTGTTGAGTTGCCTGCATTGGATGCGAAAATTATTGAAGTCTCGTCATAAACCAACTTCTAGCCAGCCAGTCTGGCGATTCGGTTGTAACCCACTTCTGCTTCGACAGGTTGCGTGAATTGATACTGCATCAAATAGGCATCTTCTACCGTGTCATCATAATAATCACGAAGTACTGAAATTGCCTGAAAACCTGTTTGCTTAAAGAACATCTGGGCATCTAAGTTGGTTTCACGAACTTCGAGTAATATACGATTTCTTCGTTCTGGAGAGAGTTTGCTAATGAGTTTCCGAATCATTTGCGATCCAACTGCCATGCGTTTGCAATCTGCATCCACTGAAAAGTTGAGAATGTGAAGCCGAGTTTTATGAAGTTCATAAATCATGAACCCAATCACTCGATCTTCATGTTCGGCCACCATGCCGATGCAATTTCGCTGGCGGAGACAACGAATGAAATCATCTTCACCCCAAGGAAATTCAAAACTGCTACGTTCAATATCTAGCACTTCTGACATATCGCGACGTATCATCCAACGAATGTGAACTGGTAGAACGCGATGGCCTGTATGACTCATTCCGGACTCCTTCCGTGCAAGTCAGGGTAGATCAATAATCGATTGAAATCGAAGAGAATTTCCAGAAGCTGGTAGTGGCAAGATCCGATCTTCATGATCCTAACTTTGCCGCTATTCTCTTATATCTTGCCTGATTGGCTTTGATGAATAGGTAAACTACCAAAACTCGAATTTCATGCCAAGACGAAGTCGGATACGGAGAATAAATAACACAAAAAAACTAGCTGGATTAATTTCGCTAGCATGCTCTGCAAAGAGGTTGAACCCTTGTTTTATCGAGGTCGCCGAGAAGGATAAGGCTTTAACTTCGATCCGAACAGGCTAGAAATATCCCACCTTGGTGCTGCCGCGCAGAGGATTATGGCAATCAAAATTAGTCCAATGAAGCTAGGCGAGAGGAATAACCACCAGAGAATTCCAGCCGATAGACCTAAGATGTGGGGAAAACGGCTGATCCAGTCAAATACGAGTTGTAAGTGCTCCCGTTTTCTGACAACAAACAGGGTGAATCCTAGAATTGATAAGGTACCTAGCCAAACGAGTGCGAACTGCCATTTCGGATGAGCGGCAGAAGTCGTAGGTTGAGTCAGATGAATCTGTAGATCAGCGTTTTCAGTGATAAAGTAATGAGTAGTTGAATCACTTTTACCGGATTGGCTAAAAAGTGATTCTAAGAGGGTAAAGTTCATCTGCTTATTCAACTGTTGCGAAAACGGTTGAAAGCTTGAAGTAGAGCCATTCAACGCCGATGCGAGTTGGCTCTGATACGCCTCTTTGGTAAGTAGAGTGTCGACCTGCCATTGATGGATCGCTTGGATTAAGAAAGATTCTCTCACCTCGCTCCAAAGTTCGAGTTCCGTCGCTGAGATCAACGCATATCGTTCTTCATCAAGGCTTGCCACCTGATTTAAAGTTTTGACCTTGGTTGTTGAAAAAGAGTCAAATGTTTTTTCCCTCCCAAGTCGAAGATCGAAATTAATTGGTGCTGTCACCGACCATATCGATTCAGCAACTTGCACATTTAATGGTGCAATCAAATTCCGTTGGAAGTTTTCAGAGAGATCTTTCAGTTGCCCTTTGGTCACGAGAGTAATTGTTTGCGTTAATTGACGAGAGGCCAATGCCAAGTAGACTTCGGACTCGCTTAAGCGATTGACTCCAACTGCTTGCTCATCGCAATAGGCATACAAAAGTTGTTCGGTTCCCGGCGTGCTGAATGAGATTCCAGTTGAACCGTTGGGAACCAGGTGGTAATTTGTGACCCGATAGTAGTTACCTTGGTAATCTACCTGCATCGAAGTGTCTTGTAAGAGAATCTCAGGAGGTTTGATCGTAGTTCTTCGATTTGCTAATCGACAAACAAATGGCCGAGTTGCTTGGTAAATTTGGAAGCTTTGAGGAATCCCTCGGGAGCTATGCCATCTGGCTGAAACCGCCAATGATTGCAGACTACTGGTGTTCCAGACCGCTTCTCGATTTTCTATGGAACTAGGAATTGCGACCAAACGTGTCAGTTGAGACTGCCCGATCAGATGAACGGATGAAAATTCAACACGCGATCCCGCCTCTATATTTAATTGTGCAATAAAACTTAAACGAAATTTTGCCGCAACAGGTTGCAAAGGAGCAAACGTCCACAAAGTTCCTGCTGCCAATGGAACAGGCTGAGCAGTTGCTTGATATCCCACAACAGAGTCGGCATCAAGCGTGAGATTCTTCGGTAGATAAAACTGCAACGAATCAAATCGTCCTTCACGTTGTTCCAACTCGCAGTCAATTCTTGCGGACCATTTTTGGTTGATTTTTCCAACAATCGTTCGGATTTCACCACTCAAAGTAACATTATTTTGCTTGCACTGAATTTGAATCGAGCAAGCATTGTCAATGCACGGCTCGTCGGCAGAATGAAACGTACTTAAAGGAATGTATTGCGGATCGATTGTTTCGGTGTTTACGAGCTCACCATTGTCGACTAAACCGATGGCCTCGATCCGTTCAACTCTCACACCAGAACTGCGAGACAGAGAGACTTGTGTGTCGATCACTTGAATACCATCGAATGAAACAGGGATAAACTGAAACGTACTTGGCCATTCTCTCTTGGCATGAGCCACAAGCGAGAACTGCTGTTGATCGATTGCCGGTTGAAGTAACAGCACGTTGACTTCACCCGTGGTAGAATTCTGAGTCCATTCAACGGATCGTTGCAGGCCATCTTCAGAAACATAAATATCATCGACAACAAAATCAGGTCCAAGGTTCAACGCATACTCGACCATCGATCCTTGCGTAATCAAGATGTCAGCTAAAAACTCTAGGTCAATGCTATTCTTATGCAGCGTAATCTGATGCCTTGTTTCCGCAGTTGCTTGGTGAGAGTTCGGATAGGACTGAATCACATATTGAGAATCTGAGGCAACTGGAAAAGTAAAGGCTTCACGGAAATCTGGGACAGCCTCCTCCCAGCTCTGAGCAAACGTCTCCTGAGCCACTTGGAATTGAGCTGGAATGTTTGATGTCATCGAAAAATCATAAGGAGCCGAGATGCCGACAAGGTGTTGCCTTCGTGTGGCAGCCTCTAATTGAAACTCCGGATAACGCAAATGGCCAATACCAGAAGCATCATCGACGAGAAATCGGAGTTCTATTTCTCGGGAATCGGTGATTGGCTCTGTGAAATCAATTTGTAGAAGCTTTTTCTCCCCAACCACATCACTAACTTGTACTCTCTCAGTCAAATTTGAAGTGTCTAAGGGGCGCAGCCTGGAGTCGATCCAGAGAGCAATTGACTGAATCGGCTCTCCTTGATTATGTATGATAAATTGAGAATGAAGCGAGACTTCACCACGTATTATTGAGAGCAAATCGATCTGATCGTAATCAATTTCAGGATTGCCTAGTTTGGCGGTCCATGATAGTTGAATGGTATCTACACTGCCAAGTGGTATCGTGGGTGCATTAAAAAAGGGCAATGTATTTCCATCGAATTCAACAAAAAACTGGCTTGTATTAAGTTCCTGAGTTAAAGAAACCTTGGTATTAAGACAGGGCACAACGGACAATTCGATAGTGTCCTCTTTACTCAGATCTACATCGAAAACTTCAGCAGTAATCGTCACTTGATGCAGGCCAGCTTCCGAAAGGGGCACTTCTAGATTTTGAGTAATTGCATTCCATTGAACTGGAATCAACGCATCGTCCACGATCACAGAAGAAACTCGCAGCGAAGTTTGGTTCAGTGGGATTTTCACGGTTTGATCAGCCTGATTTGATTCAGCTTGATATGTGGCAATGAAGTTCATTGCTGAACGATCATCTACAGCAGACGCAGTGACTTGAAATTCGTAGTGACTAGAAATAAGAGTCCACGGTGTTTTTTTTTGCTGTTGCTTGTTGGTAAGTTCAAGCAACAGTTTATGGAAACTAGCGGGCAGATAGACTTCTCCAGTTGACTGATCTTCTTCATCTATCGGAATAAGGACAGGGTAGATAGGATGATTCCCCTCAACCGAGGACCGGGTATCTTGAGCAATCGCCGAGTGAAATGATGGGATGAAGAGAAAAAGAACGATAAGGGGCGTGCTCTTCTGAAGAAGATTCGTGCGTGCGCGATCCGATTCTCGATTGGAACAAAAATAAAGCCAGCCTTGATTGCTAAGCAGCAGAACTAAATTTCCTAGAATCGTTCCCTGGAACAAATTGGATGTAATCGGATAAAACGATATCGGTAGATACGTGGCAGATAAAATCAATACTGCTAGAACAATGAATCCAACGAATCGAGCCTGTTTTCTCAAGGCAAGAACGGATAACGTGGAAAGAAAAAACAGTGCGTATCCAACGGCATAGATCGTTTGTAAATCCCAGAACCGAAGTGATTGACCTGGCAAGCAGAGGATGGTTTTCGAACCCACACGATCTTCAAAGAGAGAACCACTTATGTCGGGCAGTCGATCTCCTAATATCATTCTACAGAGATGACCTACTAAAGTTCCCTGGAGCCTGTTGGACATATGTGCCGTACTGTGATTTGGTAAGCCAGTGATACGATGCGAGCTTGTTCCCACAGGCAAATCGATTTGAGGAATGCTAGGTTCGTAATTGGTAAAAAGCATGCCTTGTTGAAATCGACTTTGGTAGTTGATCACCACCTCGACTGGCCCTGGCTGCGCAGGAAGATCAATCACGAATCGATCACCAATGATGGCGTTACTTGCAATTACGCCGTTGACTTCGGCAAACTGGAAATTTGCCCCTGGTGGAAAGGTGACTTCGAGCTTGCCTCCTTGATTTGAAATCAATTCGTAGCGTGTCTGGTGAACAGCGATTCCTGAATTGAAAAGTGTTGTATAATGGTTTGCTCGCTTTACAAACAGAGAAGAAGTGAGCGGGTTTTCAATCCAAATAATCTTGAAGAATTCAGGGGTGTTTGCATTCGGTCGGGTTAAATCCGAGGGGCGATAAGAAAAAGTATCGACCTTCATTGGATAAGGGGTTTGAACTCCTTGGGAATCAATAAGAGTGCGAGTATAATTCTTTTGAATGCCACGACGATTTGTTGTTACAATCGCGTTCTCGGCTGTGCTGATTTTCATCGTGCAAGTTTGCGTATTTGCATTGGGTACTGATAGCAAATAAGGAGTCGAAAAAGAATCCCCTGCTCCCTCGACCGACGCCTCTAGTGTCAGTGGAAACGAAATACTAATTGGAAGGGGGATTCGAGACATCACACTATTGCGGGGATATCCGTTCTCTTGAACTTGATCGCCTGAAAGTAGGTTAGGGGCAACAACTAGCTTTTTATTTAAAAACCATTTTGTCCCCTCTGGCAGTACACGATCGGTCTGGATATCAACATAATCGCTCGCAGTATCGTTATCCGACAATTCGATATGAAAGTGTTGTTTGAATTGTCCTGGCAAGGCAAAGTAATTGCTCGATACCGTTGCCGTGGATTTATTCTGGCGGACCGCTCTAAATCGATAATCTTGTTCAGCCGATGTCTCCAATTGAACAATTGCGGTTTCCGTGTCAAATTCTAATAATTGCTGAATGGTTGTGGATAGTTTCGAGGAGTCAAGCTGCAAGGGGTGTGAGTGTGGGTCCGTTTGTAAGACCAGAGGTGCTTCGCCTTTGATCGCAAACCAAGATTCGTGTAACGAGTCTTGGACTGGAGCCAGAGGGGTGATCGATCTGAGCGAGTAATAACCAGGAAAGCTTGCACGTGATCGAGAGAGAGCAACATGGAGGACAGATGTAGTGATTGCTGAAAAAGGTTTGGCAAACCGCACTCGCAGAATCTTCTGCCTCTTTTTAGTAGTAACTCCCCAATCCAAAAGACGCTCTTCGTCTTCAAGCTGAACGGAGTTGACTTGCCAGAGGTTTGCGACAATAAAATCAGCATAGAAACTATCACCTGATTTCGTCGATAATTGTGTCTTCACTTGTGCATGAAACTCATTCTCGCCCACCATTAAGGTAGTGCCCATCAATAACTTGTTTTGCACCACCAAAGGCTCAAGCTGTAATGCCACCACCGCATCGGGATCGAACAATTCAAACCGTAGACGTTTACTTCTCGATCCATTGTTGGGCAAATAATCTGTCAGCTCAGCCTGAGTGTAATTCGCTCGATGAAGCTCAAATGAATCGGACAGAAGCACTTCTATACTTCCCGACTCCCATAGTTTTTCTGATAGGTAGAGCCTGGGAAGTTGTAGTCGTTGCTTTTTTCTATTTAAAATTGGAGCAACGCACTGAATAGTAACCTGTGCCTTATCGTTCAATTGAGAGTCTGAAAGAGAGAAGGCAATTTTCCCTTGATCCGTGATCGGGTCTTTGGCAAAGCTATAATCAATAGGCCGATTGTTCATCAATACTTGAGAAACAATTAGGGAACGGTCGGTAGACACTTGGATTTGTTGAGATGCTTCAATCTTTCCATAAAATTGAAAATGACTGTCAACCGTTATTTCAGAAGCCGCGATCCTGTAATTGTCTGCTTGTTTTACCGTAAGTGAATTCCTCTCGACATCATTTTCGTTCTCGGATATCTGAATTTCTAGCACTCCATTGCCGCTTGGAGCCAAATGCCAGTCGGTTCGGTTTTGAATGCTCCCATCATTGAAATCTACGAGACTGCGAGATAATAAAATTCCTTGAATTGCGTCAAGAGTAACTCCCCTGAGTGTAAGAAGATGAATATCCGATATTTCTGCTTGGGGAAGTATTAGCCTGCCATTCCAAACCCCAGGAGACTCCTCTTTCAAGGGGAAGCTCCAGTGCAAGATTTCCAACTTTTCGTCAACGTCAGATTCAGTGTTAAGTTTGACTCCCGATTCAACATTTTTTAAATCGGGTAAACTTCCTACAGTTGCCTGCTTGTTCTCATCATTGGCCTGTGGGCTGCGTTCCAGATTAATGTTCGTAGAACCAAGTGGCGAAAAACCAATATTTGATTCACTCAACCTAGATCGTAAAATGCACTGTCCACTTAGAATTCCATTTTTAAAGAATCCTTGATACTCAATTCGTTGAAACGGTATTGCCTGAGGTGCATCTTTATTGCTCTCGTTCACAAGCTCAAGCATTTGCTCAAACTCTTCGAGACTAATCGAGATTCCATATTCGAATTCGTCGTGGGGCCACTTTTCATCTTTGCCAGCAGGCACAAATACTCTTCTGAATTCAATCGCGGAAGGTGTGCCTGAAACGGAATCGGCCTCTTGTGCAGATGAGAACACCCCATTACAAAGCAATAGCCCTAGTGCCAGGGCAATACGAACAAAAAGTTTGGGTGCGTGATCCATCACTCTGCCTTCGATTGCGGAAGAGAAGGATTCGATGGATCAAGCATTGTGGCCGTTGAAAGCTTGGAAGCATGCTCCTCTTCTTTAATGAACTCAGTTGAGTGATGTGAATCAGCAGCAATTCCGCGAATGACGGCCCGCTTCGGTTTCACCCATTGCAGTACCACAGATAAAACCATGGAAAGCAAGGCCAAAGTAACACCTAAGCTTGCCAGTTGTCCAGCAAGTAGAGTGTAGGTTGGGTACACAAGACCGCTGCAAAACAGGCCCACGCTTAAAGCCCAAAGTAACCAAGCTTTGCGGGTCGATGGCAAGTAGAAGAAGATTAAGCCCAAAACCAGAGATGTGCCTGACAAGCACAGAAACAAGTAGCTTCGACGGATGAATGTAAGTGTGGCTGTCTCAGACTTTCCAATTTTACTAAAGAGATACACATCCAGCCCAGGCATACTTGAGATGGAACCCTGCTCCGAGGCGTTCAGTAACTGCTCAAGTTCCGCCTGACTTTTCTCTAAAGTTCGCTCTAGTCGAAAACCGTTCCAATTCCATCGCATTTCATTCGCCCACTCTGTGCTTCCTAGGCAAGCCCAGTTCTCAGGCGTAGCAATTTGTAGATACGTTTTGTTGATTTGAACCGAGTCAAGGATCTCAGGCAGGGCTATCGTGTTACGTTCCACGCCTGCGTTCCCTAGTTGAAGATCGTACCAAAGTTCCAGCACATGAACGGTTTCCACTTCACTGCTACCGGTTGGAATGCGTACTGATGGAGCTCCAGGATTTTTCAAATTGAGAAAACGATCTGTAATCGCTACTTGATCCCAACGAACCTCAATGATCTTGCTAATTCCTTTGGGTAGTTTGAGCTGAATTTCAGGACGATTCGTTTTCAATAAAAAACAGACACGGTCTCGTCGCTGATTATTGCCGTAGACTGCTTGCAACCAACTATGTTGAATTTGAATCTCACCAGGCAATGTGGATTTTCTTTCAGAAAACAGCAACTCAAACTGATCCTTGAATTGATCAAACACATATTCCTGGACCAGTTGGCCTGACGATACGCTGG
>NVWB01000300.1 GCA_002733575.1 Blastopirellula sp. | reverse complement strand
AGTCGACAGTCGAACCCGACGTCGTTTTGAATGAGTGTGATTAAGTAGCCAGCGATTCCCAAAATCGACATCGCGGCCACCCAAAACATACAACCTCGCAACTTCAATAATCACGCATTACGCTTGAGATTACGGAATGAAAGACAACAAGAATTGTTCTCTCGTTTCAGCCCTTCTTATTAAAAATGATAACTAATACTGCCTTCTATCGAGAAATCTTCTGATCCTGGGATCTTCTGTCCGGTGCTTTGATCATACCTTCCACTATGAGGGTTGCTTCCAGGCAGGAGAGACCCGCTCCATCCGTAATCTGTTTTAGTAAGCTCCTCTTGCGCCTTCTTGATTCGTTGACCTAATGGCTTAGTTGGATTGAGTAGATCGTCCTTGATTTCCTTAAGGTCTTTTATCTTCTGACGGGTTTTTTTTGCAGCTGATTTACAAAGGATTGCAGCCTTGAATTCTAACGCTCGAATCTGTTTTTCAATCTGTTCGACATTCTGACGGTGAACCTCAAGCTGTTGCTGGGAAAACTGGCTTTGGAGGCCAGACGGATCTGTTAACATTATCGGAGTATTAGAAACATACTTATACAGATTAGTGTCGCCACCTCTAAATCTTATCGGATCTTCACTCACAAACCGTCCAAGATTTGCATCGTAGAATCTCGCTCGGTAGTAATACAATCCAGTTGCAGAATCAAATTCACGACCGGTAAACAAATACCGTGTACTAATCAATGCGTTGGTTTGGCTGAGTAAGTTTCCGAAGCTATCGTAGAGAATGTGATTTTGGAGTGAACCGGTGTTATCGATGATATCCCGTACCGTGCCGAGGTGGTCGGTCAGCATCCATAATGTCTGAGCGGTTAAGACATTTTCTTTCGCTAACAACTGATCGATATTTGATCCAAACAAATTCCGAGTGGTCAGCACTGGTTGCTCAACTGCCAGCGAGCCATCGGCATCGACAAAATCGAGAATAACGTGCTCTCCATCGTAGACAAAGTGCTCGGTAACTTGGCCGCCTGGTCCTGCTCCATCTGCATCTTCCGTTCTGGCGATACGTCGGTCAAATGCATCGTAGGTATAATCGACCTCTTGAGTAATGATGCCCCCGGCGGAGAAGTCTGTCACACGTGTCAAACGATTACGATGATCAAACTCGAACTCTCGATATGTTCCTGTCGAAATTTCAGTGCGAAGGATCATATTTCCTTCGTTGTCGTAGTCATAGTTGTACGTGCCATCGGAGAGTAAGCGGTTGTTCTCACCTGTCACATAGCCAGTTCCATGCAGATGACTGTCGACTCGGTTGCCATTGGCATCGTATTGATAATCTTCATCCCCACGACTGTCGGGAATGCCTCGATCAGCAACAGTCAGTTGATCACGATCATCGTAAGCGTAGTCAGTTCTGCCATCGATATCGGTAATGGCAGAGATACGACTGGCCGCGTCATAGTCAAAGTCATAGAAGGCGAGTAGATCATCGATTGCGTTTTTATGATCCAAATCGGTGAGACGATTTAGTTCGTCATATTCGTAGTCAGACAAGGCAACTAAATTGGTACGTGCCAAGTCGGAATAGCGAGCAATTTCGTCGAACTGACCCAGTTCGTTATAAACGAGGTCGACCAGTTTTTCAGAAACACCGTTGCCCGATTGTTGGATGTTGGTAGTCCGATTCAAGCCATCGTACTGATATGCGGTCGTTGCTCCGGCAACACTAGCAATTGTTTCGCTGACACTCAGGACATTGCCGACTCCATCGTAGGTGTAGTTTAACTGAACCGCAGGCAATCCTGTGCTGGCGAGTGTGCCTGTGGTATCAGATGAGATCAGTCGATCTCGATTGTCATACGTGAAAGCAAGGTTACTTGATTCATCGACAACCGAGATTAAATTGCTGGCTTTGTCGTAAGTGTAATTAATGGTATTGGCTAAACTGGCGTTAGAATTAAGCCAGGTCTCTTGGATTGGCCGTTCAAGGTCATCGAAGATGATTTCCGTGAACCTTCCATTACGATCAATCGTACGAACCAGATTGCCAACGGCATCGTAAGCATAGTGAGATTCGGCACCCAGTGGATCGATTTCAGTGACCAAGCGATCACGAGCATCGTAGATGTACTGCGTGGTGTTGTCATCGGGATCGGTGAGAGAAACCAGATTGTCATCTTGATCATACTCATAAAGAGTCACGCCGCCATCTGGATCGGTACTTGAAGTTGTTCGGTCACGCGCGTCATAGGCGAACAACGATTGGTTGTCATTGGGATCGGTCATCGAGATGACATTCCCATTGCCGTCATAGTTGTACATCGTTTCGTTCCCTAAATCGTCACGTGTAACGGTCATTCGATCTAAAAGGTCGTACTCACTGACAACCGTGCTGCCTGATGCATCAATTGTTTTAACAGCATGACCACGTGCATCGTATTCCAAACTAGTAGTGGGCGAAGTCAACGGTCCCGCCCCATCTGGATCAGCCTCGATAATTGATGACAATCTATTATGCAGATCGTATCCAAATTCTGTTCGGTTGCCATTCTCGTCTATGTTTGCCGTTCTATTCCCGGCTGTGTCATACTCAAACAGTTGGAATGCTTCGTCAGCAGTGCCAACGGCAAACGTGGCACGCTGAAGATTGCCGAAGCTGTCGTAATCGTAATCGGTGACTCGCCCCATTGGATCGGTAATTAGATCGACCAATCCCTGGGAAGTATAAGTGAATGTTGTAACCAGATCGTCTGTTTCGCCATTGGGAATACTGTCTAACTGCCCAACAACCCGTGTTATTGACAAGTAGTTACCTGTGGCTGGGTCGATATCTAAAAGTGTTTGACGCCCCAATTGATCGGTCGAGCTAACGAGCCGATTGTAGGTAGCGTCAAAGGCAAACTGCTGTCCACTGTTAGGTGAAGGGAGTGTGAGGGGAATAGGAGTTTTTTCCTCGACGCGGTAAATTGCAAATGAATAGGAGTTTGTGATCTCCTCATGAAGAGGATTGACTCTCCAGTTCGTATCACCTGAAGTAACCCAAGGCAAGGAATTCAAGTTACCCGATTCAAAATCTTCTGCCGCTACTCCTGGGAAGACGATATCATCGATCCACGCAGTATCGCTCGAGGTCGAGACGCTGTCATCCTTAGAATACTCCCATTTGAACGTATGCGTTCCTGCTGCAACGGCAAAAGAAACACGTTCTGTCTGAAGCAGGCCAGACCAGTCCTCCTGCTCCACGTTGTCGATATAGAACCGGAGAAAATCAAAATTATCTTCTGACGCCACAAAGCGATCAAATTCGATATCACCATCGGTCACATCAAGCGTGATTTCTAGCACAGAGGACTCGTCGTCACCCAAACTGCCCGCCTGTGCGGCAAACTCTCCGCCCAAGACCGGAGTCGTGTTAAAGGCGTAGATGCCTTCCTCAACAAGCAAGTAATAGGTGCCTGCGGCGAATGTCATCGTACTCACATCTTCAAAGTAACTGCTGAACACTTCATTTCCTGAAACATCAATGACTCTCCAACTGGAATCATAAGGTCCAGTTGCCGCTGTGACTTGATCAAAGAAGAGCCGTTCCTCGTTTGCGAGAGTAAATTGGTAGCGATCCGTTTCTGCCGATGGTGAGAATCCATCCTCGACAAGTGTGTCGAGAGTGATCGGAGTTGCATTAGATACATCCAGAATTCTAAAGGAGTAGTCGATTGCTTCGCCATAGCTTTCAATGGTCAGCACATAATCCCCTATCGGGAATAGCATCGTTTGAATATCCCCATAGTAGCCATTGTCGTAGGATGATCCGCTGACCGTATCTACAGGGCCAGTAAGCGTCCAATCAAACTCACCGACGAGAGTATCCAAGTAGAGTATCGTTTCGCTTGCAAGGGAGAAAGTGAACTCGTCTTGTTGACCTGGTGTTTCAAACGCATCATTGACAAGCTGGTCTAGCTCGATAGCAACACTAGGTTGGTTTATCGGATTATAAACCGCAAAGGAGTAATCCGTGTTGCTGGGTTTCTCGAAATCGTCAATACGCCAATCTGCGTCGCCAGAAAATACCCATGGTAGAGAACTGAAGTCGTCTGTTTCAAAACCTTCCGATGTGAACCCAGGAAAAGCAATGTCATCGATCCCCGCCGTATCGTATCCATTGGAGTACGCTTCGTCCTTGGTATAGTTCCAGCGGAATGTATGAACTCCACTCGTTACAGGAAAAACCACTCGGCTTGTGGGAATGTAGCCCGACCACGCTCCTTGTTCGACGCTATCGATATAGAACGTCAGAAAATCATTGCCCCCTTCAGACGAAACGTATCGATCAAATTCGATATTACCCGCAGCAACATCAAGCGTAACTTCCAAGCCGCTCTCTTGCTGGTCCGAGATGGAGCCCGCGTGTGCTGCAAAGGTGCCACCAATAACTGGATCGATGCTGCCAAGGCCTACTAAACTACCTTCAAGCAACAAAGTATAAGTGCCTGCGGCAAGCGTTAAATTTTCTATGGTGTTAAAATAATCACTGAAAACTTCGCTACCAGAGTCATCGATTAATCTCCAATATGTTTGGTGGTAATAGCCATCTAGATTTATTTGATCAAAATAGAGTGTTTTCTCGTCGGCAAGGGTAAACTGATAGGCTTCTGTTTCTTCAGAAGGAGCTAGAGTCCCCTCAATCACAGCGTCTAGGTTGATAGGTGTTGCGGTCGAAAGATCAAGCAAGCGGAAAGAATAATTGCCAGTTCTGCCGCCATTGTCACTTATTTTTACTTCGTAGTCTCCTGCGGGTACACGTAGCACGCTCAAGTCTTGATCTTCGTCATCATCATAGAAGTGTTGTTCGACAATTAATTCTCCAGAAGAGTCAAACAAGGATAGCGTAAAATAGTACTCTCCAATCAGGGTGTCGATGTAAAGTTGCGTTTCGTTCTGCAGAGTAAACGCATAAACATCGACTTCACCGGCTGTAAAAATGACACCATCAATGGTCGTGCCAAGAGTTGAGGATACTGGAGCGGCATCGCTAACGGGCTGGACATTGATAGTATAGGAATCAGGGCTGCCACCTTCGTTGGAGTAACCCTCGACCAACAAAGTGTAGGTTCCAGTAGCTGACACGGTTCGCGTGCCGACGTCATCAAAATACGAATCGAAGACTTCCACTCCAAAGGGATCGATCAATCGCCAATCCCCACTAGATATGTAATCATGGCTCTCGACGTCGAAGTAGAACTGATCGCCTGCATTGGCGTTGAATCGATAGAGGTCTGTTTCGTTGCTCGGGGTCAGGTCTCCGCTAAACGGCGTTCCCGGTGTAATCTCAGTGGCCGATGCAAGCGTGGAGAGGCGGAAGCCATACGTGCCAGTGGCATCGTAGTCTCCATCGACAGTCAGTGTATAGTTGCCTGTAAGTAAATTGAGGATGGGAGTGGAAGATGTAAACGACTGATAGTCAACAACGGTTCCTGCCGGACCAGTAAGCGACCAATAGAAATCATAGTTGGTTGTTAATGAATCAAAGTAAAGCCGCGACTCACTTGCCAATGAAAATTCGTATTGTTTCTGCTCGCCTGTGATATTCAGATTGCCGTTGATCGTTGTCCCAAGCGTCACAGGCATTGGGGCATTGTTGGAGACTGGTTGCACATTAATGCTATAAGTATCAGGGCCGCCACCTTCGTTGATGTAACCCTCGACCAACAGTGTGTATGTGCCAGTTGCTGATACCGTTAGTGTATCCACGTCATCAATATACGAATTAAAAACTTCCGTTCCAAACGGGTCGAGTAATTGCCAAACCCCATTATAAATATAATTATGGGCCTGGATGTCGAAGTAGAACTGGTCGCCTGCGCTGGCGTTGAAACGATAGAGATCGGTTTCGTTGCTCGGGTTCAAGTCTCCACTGACAGGCGTTCCCGGTGTAATTTCAGTCGCCGCTGCAAGATCGGAGAGGCGGAAATCATACGCGCCAGTAGTACTACCAGAACCAAAGACTGTCAGTACATAGCTACCCGCAAACGCATAGATAGCTGGTTCGGAAATACTAACAGCATCAGAATATAAAAATGATCGATCAGCAACAACAGTTCCAGACGGACCGGTGAGTGTCCAGTTTAAATTAAAATTTGACGTTAATGAGTCAAAGTAAAGAAGAGTCTGACTGCCCATCGTGAATTCATATTGATCCAGTTCGTTAGCGACGGCGATCTCTCCGCTGGTGGTGGTACCAAGGGTTAAAGGTGTCCCCGAAATCGTCGGCGGTGGCGTATTGCCCATGTACTGCAAATTAATCGTGTAGGTATCAGGGTCGCCCCCTTCGCTGACGTCACCCTCGACCAACAGTGTGTAGGTGCCAGTCACCGGTACTGTTTGTGTATCGATATCAGCAAAATTCAAGTTAAAAAGTTCATTTCCGAAGGGATCGATCAAACGCCAGCGTCCGTTGTTAATGGAGTCGTTCGCCTGAACATCGAAGTAGATCTGATCACCAGCATTTGCGTAAGCACGATAGAGATCGGTTTCGTTGCTCGGAGTCAAAACTCCACTGACGGGCGTACCTGGTGTAATTTCAATCGCCGACGCAAGATTCGAAAGGCGGAAATCATACGCACCAGTGGCATCGAAGTCTCCATCGACTGTCAGAGTATAGTCACCTGCGAACGCTCTGATGACTGGATCGAAGATACTACCAGCATCCGAAAATGCAAACGACCTGCCGTCAACAAGGATTCCAGCCGGACCGGCGAGTGACCAATTTAAATCATAGTTTGATGTCAGTGAGTCAAAGTAGAGCAGCGAACCTTCTGCCAATGTAAATGTGTATTGATTCTGCTCGCCTGTGACATTCAGGCTGCCACTAGCAGTTGTCCCGAGCGTCAGAGGTATTGGGGCGTTGCTGGGGACCGGTTGCACATTAATGGTATAGGTATCAGGATCGCCACCTTCGTCGATGTAACCTTCGACCAACAGTGTGTAGGTACCTGACACCGGCACTGTTTGTGTATCAACGTCATCAAAATACGAATTGAAAAGTTCATTTCCAAAAGGATCGATCAACCTCCAGACTCCGTTGTAGATGGAGTCGTTCGCCTGAATATCGAAGTAAAGCTGATCACCAGCATTTGCGTGAGCACGATAGAGATCGGTTTCGTTGCTCGGTGTCAAATCTCCACTGAAGGGCGTTCCCAGCGTAATTTCAGTGGCCGACGCAAGAGTAGAGAGGCGGAAATCATACGCGCCAATGGCATCGTTGTCTCCATCGACTGTCAGTGTATAGTTGCCTGCAATTGCGTCGATGACTGGATCAAAACCATTATTACCAGCATCGGAATTAAAAAATGATCTTCTGTCAACAAGGGTTCCCGTCGGGCCAGTGAGTGTCCAATTTAAATCATAGTTCGATGTGAATGAATCAAAGTAGAGCAGCGAATTACTTGCCAAATTAAATGTGTATTGATTCTGTTCACCTATAACATTCAGGCTGCCGCTGGTAGTTATCCCGAGCGTTAGAGGGACTGAGGCGTTGTTGGGAACTGGTTGCACATTGATGGTATAGGTATCAGGGGCGCCACTTTCATTAATGTAACCCTCGACCAACAGCGTGTAGGTTCCAGTCGCTGGCACGACTAACGTATCTTGATCAGAGAAGTAGTCTTCAAAGACTTCGTTACCTGAAGGGTCAATTAATCGCCAGTAACCGCTCGAAAGATAATTATGATCCTGAGCATCAAAGTAGAACTGATCGCCAGCATTGGCGTTGAAACGATAGAGATCGGTTTCGCTACTCGGGGTCAAATCTCCGCTGAAGGGTGTTCCAGGCGTAATTTCAGTGGCCAATGCAAGAGTGGAGAGACGGAAATCATACGCACCGGTGACGTCTGTCGTGGCATCGATTGTCAGTGTATAGTTGCCTGCTATCGCGTCAATGATTGGATCGGAAATACGACTCGCATCAGAGTATTCCATCGACCGTAAGTCAACAACGGTTCCCGATGGACCGGTGAGTCTCCAATAGAAATCATAGCTTGGTGTCTGTGAATCAAAGTAAAGCCGCGAATCGCTTGCCAAATTAAATGTGTATTCCTGCTGTTCGCCTGTGACATCGAGGCTGCCGCTGGTAGCTGCCCCGAGCGTCAAGGAAATCGGCGCGTTGCTGGGAACCGGCTGCACGTTGATGGTGTAAGTGTCAGGGGCGCCAGACTGGTTGACCCTACCTTCGACCAACAGAGTGTAAGTACCAGTGGATAGTAGCGTTTGTGTATCCACGTTATTAAATGTCTTTACAAAGGCTTCATCTCCCGCAGGATCGATCAGTCGCCAAGTACCGTTCGAGACATAATCATTCGCCTGAATATCGAAGTACAACTTATCACCAGCATTCGCGTCGAAACGATAGATGTCCGTTTCGTTGCTCGGTGACAATTCTCCACTGAAAGGTGTTCCTGGCGTAATTACAGTGCCCGACGCGAGTGTGGAGAGGCGGAAATCATACGCACCCGTGGCGTCAAAGTCTCCCGCGACTGTCAAAGTGTAGTTCCCTGCCATCGCATTGATAACTGGTTTGGTAAAACTACCAGCATCGGAATATGCAAACGCCCTGCGGTCAACGATAGTTCCCGACGGACCTGTGAGTGTCCATTCTAAATAATATTCATCTGTTAATGAGTCGAAGTAGAGAAGCGAGTCTTCAGCCAAGGTAAATGTGTGCGCGTTTCGTTCATAGAAACCAACTTCGCCACTGACCACCGTGTAAAGATCCATCGCGACAGGTGCGGGGTCTACTGGATTAATCACAATGAAGGAATACGGATTAACGAAGGATTCGACAACCGCAATAACACTCCAATCAGCATTTCCCGAAACAGTCCAAGGCAAAGCGCTGAAATCTCCCGTTTCAAAACCTTCAGACGCGATACCAGGAAAATTAATGTCATCGATCCATGCCGTATCGTCGCCATCTGAAACGATGCTATCTTTAGAGTAAACCCAACGAAATGTGTGTTCCCCAGCCGTAACAGCAAAAGAAACTCGCGAAGTGGGGACAGTTCCAGACCAGCTATCTTGAAGATTTCCGTCGATATAAAAACGGAGATAATCAAAGCCCCCTTCGGAAGAGACATACCGATCAAATTCTATATTACCTGCTGTGACATCAAGTGTAACTTCCAAGGTCGAAGACTGACTATCAGACACATTGCCCGACTTTGCACCGAACCCGCCGTTAATCATGGGCCCACTATTGCCACTACTGCCTGAATCGAGAACGCTTCCCTCCATGAGAAGATAATAAGTGCCAGCCGAGAGCGTAGGAGGAGGCTCATAAGAGTTGCTATTACTCGAAAACATTTCCTCGCCAGCGGCAGATACGACTCTCCAGCTTACGCGATAGAGCCCAGAACCTAATGAGACTTGCGAGAAGAACAATTGTTCTTCAGAGGCCAGCGTAAATTGGTAGATGTCGGTCTCGCCAGGTGAAGAGAAGCCTTCACTGACAATAGAGTCAATTGCAATTGGGGTCGCACTGGCGAAGTCAAGCAATCGGAAGCTGTACTCACCTGAAGCACCGTCAATGTTGTCGATGGTAAGTTCATAGTCTCCATCGATTAGTCGCGTCTCTATGAGTTCCTGATAAGAATCTTGATTGAACCCCCATCGGTTCACGGCTGTCCCGGCTGGGCCAGTGAGCGTCCATTTTACGCTGGAGTTTGCCGTTAGGGAATCGAAGTATAGTTGCGAATCCTCATACAAAGTGAACGTATAACGATCTCTCTGATTGGCCAAAAGGAATTCGCCAGTTGCGATATCACCCACTTGAAGCGGCGCCACAGTTACAGGCGGAAATACAGATTCGCCCACCTGTTGAATTTCAATATCGTATTGCTCGGAGAAACCTTGGACAACAACGTAGTAAGTGCCCTCTGTGTTGAGAGTGAGGTTATTAACAGTTTGAAATGAGTATTGAAACAAGGCCGTACCGTTGGGATCAATCAGTGACCATTCGCCATCAGTGGAATCATTCCCCTTAGATAGAAAGTTAAAAACACCGCCCGCTTCGGCGTCGAATTTATAAATATCGACTTCATCTGAGCGAAGTTGCGCACGAATCCCTGTACCTAACTCCACTGGAAATGCGGAGTCCAAGTTTTTGATAAAGAATTTAAACGGTCCGGTAAACCCGAGATCATACTCAGGTGCTCCTACCTGAAGAGTATAGGTTCCCGGTGTAAGAATCCGACCGGGTTGAATGATGTCACCAAGATAGTTGGAGTACTCAAGTACGTCGCCGGTAGAGTTTTTTAACAGCAACGAGAAATCAGGCGTAACCATATCAAAATATAATTGCGTGCTTTCCGTCAGTGTAAACAGGTAGGTTATCTCTGCCCCTGGAGTATCTATGCTTCCAGAAATCGGCAAGAGCCCTCGATCAATATCATCTTGAATGCTAATGAGATTTCCAAGCGCGTCATATTCATAATTTACCGTACTTCCATCGGCGTTTTTTGTCGCGACAAGATTGCCATCGTTGTAAACCTTGAATTGCCCCAATCCAGAACTGTCGCTCGTTTGAACAAGTTGCCCAGCTTTATTCACGGTGGAAATGGAAACATTACCATTGCTATCGACATAACTCGATTCCGCCGAGCGGATTGGAAACAAGACCGACGGCGAAGACGGATTGATCGTAGCATCAGGCTGCCGCAGGTTGAGCGTTTGGACAGGCGAGATTTCTCGTATCGTTCCATCTTTCAAAATTGCTTTCACTGCACGCCCAGCAAAATTATAGAAAGACTCTTCTCGATTGCCGAGTTGATCTGTCTCGGCAATGATATGATGTTTAGAATCGTACTCGAACTGTCGACTGGAATCGTCAGGGTCGGTAATCTTGATGAGATTGCCAGTAGCATCATACTCCAGCATCGTGACCTTGCCTGCCGGGTCGGTGATCGTAGAAATCCGATCACCCACAAACGAAATGAGGGTCTCCAATCCAACAGGGTCAATCATTTTCTCCAGGTGACCGTTGAGGTCGTAGACATACTGCGTTGTGTTTCCGTTGGAATCCTCTACGAACTGCAATCGATTGTCGGCATCGAAACGATACTCGGTTTGATCGGTCAATGTTCGTTGAAACGTTCCGTTGGGGAGTCTCTCCAAAACGGAATAGTCATGTCCTGGTGACTGATAAATACTTTCTTCCGATAAAGGAGCTTCAAAAATCAGTTCACTTCCATCGCCATCAAGGATCAGCACAGAACCGTCGCTATTCTCAACGATCTCCTGAAGCCCCGCAAAGCCCCATCCACTGCCGAGCGGACTATCAATCGTGTTGACATGGATAATATCTGCCGTCGAGTCTTGGGAGGTTGTTGCGAATCGCTCGACGCTAATAATTTTACGATAGCCTAAAAGTATATCGTCATTATCAAACACAGGATCTACGCCTACCCGTTGAAACCAGCGACGATGCACCCCAGTGGTCAGATCATATTCGTAACGCCCTGATTTCTGAAAGCTCAGGTCCATTTGCAATGCGGCCAGTCCTCCACCAGGGATAGGGCTGAAAAAATGCTCTCCACCATCTGCTGGAACCGCATTGAGTTGTCCATCAAAATCAGAAGAATCGGGAGTGTAACCAGGTAATTGATAGGTCGTGCCATCTAAATCGATTGATAATTTGGCGAATAGTTGATCTGAAATAACATTTCCACCTGAGTTATCGCCGAATCCAAAATTGACAATCGGACGTGGATCGGCTCGCAGCGAATCGTAAACGAGTGACAATCCCCGTTCCACACCAAGAGATTGGTACGAAACCAGGTTGTGTGTTTCAATCACGGCCCCAGAATGTGTTTCCACCACCGAAGCAAAGGTTTGTTGGTTCTTGCAAACTTGACACCCATTTGCTGGATTAAACGTGCTAAGCTTTGGGTTTGCAAAACTAGGTGGCGGGAGGGGCGTAGGAGGCGCAAACAGATGCCAACTACTACTACGAACTCCGCCTTCGATAGTCTCGATGACACTTCCGTCAGGACTCACTTGTCCAAGTCCCACAATTTCAAATTCTCCCGTTTCCGGGTTGATCGACCACAGGTCTAACGTTGTTCCCGGAAGGTATCCTGCTCGGTTGGGTAAGGTTAAAGCGGCGGGTGTCGCAAATTGCATCTCGCTTGGCTGGATCGTGACCACCGTATCTGGCGATATATTGGCGGGAAGCGATGCCGGTGTCAAATC
>NVWB01000299.1 GCA_002733575.1 Blastopirellula sp. | reverse complement strand
GGCCATTGTCATGGCTTCCACCTGATCGTGGGTTACATAGACGATGGTGGCCCCAAGACGCTTGTGCAAATTGGCAAGCTCAATGCGCATCTGACCACGTAACGCTGCATCCAGGTTTGATAGTGGTTCATCAAACAGGAAGACATCAGGTTCGCGCACGATGGCTCGTCCAATCGCCACTCGCTGGCGCTGCCCACCGGAAAGTTCTTTAGGTTTGCGTTCAAGAAGATCGCGCATTTGTAAAATGTCGGCAGCTTCCCCAACTTTCGTTTCAATCGTCTGTTTATCGGCCTTTGCCAGCCTTAGACCAAAGCTCATATTCTCTTTGACCGTCATATGCGGATAGAGCGCATAAGACTGGAACACCATTGCAATACCGCGTTGAGAAGACTGGATGTTGGTGACGTCTCGCTGGTTTATGCTGATTGATCCACCCGAAACATCTTCAAGACCGGCGATCAACCGCAGCAAGGTTGATTTACCACAGCCAGAGGGCCCAACGAGCACAGTAAAACTGCCCTCAGGTACATGGAGATCCATGTCCGGGATGACATTCACGTCACCAAATGACTTCGATAGATTTCGTATTTCGACCGTACCCATACTAATTAGTCCCCGCAGAATTCACATCGACCATGAGTTTCATAATGTTTTGTTGATTGATATCGATCTCACCATAGGCATCGGGCCATTTTTCAAATGGGTAGACACCGTCAATTAGCGGTTCGATGATGATGCCTTTGTCAAGCAATTCCCGGGCTTCAATCCAGTCATCCATCCAGTACATCATCGAGCCTTTGATGTTGAGTTCGTGTTCACCAACGCGGGCAAGATCAACAGATGGCTGATCGCCATAGACGCCAACGATAAGGATGGTCCCACCCTTGTTGATGGATGGAACGAGTGCCGTAATGGTTTGGGGTGCTCCCGCTGCCTCCACAGCAAGATTGTATCCAGCCTGTCCAAACACGCGCTTTGCGGCTGCATCCAAAGGTTCACTCATGGTATTGACCGCGTGTTCTATGCCGCATGCTTTAGCACGCTCACAGCGAAGATCATTGATATCGGTGAGAAGAACTGTTGCACCCTTCAGTTGGGCGACTTGGGCGATCAAGTTTCCGATGGGCCCTGCACCGGCAATGACGATGTTCTCGCCAGTAATTTTGCCCAGGCGTTCAACCGCATGCACAGCAACGGCAACCGGCTCCATAAACGCCCCTTGGTCAAGCGTGAAGCCCGCGGGCAGAGTGACAATCCGGTCGGCCTTGGTCACAAAATATTCCTGTCCACAGCCGTCGGCCTGGAAGCCACGAACCTTCAGGTTCTCGCAAATGTTGAATCTGCCCTTTTGGCAGGAGGGGCAGGTCCCGCAGATGATTTGGGGCATCGCAGTCACGAGCTCACCGACTTCATGGCCGCTAACATCGCTACCCAAGGCATCCAAATATCCGCAGAATTCATGGCCTTGCACAACCGGGAAGGGTGTGAAGGGATGTTTGCCGTGCCAGACATGAATGTCAGAGCCGCAAATACCAATGCGACCCACGCGAATGCGCACTTCGTCTGCACCCGGCTCCGGAATTGGAACGTCTTTCAATTCCATTTCACCAGGTGATTTCATCAATTGCTGTTTCATGTCGAACCTTAATAATCGTCAGTACGCTCTGGCCCGGCGCCTGAGTTTTTCATCATTGCATTGAAGTGTTTTTGAAGCAGTTCACATTTGAGGCTTCGAGATTCTTCATTATCCCATAAGTCATTGTACTCGTCGGGATCATGGTGATGATCGAAGAGCTCTCCAGTGTTTGCATCGTGATAGACGCAGAGTTTATAGCGTCCATCAAAATACATGCTGCCACGTGACCCGACGCTGCCCGGATAGGCGATGGCATCGTAATATTCGGAAAGCACATATGGCTTGTGGTTCTGCAGATCAGCATCACCGATCAAAAGCGGGTGCAGGGATTTGCCCTGCATGTAGCTGCTCTGTTCAATCCCTGCGAAGTCCAGAATTGTTTGTGGAATATCAACCAGCTCAACAAGTGCGTCCGAGATGCGTCCTGGATTGATCTTTGCTGGATAGGACACCAAGAAGGGGACGTGAACGAGGCCCTCGTAAAAGCGGCACCCTTTGTAGAGCAATCCGTGATCGGCCAGCATTTCTCCATGATCACTCATAAAAATGATCAGGGTGTCTTCAAGCTGCCCGGTTTGCGAGAGTGTTTCGAGCAACCGCCCGATCATATCGTCAATTTGAGCAATCATCGCAAAGTATGCAGCGCGTATTTTTGGAACATGGACGCGTGTGGGCGGGCGATCGTGTGCACCTTCATCGGCGCCTTCCAGAAAGTCGCTATCGTCTTGGCAATGTAGTGGATCAAAAGCAACTTGGGCTTGTTGATCAACCCTGCCCAAGAGTTTTTCATGATTTGCCAAGTCTGATTTCTGAAAGAGTGCTTTTGGCATGTCTGCAGGATCAAATCGATCCATATATTCTTTCGGTGGATCAAATGGTGGGTGCGGATCGTACAGATTAATTGCCAGATGCCACTCACGCTCTTTGTTTGATTCAATAAACGACTGCGCCCGTTCCCCGGCCCACGTCGTTTGATGGTACTCTGAAGGAACACCAGATCTAATCGCGCCTTTTTGGTCAGCATAAAGTTTGATCGGGTTGATGCCCTTTTCAACGAGCCAATCGTGGTAATCATGACCTTTGTCCCAGTCTGGATCAGGGTGTTGGCTCCAGTAGAATTCATCATAGCCGTCATCGGGGCGTTTCTCAACGATGCCTTTGGCACGGGATAAATGCAGCTTGCCGATAAGGCCTGTATAGTAACCTGCATCCTTAATCATTTTTGGAAGGAGAGGCAGATGGGCTGGAAATTCCTTATTGCCGTTGCGGTGCACTTGGTGCGAAATCGGATAAAGGCCTGTCAGGAACGTCGCCCTGCTTGGTGTGCAAATCGGGCTCTGGCAATAAGCCCGGGTGAATGCAACGCCGCTTTCCGCGATTGTATCAATGTTCGGCGTTTTCGCCCCGGGATGGCCAAGACAAGAGAGCGTGTCCCAGCGTTGCTGATCGGTGGAGATCCACAAGATATTGGGGCGGTTTTTTAAATCTGACATGAAAAGACTTTTTTATCAAAGGACAATCGATGTAAGCGCCCCGGCCCAACAGGGTTAGGGGCGCTTTTTCTTTGAGATAGCTTAACCTTACTAGAGGCGGCTGGCCCGCTTTAGGATCGTAATGATATCCTTATTGGCATCATCAAGGGCCTGTTGTGCTGTTTTGGAGCCGACAACATGTTCCTGAAGAGCCAGGCCTACGCGGTCAGCAATGGCTTTAAACTCTGGGAACGGCAGTCGATACCACTCAACGCCAGCCTGCAATGTGCCTTCGTAGGCCGCCGCAAATGATCCATGACCATAGTTGTAATCATGCTTTTTGCGGAATTCTGCATCATCCCAAACAGACTTACGCGTGACTGCCAAGAACGAGCTGTCGAGTGTAACCTGCTTCATGGTTTCTGAACTTGTAGACCATGCCAGAAAAGCAGCAGCAGCCTCTTTGTTTTTGGAAGCCGCGTTGATGGCATAACCTTGTGCTGCAAACGGTGCAAAGCGTCCTTTTGGACCTGCAGGTGGAAGAGCAAAACCGAGTTTACCGATCACTTTGGATAGCTTGGCATCCAGGATGCGGCCAGCCAGTGGTGCGCCTTCAACGACAAGAGATACGTTGTCCTGTTGCATAGCGACGGTTACTTCGTCAAATCCAGCAGAAACCGAGCCGGGAATACCAAAGTCATTGAGAAGTTTGGCATAGAGTTCGGCCGCTTCTACTGCACCAGCAGAATTAACCGTTGGTGTCATGTCGTTAGGATAGTCTTTAAAAAACCGGCCACCGTAGCCATACATCATTTGCGAGTAGTACCACATGTTCTCGCTGACACTTGGCTTGCCGCGCATCGCTGTACAAGGGTTACCTGGCGAAGCCAGTTTGCCGCAATAGTCGTAAAGCTCAGCCCATGTTGCTGGTGGCTTATCAAAACCGGCAGCTTTTAACTTATCAGCGTTGTAGAACATGATCTGTGTCGCTGCGAAATGCGGCAACGCATATTGTTCACCATCGCTGTCCTGGAAAAGGCGCAGTGTGGCTGGAATGAAGTCGGCCAGATTTGGATCATTCTTGACAATGTCGCGATTACCCAGATGGGCTGACAATGGCTCAAGAAATCCGCCCGGAGTATATTGAGCAACATCAGATCCACTAACGAATACCAGATCATATGCAGATGATTTGGTTGTCAGCTCAATGGTGATTTTTTGAACGGCTTGACCAAAAGAAAATTGATCAAACTGAACCGTAGCACCCGTTTCCTCGGTGAATTTTGCGGCCAGTTTTTCAATCGTGTCTGACCACGCCTGTTTTGTAGCAAGGACGCGCAGCTTGACGCCATCAAATTGCTTTTCCGCTAAAGCGGGGCCGGTGGTGGCTATGAGAACCGCGACTGCGACCCCTGTGAGTTTCTTAAACATTGGTGGTATTCCTCCTGTTGAAAATTTGGTGTTTATTCCTTCACCGCCCCTGCTGCTGATTGAACAAGGTACTTGCGGATGAAGATCGAAAATATGAGAACTGGGAGCAGGATCAGGATGCCGGCAGCGGCGACCTTACCCCAAGCGGTTCCTTCGAATGCCATGTAATCGAGAATGGCAATCGCTGCGGTGCGCGCATCAATTCGCGTCATTGTTAGTGCAAAAAGGAACTCGTTCCAAGAGAATATGAATACGAGAATTGCAGTCGATGCGACACCCGGCGCAGCCATTGGCAATGCAACGCGCAACAGAGTTTGAATGCGGGTCGCACCATCTACGTGCGCTGCTTCCTCAACTTCTTTTGGTACCGCATCGAAAAAGGCAATCATGATCCAGATTGCGAGTGGAATTGTGAACACCGAATTGATCAGGACCAAACCTGATTTAGTGTCCATTAGCCCAATCTGATTAAAGGCAATAAAATAAGGAACGATGTAGACCATTCCTGGCGCTGCCCGCACCAGAAGCACCCACGACAACAAACCGACCTTTGCCTTCGAACGCATACGCGACAGACCGTAGGCCGCAGGTGTTGCGAACAACATGGTGATAATAACCGTGGATACACCGATAATCATTGAATTCCAAAAAGCAGCAATAAATTGCTTGTCACCCAGGACTTCTTTGAAATTGTCCAGTGTCGGGTTGGCTGTAACAAGCACTGGAGGCGACTGAAAAATACCCAATTGATCCTTGAATGAGGACGACAGCAGCCATGCGATTGGAGCGATAAGGATGATGGTGAAGGCCACCATGACAATGTAGCAAAGCAGTTTTTCTGACGGTGAAAGTTTCATCGCGCAGCCCTCGCAATACGGATAAGGAAGGGCGCGCAAAAGACCATCAAAATTACAAAGAAGGAGACGATGATCGTTGCCGCATAGTCGATCTTCAAATACTGAAACCCTGAGACATAGGCGTAGTAATTGACCGGCTCGGTAGAACCAGCAGGACCACCACCGGTGAGAATAAAAATAATCGGGAAGATCGCCAGTGCTTCAAGAATACGGAACACCATGACGGTCATGATGACTGGCCGCATGATTGGTATGGAGATCGACCAGTGTGATTGAAGCCAGCCTGCTCCGTCGAGATGAGCCGCCTCATAAAGGTCTTTAGAAATTGTCTCAAGAGAAGACAGAAACAGCAGAGCGACAAAGGGCGTACCCACCCAAGTCGAACAGACAATAATGACAAAGAGCGCACTGTTTGGCGAACTCAAAAGATCAAGCTGAAGGTCGATACCCAAGAGTGATCCCATATATGTGACACCACCCGCTCCGGGAACGATGAACAACTTCCAGACAAGGCCACTCACTGCGGGCGGTATTACTGCTGGCAACAGAAACAGGACACGCATCCAGCTTGTGCCAGCGAGCTTTTCCTTAAGCGCGATTGCAAGTGCCATGCCAAGCGTGATCTGAAGTGCGACCGGGATGACGATCAGCCACAACATCACCCGTAATGAGTTCAGATAGCGAGAATCTTCAAGCAGATAGCCGTAGTTTTCCCAGCCCACCCAACCAAATTGGCGGGTGCTTGTTGGGTTGAAGAAATGCAGGCTGATATAGAATGTGGCGAGGATTGGTATGATTGTGATGATCACCAGCAAAATTGCAGATGGTGCCACCATTGCCAGATACGCAGAATCACGGTGCCGGATAATATTTTTCATCAACTTCAAACCTCTTATTGTGAATATCAAAAAAATTTTGTGCCTTGCATAAGGCTAAGATGTTATACCCCATGCAAAAAACGTATGGGGTATAACATGAGAAACCTGAGGCAATTTGTTCTTGTCGCTGACTGTGGAAGCATCACGCAGGCTGCCGGGCGGCTGAATATATCTCAGCCAACCTTGTCCAGATCTATTCGCAATATGGAGGCCAGCAAAGGCGTGGACTTCTTTGAGCGTCACGGTGAGGGCGTCCGTCTGACCAAGTATGGCCAGATACTCTATGCCCACGCGGTCGGCATACTGAATGATTACGACCGTGCAACTGAAGAAATCAAACAGCTGCAGGGAAGCGGGCGCTCATCATTGCGGATCGCTGCTGGTGACATATGGGGATATGTCTATCTTCCCAGCATCATACGTGAATATTCACAGGCTCATCCGGAGGTCTTGGTACATATAGATATAGTCAGTCATGCAAACCGGCTGGATGGGCTAAGAAACGGAACCTATGATCTGGCATTTGGCATTATTGACCCGTCCGTAGAGCAACTCTACTCGCTGACATTTGAGAAATTACGCAAGAACGGGTTTAGTGTTTTTGGCGACAAGACACATCCATTATTGTCGAAGAAGAAGGTGACGAAGGGTGATCTGGAGCGGTACAGGTGGGTCAATCACCAGTTTGAGTTTGGTCTTATGGAAGGTACAGGACGGGGGCATGAACGAGACTACGCGATTAAAGCCAACACGATGATGAACACGATCCAAACCTTGCGTGGTTCGCAATTACTGATCTCGGCATCAAGCGGCTTTGAAAGATTGTTTGAAAGCTTTGGACTGGCCAAAATTTGCGACGATGGCACTGGCCAGGTGTCAGAAAGTGGTGCGATCTATTGGGGCGATTTGAGTGAGAAGCCGATCCTAAGACGTTTCGTAGAGCAGGTAAAGAAAGGCCTTGCACCAACACTCTAATGTGGGCTCAAACTGAAGTGTGACAGCGCTAATCATCTTACATAGATGATGTTTCCAATTGAGCGCAGTGAACTTGATTTATTGCCAGCAATGCGATTACGGACTCTCAATACCCAATAAGCACACACAAAGCTGATGGAGTGGATGGCTCCCGCTCCCGGCATCTAACGTGCCAAAGTGTGGTTGTCATTGAGACGATCACGAGCAATCGGAGCCATCCGCTACAGGAAGAGACCAACGTGGCCTTCCTGTTCATTACCCATGATATTGCCACCGTCAGGGCAATTTCCGACTCAATTGCTGTGATGTTCCAGGGTAAGGTGGTACGGTACGGTCCAAAATCCAAAGTTTTATCGCCTTAATTTGACAATTACACGGATTTGCTGCTGTCGTCAGTGCCTGAAATGAAATTGGGCTGGCTGGAAAAAGTGCTCGAACACCGGAAAATGGAGAGTGCGGGGAATTAATTGACGGTGCAGAAAATTTGCCAAATAATCACCCTTTGGCTTAATTTTCTTTACAGGAATCACATGTCGAGCCTTCAGCAAAGTAATTCAGCCTATTGACCAGGCTGTGCAGATTAAACGATCGCAATATCAACCAGCGCTGTACTTTGATGGATGGATTGAACACACATCTGTCAACAAAAGAACTCCAATTACTCATTGATAATTTTCGCGCAGTGAACACAACCGAATTAAATATGCATCGTCAACAAATATGTCGGTACTGGGCTTCTTCATAAAAAGTGGAAGCATTTTCTAATGGTTTTTTAGCTACAGGAGATTCTAAAGCGTGTCGCGTTCAATATGCCTCATACCGGCAGCTTTGAAGAAGTTTCTGCATTCTGTGGCGGTAAACAAGTCACAAATATTACCGAGCGCATCACTGATGGTGTCAAATGATCGGGCCGCATGTTTCCTCAGCAGGCTTTTAAGCTTCGAGAAGGCCATTTCGATTGGGTTCAAATCTGGTGAGTAGGGGCGGCAGGAACAAGAATCATGCGCCGTACTCCCTGACCAGTTGCTCAGCCCGTTTACTCTTGTGGAAGGCGACATTGTCGAGGATCAGGACATCGCCAGATTGAAGCGTGTGAGCCAATTGGGTTTCGACATAGACTTCGAACAATTTCCCGTTCATCGGTGCGTAGATGATCCAGGGGGCTATCAACCCATGGCACCGCAATCCTGCAATGAAAGTCTGGCTTTGCCATGCTCCAAAGGGAGCATGGGTGCGGTAACGTTCGCCACGCGGCGCCCAGCCGGTGCGTTTGATCAGCTTTGTATTGGTGGAGGTTTCATCGATAAAAACCGGCCTAGATATGGCCTTGTTGAAGAATCGGTTGCGCCGGTTGATCCACATGTCGCGCTGGGCAGCGGCCGCCCGGCGTGGTTGCTCACTGGCGGACAGGCTTTTTTCTATGAATCAGACCGGGCCGATGCAGCAGACGAGCGACATTGGAACGACGGATGATTACACCAAGGCTGACCAGTTCAACGCATAATTCATCCAGGGTTAAATTACCGTTGGCAGTCAGGCGTCGTCGCAGCCAATCAGCGTGATCCTTCAACTTGCCATTGGCACCGCCATGGCTCTGTCGTTTCGGTTCCAAGCAACCTGTATCTCGCTTCAGGATTGCTAAATCCGACAAACTGCTAGGTCGGCTTATTATATTATAGGAGATCCTGAATCAAACATTTTCGGCCGTATAGATTTCAAATCCTAGATTGATGTGCTGGACAACCGATGCTGGGTCGGATTTTTTCAAGTTTATCAAAACTTTCATAGTTTCATGCGCCAGCCTTTGGAGTGGATGGGAAATAACCATTGTTAGAGTTCCATCAATCAAGGCCGTTCGAGTTACGCCGATCAGATCGTAGGCGACACTTATGAAGTTTTGTCGCTTGGGTTGCTCGCGAATGGACGCGAGGACACCGGTGATGCCGCCTCCGGACACAAAAAGTCCACGAAGGTCAGGGTATTGGCTAAACAGGTCATTCGTCAGTTGCCGCGCGACATCTGACGACTCGTATGTCGTTCCCGGCTCCAGCAGCGCAAATGCGGGGGCGTGTTCCCGGAAGTATGACCGAAAACCACTTTCATTCATCTCATGGTTCCTAAAGCGGTGGCTTCCTACAAGTATCCCGATTTCGCCGGGTGTCCGGCTCATTTTCTCAATCGCCAGGCCGCTGTTCGTCCAACTTTCCAAGGATCAAGGCCAATATAGCTGACACTGTTCTTAGCCGTGAGAGAAGACAACAAACTCAAAACGGGAATGCCCTTATCCATAAGTGTATCAATCGCGTCAGAAACCAAAGGGTGCTCGGCCGCAACAACACCCACGGCGTCGCAGGTATCTCCCAGACACATCAGTCGGCTAGCCACGCTTTCGGGTGAAAGTTCGTCTGAGAATTCCACAGACAATTCTATTTGTTCGTTCGAAAAGCCGTTCGCTGCAATTTGCAACGCCTCACCGAGATCGCGGTAGAAGGTTCGGTGGCGTTGCAAGAGCAATATGCCAAAACGATGAGTCTCGCGGTTCTTGGCTATAGAGTTTTCTAAGGTCCCTAAACCGTAAAAACCGATCGCCTCTGCTGCATGAAGAACCCGGTCTTGTGTTGGCTTTCGTACTGTACCCATGCCCGACAGAATGCGGTTCACGGTCGATACTGACACACCAGCCGCAGACGCTAAATCTTTAATTTTTGGTCGGGACATGCCAATTTTCTCTCAATAAGTTTCATTCAAGTTTCTTTTTATATCACCAAATTTAATTTTTGAAGTAAAATGCAACATAATGTTTGAATGTAGCTCAAAAATATTGAACTGATCTATGTCTTGGTGAATAAACTCACTCGGTGCGGTGACCTGAATACAGGTTTTTTGCCGCCTTTTTTGCCGTTGGAGGAGCACTCGCTATATGGACGATCTGCAGTTTGGTATGCGTGACAAGCGGGGCAATTGGAAACCCACCGCACGAATTGAAATCGCACCGTTTTATCAGATTCCACCGAATATCAGGTCAATCATCAAATGGCTTCCGGGGTATTTCCTGCCGTGGAACTTGTTTTTCGCTATTTCGGCTGTGGCCTATTGGGCCTGGATTGTCCCACCCGTAGAAACTTTGAAGACCTTTGCCTGGGGCTGGATATTCAAGCTTTGGCTGGTCAATACGATTTCGGTCATATTATTTTATGGCGCGTTTGAGCTGCGTCTTTATCTGCGACGCGCACAGGGCACACGCTTCAAGTTTAATCACAAATTTCCGGCCGACACTCCGAGCAACATATTTTGGTTCAGCAAACAGAATATCGATAACTTCCTGCGCGGTATGCTGACAGGTGTGCCAATTTGGACCGCAGTTCAGGGTATTGTGCTTTGGGCCTACGCCAACGAACTTGCCCCCTGGCTGAGCATTGCCGAGAGCCCGGTTTATCTATTCATGCTAGCGTTGTTGGTCCCGGTTATTCACGAAATACATTTTTTCTACATTCACCGGCTTATCCATACGCCATTCCTCTATAAACACGTGCATTCGGTACACCACAACTCAATCAACCCGAGTCCATGGTCGTCACTTGCGATGCACCCGGTGGAACATATGCTCTACTTCTCTACGATGTTCTATCACCTGATCATCCCGTCGAACCCAATTATCGCACTTTACCAATTGCATTATGCAGGTTTTGGTGCGGTTCCTGGACATATAGGTTTTGACAAGATTGAAGTCGGCAAAAACTCGGCCGTCGATTCTCACGCCTACACGCACTACCTGCATCACAAGTATTTCGAGGTGAACTATGGCGATGGCCTGGTGCCTTTGGACAAGATTTTCGGCACCTGGCACGACGGATCGAAAGAATCCGACGAGATAATGAAAGAACGATTTCGAAAAAAGCAAGAGCGTGCAAGCGCCCGAAAAACCAGGAGCGGTCCGGTCGCGTAAGCAATCCACCATCAAGAATTTTATAATTGCCGCATAACGCGGCAATCCAAGGAGGGAAAATCCAAATGAAACTGAAAAAAATCATAAGGTCCGCGGCGATCGCGGTCGTATTTGCAGCAACAGCGACGGTCGCAATGGCAGCCGATATTGCCATTATTGGCGGTAAGGCAGACGATGCGTTCTGGAATAAAATTAAGAAGGGCATCGATGATGCGCGCCTTGTTGTCGAAGCCAATGGCGGGTCAGTCGATTATTTGCGCTTGCAAAGCTATGATAATTTCGCGGCTGATGCTGCTGAAATTATCCGCGTAGCTATTGCCAAAAAACCAGATGGTATTGCGGTGCCGAATTGGGTGCCGGAATCGCAGGACGGGCCGATCAAAGAGGCCATCGCCGCCGGTATCAAAGTGATACTTTTCAACGGTGGTAGCGGCAAAAAGGCAAAAGAACTCGGTGCGATCAACTATGTTGGCGCCGCAGAATATCCAGCCGGCCGTGCCGCTGGCCAGTACATGGTTGATGCCGGTGTTGAAAAGGGTTTGTGTATTAACACGCTTCCGGGGACAACAGTGGCTGAAGAGCGTTGTAAAGGTTTCATTGATGCGATGACCGAAGCTGGAAAATCGGCCGAGCAACTGCCGTTGCCGACCACCACACACGGTGACCCGGCTGCAGTTGCTGAAGCAGTGAAGGCGTACCTAACTCAGAACCCGGACATCGGGGGGGGTATTACCATGGGTGCATCTGAAGCTGATGCGGCCGCGGTTGGCATTGCGCAAGCAGGTAAAACTGGTTCGTTTGTGCTTGGTTCGTTTGACTTCAACGAAGCTACGCTATCTCGTATTCAGCATGGCGAACAAGCATTTGCTATCGATCAGCAACCCTACCTGCAGCCTTTGCTGGCAATTCAGATCCTGGCCTCGGCCATCGATTTTGGAACCAACTTGCCGACCGCACCTATTCTGACTGGGCCGGGCATCATTGATGCGTCAAACGTCGAGGCTACTTTGGCTGGCGTTAAGCTCGGCGCGCGCTAAGCCGACTACA
>NVWB01000298.1 GCA_002733575.1 Blastopirellula sp. | reverse complement strand
AAATTCGTCTCTGGCTTATCGGATCTCAATCCATTACTATAACCCCCCTGCCACTCACCTCATCCATTACAGAATCATTTCTGTCACGTCACTGGTTACCCCGGCCACTAATTTTATTGTAAATCGATCGCACACAATTTAAGGACACGCCTGTTGAGTTCTGCATTGCCGCTTTTTAATCGACGTGATTTCTTCAAGCTGGGTGGTTTGTCGGTTGGGGCCATTTCTCCGATAGGGTTGTCGTTGTCTCAGGTGTTGGCCAACGAGGCAGAAAGTGGCAGCAAGAAACAGATCAATGTGATCTTCATGTTCTTGCAAGGCGGGGCCAGTCATATTGATATGTATGACATGAAACCGAATAGCCCTAGCGAAATCCGTGGCAAGTATGATCCGGTGAATACCTGCTTGCCCGGCTTGCAGTTAAGTGATCAACTACCGAAGCTTGGCCAGTGTGCCGATAAATTCTCGCTCATCCGGTCAATGCACTCGTACACTTCCAAGCATGGCGAAGGCGATGTCCATATCATGTGCGGCAGCCCGGTCGACAAGAATGTTCAAGCACCCGGCATCGGGGCAGTGCTCAGCATGCAGCAAGCCCAACAGGCCACGATCCCGCCGTTCGTTCATTTTGGAGACATGAAGCACCCAGCTTATAGTGCTCCTGGTTACGGCGGATACTTGGGTCACAACTACGACCCGTACGTGATCAAGCAAGACCCGAACGCCGCTGACTTTGCGGTGCATGAATTTGAATCGGCCCCTGATGTTGATGTGAGTCGGCTGGCTGGCCGCAAGCAATTATTGCAATCGCTCGATCAATATCAATCGAACCGTGAACGCCAGTTAGAGTTCGCACGCACGCATGATAAGTTTGCCGAACAGGCACTCAGTTTGGCCACTTCACGCAAAGCGAAAGATGCGTTTGATCTTTCCCAGGAACCTGCCAAACTGCGTGATGCTTATGGACGGAATAGGGTAGGGCAGGGGATGTTGATGGCCCGGCGGTTGATTGAAGCTGGCGTCCGTTTTGTCACGATCCAAGGCTACGTCGATACCGGTATTTACGCCTGGGATCATCACTGGGGAATTTTTCCGCACTTAGACCAACAACTGCCCATCTACGACAACAGTTACGCGGCCCTGTTGAATGACTTAGACGACCGCGGCTTGTTAGAAACCACGCTGGTAATCACTGCCGGCGAATTCGGGCGTACACCCAAAATCAACACCGACAAAAAAGGCCCCGGCCGTGACCACTGGGGCCGCTGCTTCAGTTTGACCCTGGGTGGCGGCGGAGTAAAAACCGGCCAAGTCATCGGCGCCAGCGACAAACACGGCGCCGTCCCCACCGACCGCCCCGTCTCCGTACCTGACTTCGCCGCCACGGTGTACCACGCCCTGGGCCTCGACCCGACAGAAGTATTTGTTTCGCAGGGTAGACCGATGAAGATGCTACCGAAGGGGAACGTGGTGCGGGAGTTGTTTTAGAATGCACTCTCAGGGTTCAAGATTCTCTATCATCAGAAATCTAATTCTGCGCGCCAGGTAGCAAGGCAACATTTTCTAATTTTTGTTGAAAACGCCTAGCTAGTGTGATACATTGAAATTCGCCGATCAATATGCCGCAAAAGTGTGGCACGTAATTACCGCATTTCTGTGGTCTAATACCTGTTAGGCACGCATATAAGCAAAAGGAAACGTCATGACAGAACCCTCGCCTGAAACCGCAAGTAACGTAGACAAGCCGTCAGACCCACCAAGCAAGGTCGATGCCTTTGAAGGGTATCAGAAAGTCGCGGAAACCGTTGGCATGGTCCCTTCGCTACGCTGGAAAGACAACCTGATTCAAGCCGGCGTTGTCGGAGGCATGGCCGCAATCGGAGCACTCGTTGGCTGGTTTTTATGGGGTCCGTTTGGAGCCGCTGGATTGGCCGTTGCTGGCCTGATTCTCGGTACTTTGGTGTCGGGTTTCGTTCTGATGATTCTTGGTTGGATTAGGCTCGCGAAGTAACCGTTCGGTACTCGAAGCATGAGGCCGCACACAAGGTGAGTTTTCCGAAGATAACAATGATTCAAGAATTGAACTGTAATGCAAGTTGAATACACCTATACAAAAGAAAGTATCAAAGCACTATTTAAGGTTGCTCCCAAAGGCAATTTATATTGGAGAACCTTCTCTCCTTTTCTATCAGTTATTTGCAAAGCGTTCACTGTTATTTGCTTATTTAAATTGCTTGATGCTAGAGGTTTTCTTGCTATCGCAATGATGCTCTTACTCACTTACTATATTTGGGAGTTGCTTAGAACCACGAGAAAATTAGCAAAATCATATATTCCAGACGAAACACACCATGCTCGCTTAACGGACGATTACTATGAAGATATTAATTCTTACGATGAATCGAGAATGGCTTGGTCTGCAATACATCAATTTATTGACAGCAAATCGCATCTGATTATATTGATTTCTCCAATTTCGGCACACGTTATTCCCAAGGCCGCATTTGAGAGTTTAGAGGAAGCTCAGGAATTCTCAGATGTGATTCAAAAAAACATAGAAAATGCCAACGCAAAATCTAATAAGATACTCGAACCACTCACAATTGCAAATGGATTCAAGCCTCACTGGGTAACTTCGGTAAAGCGCACGTTTCGGTTTCAACTCGATAGATCACAATGGGCCAGAGCAGAGTTAATTGGAGTAGGGAAAGCATCGTTTAAGAAACGCCCAAGATGGAGCTCTATTTTCCGCTCTCTGAGTGTCACACTAGTCGCAATCACATTCTTGATCTTGATATTATCATCAATAACTAATGAGTATTCTTTTTATTATTATTTGTCATTTTATCTACTCAGTGTTCCCACAGTCATTCTACATGCGGTGAACTGGTTCGTATTCAGAATTTGGTGTAACAATGTTTTAAGTCTTCAATTACAACCTATTGAAATCCAATTATCTTCGGAGGGGATTGGGATTATTTCAGATGTTCATGCTAGTTGGACAAAATGGTCGCACATCAAGACCGTTGGAGAAGACAAAGAATTAATTGCACTATACAGCAAATCACCGATTCCCCATTGCCTAATTCCACAAGCATCTTTCAACGACCCAATTGAAGCCGCGAACACTTTTGAAATGATTCAAGACCTTCATATATTAGCCAAAGACCAACAAGCCGATGGCGACGAAGATACGTCATTGATAAATGGACCTGATACCGGTAACCCTTATCAAACACCGGAGTATGAGTAACATCCTCGACTGGAAATCTGCTACACTCAATCTTTCTAAATGCCTGTCCCTTAAACCTATATCAAGCATCACCCAAACAACATGAACTTCTGGATCAAGCGAACAGCGGCGGCGGCGTTGTTTTATCCTTCGTTGGTTTTTAACTTGACGATGGTCTACGTGTTTCGGCGTTGGCGGTGGTGGAATCGGGTGAATGAGCATGTGTTAATTGGGGCCCGGCCTTCAGCGGCGACTGCGGAAGAACTGGCTGCCGAAGGGGTGCAAGCGGTGGTCAACACTTGCGAAGAATACGCTGGCCCGGTTGATGCGTATCGGAAGCTGGGGATTGATCAGTTGTACATCCCCACGGTCGACTTCACGCCCCCGCTGCTAGAGAATGTGATCCGTGGCGTGGCGTTTGTTGAGGAAAGTATCGCCGCCGGCAAACAGGTTTACGTCCACTGCAAAGCAGGCCGTGCCCGGAGTGCTACGATTGTACTTTGCTGGTTGATCAAGACCCAAGGCATGACACCGGCCGAGGCACAGAAGTTCTTAGAACAACAACGCCCGCAAACGCTGAAGTCGATCTATAAACGGAGCGTGGTCGGGCAGTATGTGGAGTGGTTGAAAGAGCAGGCGTGATTCTTGTTTGCTCTATGCAACTTTGAAAACTCTGTTTGAATATGAAATCTCTTGCAGCTGCGCCGTGTGCCACTGGCATCTTGCCAGTGAGGAATTGCAATTAGACTTTTATTATCTTGAAGAGTATCGGTTTAAATTGTGTAAAGTTCTATAGGATCTTCGATCTAATTGCAGCACACACTGGCAGGATGCCAGTGGCACACTTTTGGAAAAAATCTTTTTTCTTTGTGCCTTCGAGCCTTGGTGGTTACATTCTTTCACTTCTGAATCTGTTTGAAATCTCGGCTTGAAATTGAGACCTCTTGCGGCTGTGCCGTCCAGTTTGCGAGCAAACTGGAGTACCCGATCAAATAAATCAACTCCGGATCCTAGAAATTCAGCCAATTGAGCAGTGTAGGGAACTCGCGGTAGTCGGCCATGATTAGGTCGGCGCCGGCGTCGATTAGCCGGGTGCGTTTCCAGGTGTTGATCCCTTCGCGGGTTTCTTCGTTGCTGGCGACTCCGATGGCCAGGCCACCGACTTTGTGGATTTCTTCGATCTCGACGTACCCATCGCCAAAGCCGATAATTTGTGCGCCAGGTACACCGGTTTCTTGGATGATTTTCTGGATGATCATTTGCTTCGAGAATCTTTTGTAATCATCCAGGGCCGCGTAGATGTGGGTTCCAAAATAGTCGGTTACCTGTAACAACTGGGCTTCGTCTTGCACATATTTTAAGTCAGTGCCAGATGCCAGATAGGGAACGAGTCCACGCTCGATCAGACATTCGATGGCCACATGCACCTGGGGCACACACATATTGGCGGCAGTCTGCTGGCCTTGCTTGATTTGTTCGATTCTTTGAGAGACCTCTTTCCACAATAAATCGTGATATTGATTTTTGTAATCAATCGGTTCCAAAGGAGCGGCGCCACGAGTTTGTACTTCTTCGGCCAGTTGCATCATTTGGTAGATGGTTTGTTTGCCGTTAAGCTTCATCACAAAGTTTTCGACGATTTCATGCAGTTGTTCGGATGATTCGCTGGTTCCCGTTTGTTGAAGAATATCGATCATCATTGGAATCATCACATCTTGCCAAGACTGCCGCAGCAGAGAAATTGTGCCGTCAAAGTCAAATAAAGCAGCCTGAAAGGGGCCTTTCGGGCAATTCGAGTTGACGATTTCGATGGATGTGCCGGGTATGCAATTGGGCATGATGTTGGTTTTGTTGAGGGTTATTACTTGAATGAAGGGTGTTTAATTTGTTTTCGTCTAATCTGCCCGCTGGCTTTGCTATTTTTTGGCTTGTAGGAACTGGTTCTCTATGCGAAACTGAATAGATGGCCTTTCCCCCATTTCCCGCCCCTTTAATTCGCCGGTAACCATGCACCGACTTTGCTCATTAATTCTGATGATATTAGCAGTTCAGTTTGTCAATTGGACCGACTCGCAAGATGCGGCTGCTCAATCATTTGATTCACAGCCGGTTGATCCACAGCGAGAAACGCTGCGTTACCCTGAGAAACTTCACCGTAATGCCGATCTTTCACGATTGTACACCGCCAATCGCAAGAGCGGCACTATTAGCATTGTCGATGTTGAATCTCGCCAGGTGATTTCAGAAACCAAAGTGGCCCAGCGAATTTCGGATTCTTTTTTGCTGAACGATCATCAGTTATTTATTACCGATGACGTGGCCCATCAGGTGATTGTGGTTGCTATCGAAAAGGATGCCTGTCAGGTTCAACAGAAAATTGATGTGCGGCCTTATCCTGTGCGGCTTAGTTTAGATGATCAAAAGAATATCTATGTTTCTTCTTTGTGGCCACGTGTTGTGACGAAGCTTTCACTTCAAGAAGACCAATGGACACGAGAGAAAGAACTGCAACTGCCGTTTGCTCCTCGGATGATTTTGCCATTGAATGAACAAGGAAAAGTCTTGGTGGCCGATGCGTTTGGCGGAAGATTGGCCGTGCTGACTGCGGACTCTTTTACGCTTGATCATGTGCGTGAATTTCCGGCGCATAACATCCGCGGCATGCAGCTATCGGCCGATGGAGAAAAAGTGGTTTTCGTTCATCAGATGCTGAATGACTTGGCGGTTACCAATACCAATGATATTCATTGGGGGTTGTTGATGTCGAACGATGCCCGCTGGCTTTCGGTCGAAGGGATTTTAGATCTGAAGAAAGACTTCTATCGCAATGGGCACATGCAACCAATCGGCGAAGCCAATCGCGGCGGGGGTGACCCTAGCAGTGTTATCATTTCGAATGAAGGACACGTGGCAATCACGATGGCTGCCACCAATGAATTTTCGATTGGAAAAGAGTACGAATATAGTCTGATCCGCACCAAGGTGGGTCAGCGTCCAACGAGTGTAGTGCTTTCGGACGATGCCCGGTTTGCGTATGTGGCGAACTCTTATGACGACACAATTTCCATTGTTGATACGAAGCATCATGAGGTTACCGGGACTATCTCGTTAGGGCCTCAACGAGAGCGAGATATCGTGGAGCAAGGCGAACTGCTGTTCCACAAGGGCCTATCGATGGAAGGCTGGATGTCTTGCCATAGTTGTCATACCGATGGGCACACCAATGGCATGGCGAATGACAATTTCAGCGACGGCTCTTTTGGATCATCGAAAAGAGTGTTGTCATTACTCGGTAGAAACGACACTGCCCCGTTTGGCTGGCGAGGGCTGAGTGATTCGATGGAATCGCAAATTAAAAAGTCCGTCAAGCTAACCATGCGAGGCCGTGATTTGTCTGACGAACAGGCAAGTGCTTTGGCCGCTTATATTAACACGCTGCAAGTACCGGAGTCGATTGATGCACTTCAAAAAACGGTGAATCACAAATCAGTCGCACGCGGCAAGAAATTGTTTAACCAACTGGATTGTGCTTCCTGTCATGCACCGCCGAGTTACACCTCTGCCGATACTTACGATGTAGGTCTTGATGACACCGAAGGCAATGAACTGTTCAATCCGCCCTCACTTCTCGGCATCGGCCACCGTGAATCACACTTTCATGATATGCGTGCCAAGAGCTTAGTTGATGTGTTCAAAGTGCACAAACATCAGCTAGAACGTGATCTGAATAAGAAAGAGCGGGCTGATCTCGTGGCGTTTCTACGAAGCTTGTAGGTGCTTGCAGAAATTCAGGTTCAACTTCATGATCATAATGTATTACAGCATTCAAACGAATTGCTTAATCCTTCTCAAATCTTAATCCCCAAAAAAAGGCTGCTTCGTTTAAAACAAAGCAGCCTTACATAATACTGATTTTTTTCATCAGCCCGGCATTGAAACAATGCAAACTGACTCAGGTCCTATTAATATTCACCAATCACCTGTCCGTCAGAACGGTCTGCCAAGGCTGTTAATGTAGCAAAGTTGATTGTTTCTGAAATGAAATGTACCGAGCCATCTGCAAAGCAAGACATCACTCCTCCCGGATGGGGCGATAGCAAAGGGATGTTCGCATGGTAAGGTGCTCCGTTTCCAGCAGCTCCATAGCCACCATTGATCGGATAACGGATGGTCGTTACGTTTTGCTGCCAGCTATTTGAGCCAGCCCCACAACTCCAAGCCCCACCCTCGTGACCACCAGAGCGTCGATCAACTTTACTCCCGCTGGAATCGTACTGGAAATCACTCTGCTCACTCACCATCAAGGTATTACTAGTCCCATCAGTGATGTTTTTCATTCCGATAGAGTGCCTTGCGGTTAGAATGACTCCGTTATAAACTTTTCTTCCGTAGTTCTCAAAATACGGCTGAGAGGCGGCTGTAGTGGTTGTCCCCCCTCTAAAATAAGAGCCTTCAATGCCAACGTAACTGGCTACCTGGACGACTGAGCCGTGCTTCATTTTCTTAGTATCGGGCAATGGAGAAGATGGGCATAGGACACCAGTAACGCGAAGATCTTCAATCAATTGTTTATTCGGGCTATTAGGGGCATCTTGAAGCGACCAATCGCCTGAGTAAACCGCTTGCTCAACGGCAGCCGATTGTTCCATGAAAGCAAGAGTTCGGAAAATCCACGATGGACCTCTATCTTTGGAAGTTCCCGAACCAAACTGGTCTTGACCATTGTAAGGAAAGTTTAAATACGTGTCGTGGTAATTGTGTAATGCAAGTCCAAATTGCTTCAGGTTATTAGTGCACTGCATGCGTCTAGCCGCTTCGCGTGCTTGTTGCACTGCTGGTAATAAGAGAGCGATTAAGATCCCGATGATCGCAATCACGACCAGTAGCTCGACAAGGGTAAATCCCTTGCGTTTCGTGTGTTGTACATTCATGTCTCTAGTTCCTTAAGAGCAAAATATGAATCGTATTAAATTTGTTATTTCGAAGTGAGGGGAAAATCATGTGAATTTTCTCCAACTTCGACCTGTGCCGACAAGGTACTTTTTACGTTGTATTTTTTAGGGATGGGTTCTGCAAATCGACCGCCAGGATCTTGATCGGTTGTCTCTGGAGGGACAGTGGTAATACTGACTTTATGCGTACCTGGAGTTGCCCCTTTTTGTGCTTTTATATAGGTCAGTTCATATTTCCCGTCACTGTCGGTGATTCCCATCGAACGACGACCAGAATCTGGCGTGAAAGTAATATGAGCGTTCCCGTAGGGTGCTCCATCTAGAGTGACAGTTCCAGTCACAGCTCCTAAGTCAGCATCAGTACCACCTGTGCAGCTTATGCCACACAATGCAATTGAAGCTAATACAAAAAGGCGCCGTGCGATTCCTAAAGTTTTCATCTGTAATATCCATTCATAAACATAGTTAAAAGCAATAACAAATAGCTTTAGCCGTATTATAAAACCATAGAATTCAACAGATCATGGACAGTATTCCACTTACTCTGCGACGAATTTATAAGAAATCGTTATGTAATACATTCTTTTTTATACGATTCAGAAGTCAAGATTTATAGAGCGGCAAATTACTTTATGCGGGATAATAATAACAATATAAAACCGTAATTCTCTTGACGATTAAAGTCGCTCATTTTTCTTAACATTGCTGCGGGTTACCACACTACGGCAGGGGCAAACAGATGAAGAGATTCCTGCAATTCAATAAAAAAGAAAAGCGAATTATTCTTATTCAATTTGTACACTCCCTTTTTTCAGCGAGTGCTGTACTGATTTGTGTGCATATCACCAGAGAGATAATTACAGTATTCAATAAAACAAGGCCGCTCAATCGGCGGCCTTGTTCTCAGTTTCACAGTGGTAAGTTATATGCAACTTACACTTTGGGAATATCAAATCCTTCGCGACGATCTCGGGCAAAGAACGTGGCCGCTTGATCATCTCCAACAACCTTCTCGGCTTTCGGATCCCCTTTGATCGTTCTGCCCAAGCGTCCGGCGATGACGCTTAGATGGCAAGTGCTCAATGGCTTGAACATGCGAGAAGACATTCGATAGTGTCAATCCGACTTCGGAAATACAACGGTAGAAGTTGTTCATGTGACCTTCTGGCGGTTTGCCTTTGTAAAGCTCACGATGATTCAGGTTCAGATACCTAAAGAGAACCAGACCTACTTTCTCAGCGTTTCATTAAGATCGTTTTATACCTTTCTTCTCTGGGGCTCTTAACTCTGATCCAAGGTTCTGAGAATCTAACTTGCAGTGGCTTAGCGAGGCATTGATCACTGCAAATCCCATTGCTTGACCCAACCTCGACTGTGCAAGTGCAAAGAGGAGACTAACTGGAAGGAAGTGGCTCATTTTTTTCCGAATGGTATCCAGACAGGCACAGGATCAAGTTGTATGATGAGCAATTCGGCGTTGGGATTACGATTTATGCAAAGGAGAGCAAGGTGAAAGCCTTAGTCAAAAAACATGCCAAGCCTGGACTTTGGCTAGAAGATGTTCCGGTTCCTGAGATTGGAATCAACGATGTCCTGGTGAAAGTTGACCGAACCGGCATCTGTGGCACCGATGTTCATATCTATAAATGGGACGATTGGGCTCAGAAGACGATTCCCGTACCGATGGTAGTTGGGCACGAGTTCGTGGGCGAGATCGTAGAAGTTGGCTCGAACGTCTCAGACTTCCATCCAGGCGAACTCGTCAGTGGCGAAGGCCATGTGGTATGCGGACGCTGTCGTAACTGCCTAGCTGGCCGTCGCCACCTTTGTGCCGATACCAGTGGCGTGGGCGTGAATCGACCGGGTGCATTCGCCGAATACATCTCACTGCCGATGACCAATCTCTGGCATCATGATCCTTCGGTGGATCGAGATGTGGCATCGATCTTTGATCCTTACGGAAATGCGGTTCACACCACGTTGCAATTTCCGCTGTTGGGCGAAGATGTTCTGATCACTGGGGCAGGGCCGATTGGCTGCATGGCTGCCGCGGTGGCCAAACATGCTGGTGCCCGGTATGTGGTGGTCACCGATGTGAATCCCTGGAGACTTGAACTGGCAACCAAGATGCAAGCCACCAGTGTCGTCGATGTACGGACAGAAAATCTGGCCGATGTTCAAAAAGAACTCGGCATGACCGAAGGGTTTGATGTGGGGCTTGAGATGTCCGGTAACGCTTCTGCATTTCAAAACATGCTAGAGAATATGTGTCACGGCGGCAAAGTGGCCATGCTCGGAATTCCCGAAGAAAAGATGGCGATTGATTGGAACATCGTAGTGTTCAACATGTTGACCATCAAAGGAATCTATGGCCGAGAAATGTACGAGACTTGGTATCAAATGTCAGTGATGCTTCAGAGTGGTTTAGATATTTCACCCGTCATCACCCATCGCATGCACTACACCGAATTCGAAAAAGGATTTGAAACCATGATGTCGGGTCAATCAGGTAAGATTATTTTGAACTGGGCCGATTAATCAGTTTTTCATTTAAAAGGGTAGCCCAGTTTGCTCGCAAACTGGGTTGACGAAGTCAACAAGAGGTCGCACATGGCGGCCAGCACTCAATATAACTCTGACAGCTCAAAGCGAATGGTTCATGCAAGCCGATAAGATTGTTCATCATCCAACATGAAACCTCTTGCGGCTGCGCCGCCCCGATAGCCGAGCTATCAGGGCTACCCGAATTCATCACAATTAACCACTGCAAAAAATATCATGTACGGTAAAATCAAAGACCATCTACAACAATCACTTTCTGATATTCAGCAGCAAGGGCTTTATAAGTCGGAGCGGATTATCACCACGCCTCAAAACGCTCAAATCGAAGTGAGTGGTGGGCAGTCGGTTCTGAACCTTTGTGCGAATAATTACTTGGGTTTGGCCGATCACCCTGAAGTGTTGAAAGCGGCGCACGAAGGACTCGACCGCTGGGGATACGGGCTCTCTTCGGTTCGCTTCATCTGTGGCACGCAGAGCATCCATACAGAACTAGAACAAAAATTAAGCACGTTTTTAGGGACTGAGGAGACCATTCTTTACACGTCTTGCTTTGATGCTAATGGAGGTTTGTTTGAAACCTTGTTGACCGCCGAAGATGCCGTAATTTCGGATGAGTTAAACCATGCCAGCATTATTGATGGCGTGCGGCTTTGTAAAGCAAAAAGATTTCGCTACCGAAACAACAACATGGACGATCTTGAAACGCAACTGAAAGCAGCCGCGGAATCTCGGTTTCGCTTGATCGTCACCGATGGCGTATTTTCGATGGATGGAACGATTGCCAATTTACAAGGTGTATGTGATCTGGCAGACAAGTACGATGCCTTAGTGATGATCGATGACTCGCATGCGGTTGGCTTTATGGGCAAACATGGCCGAGGAACGCACGAACATCACGATGTAATCGACCGCGTTGATATTATTACGGGCACCTTGGGCAAGGCACTCGGTGGCGCGAGTGGCGGATATACTTCTGGCAGAAAAGAAATCATTGACTTGTTACGTCAACGGTCTCGTCCCTACTTATTCTCGAACTCTGTGGCACCGCCGATTGTAGCGGCTTCGATTCGTGCGATTGACCTATTAACAGAATCTACCGAACTGCGAGACAAGCTGGAATCAAACACCAAGTTCTTTCGTGAAGGCATGCAGCAAAGCGGGTTTGAAATTGTTCCCGGCGAGCACCCGATTGTTCCGCTGATGTTAGGAGACGCGTCGCTGGCGACTCAAGTAGCAGACGCAATGCTCAAGAAAGGCGTGTATGTGATTGGGTTCAGTTACCCAGTGGTTCCGCAAGGCAAGGCCCGAATTCGCACTCAAATATCGGCCGCTCATTCAGAAACCGATTTACAATTTGCGATTGATAAATTCAAAGAAGTCAAGGCAGAATTGGGCATTTAGAAAACGAGAATTAACTGACACTTCTCAGTGAACTCCACCACTTTCACCGCGAGTCCATGCTATTGCCGTTGTTCTAGACAATAAAGTCGGCCAAATTCCATCAAAAGAAATTCTCACGCAAAGCCGCAAAGACGCCAAGGAAGAAAGAAGAAGTTTTAAACACAGAGGCACAGAG